>JAEWIV010000425.1 GCA_023386865.1 Pseudomonadota bacterium
GGATGGCGCCGACATCGGGATCATCGCCGCGCTCGCGGATTTGGGTGCGCAACGCGGGGGTGAGCTTGTCCGACATGGCGTTGCGCGCCTCGGGGCGATTCAGGGTGATCAGTGCCACGCCGTCGCGGACCTCGCACAAAAGTTCGGTTGTGCCGGTATCGATTTCCATGGAAGCCTCCTTGCCATGACATTCCCGGTCACCGAACACACCGTCAAGACCGCCCGCCACACCACGGGCTATCTCGCCTGCGGAGCGGAAAAGGGCCCGCTGCTGATCTTCTGCCACGGCTGGCCCGAGCTCTCGCTGTCGTGGCGGCACCAGCTTCCGGCGATGGCGGCGCTGGGCTTCCGCTGCGTGGCGCCCGACATGCGCGGCTACGGCCGCTCCCGCACCTATGCGCGGTACGAGGATTTCGCGCAGGAGCCGATCGTCGAGGACATGCTGGAACTGCTGGCCTCGCTCGGCCGCGACAAGGCGGTATGGATCGGCCACGACTGGGGCAGCTCGGTGGTGTGGAACATCGCCTCGCACCATCCCGACAAGGTGGCGGGCGTGGCGAGCCTGTGCGTGCCGTATATCGCCGCCGGCAACAGCATCGAGAACCGTCTCGCATTGGTCGACCGTTCGATCTATCCCATCGACATCTATCCGGTCGGCCAGTGGGACTATCACCTGTTCTACGAAGAGAACTTCGACAAGGCGCAGCGCGATTTCGAGGCCAACATCCGCAACGTCGTGAAGGCGATGTTCCGCAAGGGCAATCCCGCCGCCGTCGGCAAGCCCTCGGCGACGGCGTCGGTGCGCAGGAACGGCGGCTGGTTCGGCGCCGGCGCCTGTCCCGACGTGCCGCGCGACGACGACGTGATCACCGAGCAGGACCTCGATGCCTACACCGCGGCGCTGACGCGCCACGGCTTCTTCGGGCCGAACGCCTGGTACATGAACCACGAGGCCAACAGCCGATACGCCAAGCAGGCCAGGTCGCCGAAGCTGGCGATGCCGGTGCTGTTCCTCCACGCCGCCTACGACACGACCTGCGAAACCGTGAACTCGCGCTTTGCCGAGCCGATGCGCGCCGATTGCAGCGACCTCACCGAGGTGGTGGTGAAGTCGGGGCATTGGATGGCCCAGGAGCAGCCGGTCGCGGTCAATGCGGCGTTGACGAGGTGGCTTGCGGCCAAGCTGGCCGATTATTGGAGTAGGGTATGACAGTTGCGTTCACGGAACACACGCTCAAGACCTCCCGTCACATCACGGGCTATCTCGCCTGCGGCCCGCAGGATGGTCCGCTGCTGGTCTTCTGCCATGGCTGGCCCGAGCTCTCGCTGTCGTGGCGGCACCAGCTTCCGGCGATGGCGGCGCTCGGCTTCCGCTGCATCGCGCCCGACATGCGGGGCTACGGCCGCTCCAGCACCTACATGCGGCACGAGGACTTCGCACAGGAGCTGATCGTCGAGGACATGCTGGAGCTCTTGGCCTCGCTCGGCCGCGACAAGGCGGTGTGGATCGGCCACGATTGGGGCAGCCCCGTCGTCTGGAACATCGCCGCCCACCATCCCGACAAAGCGGAAGGCGTGGCGAGCCTCTGCGTGCCTTACCTCGCGACCGGCTTCACGCTCGACACCGTGGTCGGGCTGGTCGATCGCACGGTCTATCCCGAGGCCGAGTTTCCGGCCGGCCAGTGGGACTACCAAGTCTTCTACGAGGAGAACTTCGATCAGGCCTGCAAGGGGTTCGAAGCCAATGTGCGCAATACGGTGAAGGCGCTGTTCCGCAAGGGCGATCCCAGATCGGTCGGCAAGCAGAGCCGCACCGCCTCGGTGCGCAAGAACGGCGGCTGGGTGGGCTCCAACGGATTCCCCGACTTCCCGCGCGATCCCGCCGTGATCACCGAGCAGGACCTCGACGCCTACACGGCGGCGCTGACGCGCAACGGCTTCTTCGGCCCCGATTCCTGGTACATGAACCACAAGGTCAACGCCGACTATGCCCGCCGGGTGCCGAACGGCGGCAAGCTCGCCATGCCGGTGCTCTTCCTGCACGGCGCCTACGACCTGACCTGCGAGACCATGACGTCGCGGCTCGCCGAGCCGATGCGCCGCGACTGCGCTCAGCTCGCCGAGGTCGTCGTTCGCTCGGGTCACTGGATGGCGCAGGAGCAGCCGGTGGCGGTGAACGCCGCCCTGGCGAGGTGGCTGGCGACCGAGCTTCTTCACTATTGGCCAGGTTAGACATGCGTATCGTCGTGATCGCTCTCGCGGCCTGCGTCGCACTGCCCGTGGCGGCGCAGACGCCGCCTGCCCGTCAGGGAGCACCCGCTGCCTCGGCTCCGGCGCAGCAGACCAAGCCGCCGGCCAAGGACGGTCCGCTGCCGACCCTCAACATGGTCGTGCCGCAACGCGACCGTGACGCCGCTTTCGCCTACTACCGCGACGAGATCGCGGCTGGCCGCTGCCCGGCGCCGCTGGTGCGCCGGGACAAGGCCTGCGGCGCTCCTGCTGCTCTCCCGGCGAAGACGTGGCGTCTCGACCAGCCGTTGCCCGACGGCCTGAAGGCCGAGGCGCCGCCGCCCGGCCTGATCGCCAGGCTGTCGCCGTCGCCGGCCGGCCATCAGTACATGCGCGTCGATACCGACATCCTCGTCGTCGGCATCGGCACGCGCAACGTCGCCGCCCTGGTCGTCGATCTCAGCCGGCTGCAATAGACCGGGCAGGCACGATGGGGCCGGCGGACTCCAGCTGAACCCGTCATCCTCTTAGCGGCCCTTGATGCGCCGCCATGCGGCGAAGGCGCGGCGCGCTGTCTCGCCGCTCGGGATATGCAGGCCGTAGACGCCGCCGCCCGCGCTCACCTGCTCGGCGACGAACTCTTCGTAGGCCACCGCCTCGACCGCCTCCTCGGCGACCTGGTCGGCGAGGTTGGCCGGGATGGCGATCACGCCGTTGCGGTCGGCCAGCACGATGTCGCCGGCCTCGATCTGCAGCGGCTTCGCTGCCGGGCTGGCGGACCGGGCCCAGGCCGGGAGTCCGGCGCGGGCGATCTCCGCCGCATTGCGCAATGGCCTGTCGCTCACGATTCCGGCCGCGCGCCGGCGTGCGAGAAGAGCCACCGGCACCGAAAGCGTGCTGTCCTCGATGACCAGGACACCGCCGGGCGGCAAGTCGTCGATGGCCTTGCCCGCTTCACCGGCCATCGCGTCCTGAGCGGCCGTCAGCGGCCGCAGGCCGGGCAGCGGCCGTCGTTTCAGGCCGTGCTTGGTGAGAGCCGTCAGGACGCGCTTCGTGCCGACGGATAGAAGTTTGTCGCGGGTCGCCGGGGCGAGCGCCATGCTGCTAACCGCGCCGCATCGCCTTGCGCCGCTCCAGGCTCTCGGCCGGCCAGGTCGCCTTGATGTCGTAGAACTCCGGCACAGCGGGCGTGCCCTCGGGCAGCACGACCCAGGGCTGCCTGGACATGGTGAAGATGTGGATGTCGGGCGGCATGGCGTCGGGATCATCGAGCGTGCCGACGCGCACGAAACGTACCGCGTCGCCCGCACCGGAATAGTTGCTCCACACGGCGATGCGGCAGGTCGGGCAGCGCCAGATCTTCTGGCCCTTGCCGCTGGCCGAGGGCGTGGCGACCATCTCGGGCTGGCCCGCCAGCAGCTCGACGCGGTCGGCCTCGATCATGGCGTTGAGCGCGAAGGCGGCACCGGTCTCGCGCTGGCACCAGCGGCAATGGCAGCAATGCACGAACAGCGGCTTGGAGGTCACGCGATAGCGCACCTGGCGGCAGGTGCAGCCGCCTTCATGGGTCTGGTTGCTGGCCACGATACGAGTCCTCCAGCTAAGCTCGGCTTGAGATAGCACCGAGCGAAGGGGAGAGAAATGGCCGGACGGCTTGCAGGCAAGGTGGCGGTGGTGACCGGTGCGGCGCCGCGCGGCGAGGGCGTCGGCAACGGCATGGCGACCGCCATCCTGTTCGCCCGCGAGGGCGCCAAGGTGGTGCTGGTCAATCGCAGCGCCGAGCGTGCCGAGAAACTCGCCAGGCAGATCAAGGACGAGGGCGGCGAGGCCTCGGTGTTCGCGGGCGACGTCGCCAAGGCCGACGCGGCCGAGGCGATGGCGGCCTTCGCGGCCAAGACCTACGGCCGGCTCGACATTCTGCACAACAATGTCGGGGTGGGCGCGCCGGGCACGCCCGAGACTGTGACGCCGGCCGACTGGCACAAGGTGCTGGAGGCCAACCTCACCACCACGATGCTGTGCAGCAAGTACTGCATCCCCGAGATGAAGAAGCGCGGCGGCGGCTCGATCATCATGGTGTCGTCGATCGCCGGTGCCGTCGGCCTGATGGGCAGTCCCGGCGCCCTCGCCTATTCGACCGCCAAGGCGGGCCTGCACGGCTTCACCCAGTCGGTGGCGGCCGACTATGCGACGCAGAACATCCGCGCCAACTGCATCATCGTGGGCTCGGTGCACACGCCGATGGTCGCCCATCTCGGCGCCGAGGCGCGCGAGCGGCGCAAGAAGATGGTGCCGATGCAGACCGAGGGCACGGCGTGGGACATCGCCTATGGCGCGGTCTATCTCGCCTCCGACGAGGCGCGCTGGGTGACCGGCGTGCTGCTGCCGATCGACGGCGGGCTGACGGCGCTCAGGGCTTGGCCGCGATAGTCTGTGTTCGTACTGATGAGGAACAGCGATGCCCAAGGGTACGATTGCACTGTTGGGAATTGCCGCAGCGTTCGCGGCAGGTCGGGCGGACGCCCAGAACGTCATCGACATGAAGGGCACCTGGACGGGCACGGCGCAGGCCATCGTCGACGGGCCGGCCGGTCATCATCCGCCTCCCGGCAGCCTGGGAACCAAGCCGGCCGGCAAGTATCGACTGAACGACGTCGTCATCACCCTCAAGATCGAGGGCCAGGACGGCAGGCGATTCTGGGGCACCGTATCGTCGGCCAACAGGACCGAGCGGCTCATGGGGTCGCTCTCGATGGAC
Organism: Pseudomonadota bacterium; assembly: GCA_023386865.1. Taxonomy (GTDB): domain Bacteria; phylum Pseudomonadota; class Alphaproteobacteria; order Reyranellales; family Reyranellaceae; genus Reyranella. Next base: position 4,988 of record JAEWIV010000425.1, read on the forward strand.
GGCAGGCGGGTCTACATGGTCGACGACGACGGTTACCTTGACGGCACGGTCGTCAACGTCGACACGCTCGACCTCTGCTATCGCCACGTGACGGCGGAGTCGGCGGTCGTCGCTTGCGAGCTGATGTTCCGCAAGTAGCGGTCAGGTGGCCGCTGCTGCCCGGCGGTCGTGATGCCAGGTATAGAGGCCGCTCGCCACGACGATGGCCGCGCCTAAAATGGTCCAGCCGTCGGGAATGTCGCCGAACACCACGACGCTCAGCACCGTCGCCCAGACCAGCAGCGTGTAGTTGTAGGGCTGCACGGCGCCGGCCTCGGCATGGTCGAGCGCCTTGATCATCGCATAGTTGCCCACCGCGCCGACGGCCGAGATCAGCGCCATCAGGATCCAGGCCGTGAGGGTGGGCCATTGCCAGCCGATCGGTCCGACGAAGGTGACGGCGACCAGGGGCACCGCTGCCGCCCAGATCAACGATGTTTCCGGTGAATCCTGCCGCGCGGCGAGGCGCGTCAGGATCTGGTAGGCCGCCCACAAGACCGAGCCGGCGATCGGCAGCAGCACCGGCCAGTCGACGCTGCGCAGGCCGGGCTGGATGATCAGCAGCACGCCGGCGAAGCCCGCGGCGACCGCCAGCCAGCGCGCCAGTCCTGCCTTTTCGCCCAGGAACCATACGCCGAGGGCAATGACGATCAGCGGCGACGTCGCGGCCAGGGCGTGCGCGTCGGCGAGCGGCAGGTAGCGGAAGGCGAGCACGAAGATGGCGCTTTCGATCAGCAGGATCAGCGAACGGGCGAACTGCAGCCACGGCCGTTCCGATCGCAGCGCGCCGACCAGCCCCTGGCGGCGCACGATGAGCCAGCTGAACAGGAAGATCAGCGCACTGCGCACCCACATGATCTGGACGACCGCATAGTCGGCCACCAGGAATTTGCTGATCGCGTCCATGCTGGCGTAGCAGAACGTCGCCAGCAGGATGAAGAGAGCTCCCAGCGCGTTGTTGCGTCCCGTCACTCCGCCGCCGCCCGACGCGCCGGCGGGCGGAAGGCCGGGATCACGCGCTCGGCGAACAGTCTTAGGCTCTTCATCGTCTTCTCGCGCCCGTAATAGGGCGGATAGTGCAGCAGCAGCGAGGTCATGCCGGTCCTGGCCTGCATCTCGCGCAGGCGGGCGATCACCGTCTCGGCCGAGCCGTGCAGCAGCGTCGAGGCGAGGTCGTCGTACTTGATCGCGCTGCCCTTCTCGGAGACCGAGCCGAGATAGCTGCTGGTGCCCGATCCGCCGAAATGCGCGATGTGGCGCACGATCGCTTCCTCGGTCTCGGCGCGCGCATCAGCGTCGGTGTCGGCGATGTAGACCCAGCGGGCGATGTCGATCTCGCCCGCCGCCGGATTCTTGCGCCGCTCCGCCGACGCCGTGGCGAGCTCGCGCTTGTAGAGCGCGGTCTGCGCCGCCAGCGTCTCGACGCTGGGCAGGGTCGAGAGCATCAGGCCGAAGCCGTTGCGGCCGCTGTATCCGATCGAACGATCGGTGCCGCCCGCCATGTAGAGCGGCGGATGCGGCATCTGGATGGGATGCGGCAGCATCTCGTAGGGCTCCTTGACGGTGCCCTTGTAATACTTGCCCTTGTGGTCCCAACGATGGCGATGCCAGGCATCGAACATCAGCCCGATCGATTCCTCGACAATGTCGCGGCGGTTGTCGAAATCGCGGCCCAGCCCCTCGAACTCGTAGGGCCGGTAGCCCGAGCCGACGCCGAGCTTCACGCGGCCGTCGGAGAGGATATCGACGAACGAGGTGTTCTCGACCACGCGGATCGGGTCGTAGAGCGGCAGTGTGATCACCGCCGCGCCGATCTTGATGCGGCTGGTCTTGGCCGCGAGATAGGCCATGTAGGCGAAGCAGTCCGGCATGATGCCGTAGCTGGTGGCGAAATGGTGCTCGGCGATCCAGGCCGTGTCGTAGCCCAGCCGCTCGGCCTCGATCACCTCGTCGGTCGTGCGCTGGTGCACGCCGCGATGAGGGTAAGGCTCTTCCGTGGGGTTCGGATGCGATGTGAACAGGACGCCGAATTCCATGTTTCCTCGCGCCTTTCGTTGTTGGTTGCGATCCTATGACGGCAGCCATGCGCTCGCCAGCGATTGACCCCACTCTGCGGAAGGGTACGCTTGGGGAAATAGCCGGAGGATCGCCATGGCATTCGACCTCGTCGTCAGGAACGGCATGATCGTCGATGGGTCCGGACTACCGCGTTACCGCGCAGACATCGGCGTGAAGGACGGCAAGATCGCCGAGATCGGCCGCATCAACGGCGCCGCCGCCAGGGAGACGATCGACGCCGACGGCCGCGTCGTCTCGCCGGGCTTCGTCGACGGCCACACCCACATGGACGCGCAGATCTTCTGGGATCCGATTGGCACCAGCTCCTGCTTCCAGGGCGTGACCACGGTGCTGATGGGCAATTGCGGCTTCACCCTGGCGCCGTGCCGCGAAGCCGAGGCCGATCTCGTGATGCGCAACCTCGAGCGCGCCGAGGACATCAGCCGCGCCGCCATGAAGGCCGGCATCAAGTGGCGCTGGGAGACCTTCCCGGAATTTCTCGACGTGCTGGAGTCGCTGCCCAAGGGCATCAACTACGCGGGCTACATGGGGCACTGCGCGCTGCGCACCTATGTGATGGGCCAGCGCGCCTTCACCGACAAGGCGACCGAGGACGACATCAAGGCGATGGCGCATCACACCCGCGAATCGATCGCGGCGGGCGCGCACGGCTTCTCGACCACGCGCAGCGTCAGCCACATGACCTCGGACGACAAGCCGGTGGCGAGCCGCCTCGCCACCTGGGAGGAGTTCGAGACCCTGGTCAAGGCCATGGGCGCCGGCATGGTCGAGGTCGCGGGCGAGCCGCGCGGCGACGCGGAGAAGGCGCGGCGCTGGTACGAGGACCTGAGCAGGCTCGCCATCGAGAGCGGGCGGCCGATTACTTTCGGCCTGTTCAACCGGAAGGCCGTCCCGGGGCACTGGCGCACCACGTTCGACATCATGGACCGCACCGCCCGACAGGGTGGACGCATGTTCGCCCAGGTCCACAGCCGGGCGCTGAACGTGCTGCTCTCCTTCGAGACCCATCTGCCGTTCGACAAGTGGGAGATGTGGCGCGACATGCGCAAGCGGCCGCTCGGCGAGCAGAAGCAGTGGCTGCTCGATGCCGACAAGCGTCGTAAGCTGGTCGAGATCGCCTCCAAGCCGTACGAGGGCCCGATCGTGCGCGGCGCCGAAGCGCGGCCGCCGAAGTGGGACGAGATCTTTGCGCTCACCGACATGAAGGGCCCGCACAAGTCGATGGCCGAGCTGGCGCGGCAAAGGAACACCCATCCGGTCGACCTGATGATCGACATGGCGCTCGAGCGCGACCTGAAGTTCTTCATGATCCAGCCGATCGCCAACGAGGACCAGGCCGAGGCGCTGGAGCTGATGAAGCATCCGCGCTCGGTCGTGACCTTCTCCGACTCGGGCGCCCACGTCTCGCAGATCATGGACTCCTCATTGCAGACGCATCTCTTGAGCCACTGGGTGCGCGAGAAGCAGGCCTTCACCCTGGAGGAGGCGGTGAAGCTGATCACCAACGACACCGCCACCCAGTTCGGCTTCCACGATCGCGGCCTGCTGCGCGAAGGGCTGGCGGCCGACATCGTGGTGTTCGATCCGGACACGGTCGGCCCGCGAATGCCCGAGGTCGTCTGCGACCTGCCGGCCGGTGCCAAGCGGCTGAAGCAGAAGTGCGACGGCATGCACGCCACCATCGTCAACGGCGAGGTGCTGCTGCGCGACAACGAGCCGACCGGCAACCTGCCGGGCAAGCTGTTGAGGAAGAAGGCACGCTAAGCTCTCTTGGACCGCGAGCCTCCAGGCTCGCTCATGAATTTGAGCGGGCCTGGAGGCCCGCGGTCCCATCAGAACTGCCTCAATACCGTCACTTGACTTCGCTGCGCCGCAGCATCATATACGGCGCGACCCGCAAGCCTGCGGGCTGCAAGGTTTCTCGCGATCGCGCGATGCGCCTCTCATTCGACGGCGCCTCATCCCGAGACAATCCCCCAAACAAGAGCCGTCCCAGCCGCGCGCGGGAACGGGCCAAAAGCCGCCCCACATACGCGTGCCCGAAAGGCACGGTCGGCGGCCAAAAGGACTTTTATTCCAGTGAGTAATGTTTCGTTTGCGGATCTCGGCCTCGCCGAGCCGTTGCTGCGTGCCCTCGATGCCGCCGGTTACACGGTGCCCACGCCGATCCAGGCGCGCACCATCCCGGCGTTGCTGCAGGGCCGCGACGTGCTGGGCATCGCCCAGACCGGCACCGGCAAGACCGCCGCCTTCGCGCTGCCCGTGCTGCAGCACCTCTCCGGTTTCCGCGAGCGTCCGCAGTCCCGCCACCCGCGGGCGCTGGTGCTGGCGCCGACGCGCGAGCTCGCCGTCCAGATCGCCCGCAGCTTCGACACCTACGGCCGCGGCCTCGGACTCAAGCTCGGCATGGTGATCGGCGGGCTGGGCTTCGGTCGCCAGATCGAGACCCTGAACCGCGGCGTCGACATCCTCGTTGCCACGCCGGGCCGGCTGCTCGACCTGGTCGAGCGCGGCAACGTCAAGCTGGCGCATGTGAGCTTCCTCGTCCTCGACGAGGCCGATCGCATGTTCGACATGGGCTTCATCCGCGACGTGCGCCGCATCGTGGCCTCGGTCTCCAAGCAGCGCCAGACGCTGCTGTTCTCGGCCACCATGCCCGCTGACATCTCCAAGCTTGCGGCTGAGATCCTGAAGAACCCGGAGAAGGTCGAGATCGCCCCGCAGGGCCGCACCGTCGACAAGATCGACCAGCGCGTCTACTTCGTGCCCGCCGCCGCCAAGCGTGCGCTGCTGAGCCATCTGCTGGCCGACGACACGCTGGAGCGCGTCATCGTCTTCACCCGCACCAAGCGCGGCGCCAATCGCGTTGCCGAGGCGCTGGAGGATCGCGGCGTCCGCTCCGAGGCGATCCATGGCAACAAGTCGCAGAACGCCCGCCAGAAGGCGCTCGACAACTTCAGCCGTGGCCGCGCCCGCGTGCTGGTCGCCACCGATCTCGCCTCGCGCGGCATCGACGTCAGCGGCGTCACCCACGTCATCAACTACGAGCTGCCGGCCGACGCCGAGAGCTACGTCCATCGCAGCGGCCGCACCGCGCGCGCCGGCGCTTCGGGCGTCGCCCTGTCGTTCTGCGACGGCAGCGAGCGCGGCCAGCTCAAGAGCATCGAGAAACTGACCAACCAGCGCATCGCCGTCGTGCCGACGCCGGCCAACGAGGACATGCCGGCCACGCCGGCGGGTGCCCGCGAGGATCGCCCGCAGCGCGACGAGCGTGACGAGCGCCCGCGCGAGCATCGCGGCAACGGTCACGGTCCCAAGCACCGCAATGGCCAGGGCAAAGGCAACGGCAACGGCCGCGGCGGCCATCGCCCGTTCGGCGAGCGCTCGCGTGGCGATCGCCCGTCGGCGCCGGCCGAGCATCAAGGGGCACGCGGCGACTATCGCGACGCCCCGCAGGGCGAGCGCACCCACGACGATCGTCCGCGAACCGGCCCGACGCAGGGCGAACGCCCCTACGGCGCCCGCCCGCACCACAACCGGCCCTACAC
>JAEWIV010000491.1 GCA_023386865.1 Pseudomonadota bacterium
GACAATCCCTTCGCCGAGCCTGAGGACGACAACCGGACGGTCATCCGACCGACTCCCGGGCGACGCCGGGCGCCGGCGCCCGAACCGCCGCCGTCCGCCGCGCCCGGCGAACCGCCAACGTCGGCAACGGTCGCCTCGCGCCCCACGGCAGCTGCGCCGGTGGCGGCGGCCGAGGGAACGGAGGACATAGCGACCGGCAGCGACGTCCTCGCGGCTGCTGCCGCGCCGTTGCTCCAGCTCATGGCGCGGTTGCGCAATACGGCCAATCCGCCCGACTCCGGCGACCTCTATCAGCGGACCGTCCGCCAGATCCGGGTTTTCGAGCAGGAGGCACGGGACAAGGGCGTGCCGCTCGAACAGCTGCGGCCCGCCCATTACGCGCTGTGCGCCAGCCTCGACGACATCGTGCTGAGCACGCCCTGGGGCAGCAGCGGAACCTGGGGCCAGCGCTCCCTGGTCTCGACATTCCATCAGGAAGTGCGCAGCGGCGAGCGCTTCTTCGACGTGTTGAAGCAGATGTCCGACAATCCCGGCAGGTTCCTGCCGGTCATCGAACTCATGTACATCTGCATGTCGCTCGGCTTCATGGGCCGCTATCGCCTGTCGCGCCGCGGCATCGGCGACATCAACCGGATCCGAGAAGAGACCTATGCCGTCATCGCCCGCCAGAAGAAGGCGGCCGAGCCCGCGCTTGCCCCGCACACCAAAGGCGTGAATGCGCCGTACCGGCCGGCCCGGTTCGTGGTGCCGCTGTGGGTCGCCGCGGCGGCGGGGCTGGGCATCGTCGGCGCGCTGTTCCTCTGGTTCTCGATCAGCCTCAATGCGGAATCCGACACCGTCTATGCCCGCCTGCAGGGGGCGCCGCCGGATCGCATGCCGACGATCACCCGCACGCCCGTCGTCGAGCCGGCCCCCGTGGTCGCGGCGCCGCCGCCGCCGCCCGAGCCGTCGGCGCTCGACAAGCTGCGGCAGTTCCTGAAGCCCGAGATCGATCAGGGTCTGGTCGAGGTGCTGGGCACGCCGGCGCAGCCGCTGGTGCGCATCACCGGCCGCGGCATGTTCGCGTCGGGCAGCGCCACGCTGACCCCGAGCTTCAAGCCGTTGCTCGAGCGCATCGGGCTCGCCTTGAAGGAGGAGAACGGACCGGTGCGGGTCGTCGGCTATACCGACTCCGAGCCGATCCGCACCATCGCCTTTCCGTCGAACTTCCAGTTGTCGACGGCGCGCGCGCAGGCAGCCAGCACGATCATCGCCGCCGCGCTCGGCGAGCCGTCGCGGATAACCGTCGAGGGCAGGGCGGACGCCGATCCGATCGCACCGAATTCCACGGCCGAGGGCCGCGAACGCAACCGACGAATCGAAGTCGTTCTCAACCGGCAGGGTGGCTAGTCATGAAAGCTCTGCGGCTCCTCGCCTCTCGTTGGGTGCTGAGTTTCGTCGGCGTCGCCATCCTGTCGTTGCTGGCCTGGTTCTTCGGTCCGCTGCTGCCGCTGCTCGAAGGATGGGTGGCGCGTCTGGTCGTGATCGTGTGTCTGCTGGCGGTGTGGGTCGCCGCCAACGTGGCGCTCGATTTCAATCGCCGGCGCCGCGAGCAGAAGCTCGAGAGCGGTGTCACCGAGAAAGCGGCCGACGAGGAGGGCAATCGCACCGGCGAGGAGGCGGCAGCCCTCCGCGACCGGATGTCGACCGCGCTGTCGCTGCTGAAGAAGGCGCGCGGAACGCGCGGCTACCTCTATGAGCAGCCGTGGTACGTCATCATCGGCCCGCCCGGCGCGGGCAAGACGACGGCGCTGCTGAACAGCGGCTTGAAGTTCCCGTTGGCGGCCGAGATGGGACAGGGCGCCGTCGCCGGCGTCGGCGGCACCCGGCTCTGCGACTGGTGGTTCACCGAGAACGCGGTGCTGATCGACACCGCCGGCCGCTACACCACCCAGGACTCGAACGCAGCCGTCGATCGCGCCGGATGGGATGCCTTCCTCGACCTGCTGCGGCGCACCCGGCCCCGCCAGCCTCTCAACGGCGTCATTGTGGCGATCGCCTTGAGCGACATCGCGAGCGCGCCGAACGACGAGCGGGTCGCCCACGCGCGCGCCGTCCGGCGGCGCGTCAAGGAACTCGAGGAGCGCCTCAGCATTCGCCTGCCGGTCTATCTGATCATGACCAAGGCCGACCTGATCGCGGGCTTCGCCGAGTTCTTCGACGATCTCGACCGCGAGCGGCGCGAGCAGGTCTGGGGCGTGACCTTCCCGTTCGGCAAGGCCGCCCGAACGACCCCGGTGGGGCAGTTCCCGGAGGAGCTGCAGCTTCTCGTCGACAGCCTGAACGACCGCCTGTTCGATCGCCTGCAGGCCGAGCAGAGCCCGGATCGGCGCGCCCTGATCGCCGGGTTCCCGACGCAGATCGCCTCGCTGACCCAGCCCCTGCAGGCCTTCCTTACGGAAGCCTTCGGCGGATCGCGGCTCGACCCGGCGCCGCTGCTGCGCGGCGTCTATTTCGCCTCCGGCACCCAGGAGGGCTCGCCGATCGATCGCCTGACCGGCGTGATGATGCGCGCCTTTGGTGTCGACCAGCGCCGCGCCGCCGCCCTGCGTCCGGTGCAGGGCCGCAGCTACTTCCTCGGACAGCTCGTCTCGCGCGTGATCTTCGGCGAGGCCATGCTGGTGAGCGAGCCGCCGACCGCGCGCATGCGCCGGCTCATCGTGCGATCCGCCTCGTATGCGGTGGTGGCCCTGCTCACCCTGGGCATCGCCGGGTGGCTCGTCGTCAACCGGTCGTCGAGCGAGCGCGAGATCGGCGAAATGGCCTCGGCCGTGGAGACCTACGAAAAGATCGCCAAGGAGACGACGTTCGATCCGGTCAACGATGCCGACCTGCCGCGCCTGGTGCCGTTGCTCGACGCCGCCCGCGATCTCTCGAAGACGGCCAAGGGCAGCAGTCCGTTGCTCGCCGGGTTCGACCTGTCGCAAACCGCCAAGTTGCGCGGCGGCGCCGAGGGCGTCTATCGGCATGCCTTGGGCTATGCGCTTCTGCCGCGGCTGATCTGGCGCCTCGAAGCCCAGATGCGTGGCTACTTCACCCAGCCCGAATTCCTCTACGAGGCAACGCGCGTCTACCTGATGCTGGGCGGCCAAGGTCCGCTCGACCGGTCGCTCGTGAAGGAGTGGATGACGTACGACTGGCAGGCCCAGTATTCCGGGCCGGGCAATCTCGCCATGGTCGCGAGCCTTCAGCAGCATCTCGATGCGCTTCTCGCCCAGCCATTGCCGGCGGTGTCCCTCGACGAGGCGCTGGTGGCGAAGGCACGCACGACCTTCAGCCGCGTCTCGCTGGCTTCCCGCGCCTATTCCCGCATCAAGCCGTCGGCGGCCGCCCAGGGCTTGCCGCCGTGGCGACCGAGCGACGTGCTGGGGCGGGCGGGCGGCAGCGTCTTCACCCGGGCCTCGGGCAGGAGACTGAGCGACGGCATACCGGGGTTCCTGACCGTCGAAGGGTTCCACAAGGTGCTGCTGCCGGCACTCGCCACGGCGACGCGCGAGGTCGCGGCGGAAAGCTGGGTGCTGGGCCAGAAGGTGCCGGTCAACTTCGACCTCCCCCAACAAAGCGAGGTCGCGAACGAGGTCGTCAAGCAGTACATGGAGGACTACGCCAAGGCGTGGGACGCCCTGCTGCAGGACCTCGAGATCACGCCGCTGCGCAGCCTGAACCAGGCCTCCCAGGATCTCTACATCCTCGCTTCCAAGCAGTCGCCGCTGAAGGAGCTGCTGGTCGCCATCGCCCGCCAGCTTACGCTGTCCGAGCCGCCCAAGCCTTCGGCCGCCGAGGCGGCAGCGGCGGAGCTCGAGAAGGCGGCGAAGGAGAAGGCGGCGGCCGCGGCGCCCACGGTGGCGAAATCCGCCGCGCTGGCAGCGCTGCTTGCCGGTCAGGCTGGCGCCGCGCCGGCGCTTCCCCCCGGCCATCAGATCGACGAACGCTACAGGCCGCTGCGTGACCTGGTGACGCCGGCCGGGTCGGCACCGATCGACCAGGTGCTGAAGCTCCTCGACGACCTGCGCCAGCAGCTCGCCAGGATGAATGCCGCCGGCGTCGGCGCGTCCGCCGTGGCGGCGGGCGACGATCCTTCGCTGGCGCTGCGCGCGGAATCCCAGCGCCAGCCGCAGCCGCTCGGTCGCTGGCTGGCCGGCATGGCCGAGCAAAGCACCGCGCTGCGCAGCGGCGGCGCGCGCCAGCAGGTCGCCGCCGCCTACAATGGCGTGAACGGTCCGGGCAGGCTCTGTGCGCCGGCGGTCAACGGACGCTTTCCGTTCGTCCCCGGCAGCTCGAACGAGACGCCCCTGGACGACTTCGCCAAGCTGTTCGCGCCGGGCGGCCTGATCGACGGCTTCTTCAACACGCAGCTCAGGCCCTATGTGAACACCACGGGCAAGACCTGGACGCCGCAGGCGGTCGATGGGGTGTCGGCACCGGTCTCGCCGGCGGACATCGCTCAGTTCCAGCGTGCCGCCGTGATCCGTGACCTGTTCTTCGCATCCGGATCGACGACGATCGCCGTTCGCTTCGACATCATGCCGGTCGAGCTCGACTCGGGCGCATCCCAGGTCAGCCTCGAGTTCGACGGAACGTCGGTGACCTACGCGCACGGGCCGGCGCGATCGACGCAGATCACCTGGCCCGGACCGAACGGCATGACGAACGTGCGGCTGGTCTTCAACCCGCCGCCAGGTGGCGGCACCGGGGTCATCGCCGAGACCGGCCCGTGGGCGATGTTCCGTCTCTTCGGCCGCGGCAGCCTGCAGCAGGCCGGGTCGCCCGAGCGGTATCTGCTGACCTTCTCGCTCGGCGAGCGCCGGGCAGCGTTCGAGATCCGCGCCGGCTCGGTGATGAATCCGTTTGCGCCGGGCGTCCTCCAGGACTTCCGCTGTCCGTCGGTCAGCGGCTAGTCGCCGATGACCCCGCTGCCCTCCGATGCGATTGCCGGCCTGTTCGGCAAGCTGCCGGCGCGGGGCGACTTCGTGAGCGAGAAACTGCCGCGCGATTTCATCGACAATTGGGACGCCTGGTGGCGTCGCGGGCTTGCCGAGACGCAGGGCCGGTGGGGCGACGAGTGGACCGACGCCTGGCTGGAGGCGCCCGTCTGGCGCTTCATGCTGCCGCCGGGCCTTTGCGGCAGGAACGGCATCCTCGGGCTCTGGCTGCCGAGCGTGGACAAGGTCGGACGCTATTCGCCGTTGACGATCGCCGCCGCGGCGCCGTGTGATTGGCTGCCGTACGTCGGTGAGATGTCGTCCTTCCTGGCGGCGGCCGAGGAGGCCGGGCGAGACGCCCTGGAGCACGATCTCTCGCCCGCCGATCTACTCGAGCGAATCGAGGTTGCCTTCAGTGCCGCTGAAGGACCGCCATCCGGTCTGGATTTCGTCGCCGGACGGACGGCGTGGTGGACCGAAGGCGGCCCCAGAGTTGCCGCACGTTTCGAGACCGGAACGGGCTTGCCTGAAGGCGGAGATTTTGCTGCCCTCATAGATGACGACTGGGGAGCGAGCGCCGCCACGCCGGCCGTGCTGGCTCCCCGAGCTTCGGATGCTTCGTGATGTCTGAGAACGGTATCTCTCAGGACACCGCCCGGTTCGGCAGCTTTCGCTCCTGCGCGGCGACGCATGCCGGCACGGCCAATCGTTTGAACGAGGACGCCTACGTCAATCGGCCCGACCTCGGCCTGTGGGCCGTCGCCGACGGCGCGGGCGGGCACGCCTCGGGCGAAATAGCCTCGGCCGAAGTCGCGAAGATTCTGCAGGATATCGACCCCGGGCTTTCTGCCGCCGACATGCTGGTCGAGGTGCGATCGCGGCTCGAGGCGGCGCATGCGCGGCTGCACAACGAGGCGTCGCGCCATGGCGCCGGCGCCATGGTGGCCACCACCGTGGTCGTGGTGATGGCGCGCGACGATCATTTCGCCTGCCTGTGGGCGGGGGATTCGCGCGCCTATCTGCTGCGCGGCCACGCCCTCACCAGGATCACCCGCGACCACAGCCTGGTGCAGGTGCTGGTCGAGAACGGCACGATCAGCGAGGCGGAAGCCTCCCGCCATCCGCAGGCCAACGTCATCACGCGCGCCGTCGGCGCCGACATCGACCTCCTCGAACTGGACAAGCGCACCGGCCAGCTTCAGGCCGGCGACCGCCTGCTGCTGTGCAGCGACGGCTTGAGCAAGACCCTGCCCGAGGAACTGCTGGCGGAGCTGCTGTCCGGCGACGACGAGACCGCCGCCGAGCGGCTTGTCACGGCCGCGCTGATGGCCAAGGTCACCGACAACGTCACCGCGGTGACGATCGACTTCGGTGCCGGCAGCTGACCGCGCCTCAGACCAGGACCATGGGATAGCCGAGAACGACCGTGCCGCCGTGGGCGGTGAGGGAGCCCAGGTGCGCGGCGGGCATGCCGCCGATCAGCACGTTGAACGATCCCAGGGCGATGACGTCGGGCGGCCCGACGCAGACGCACATGTCGCCGACGCGGGCCGCCGGCATGCCGCCGATCAGGACCGTGGGGCAGCCCGGAGGAAGGATCGGGCCGCCGACATGCGGCACGATCCCCGTCACCATGGGGCAGACATGCATGTCGGTGACACGTGATGCCGGCATTCCCATCAGTCGGGCTCCGCTTCGAGGCGGCCGGCGCCGCCGGTCGCGATGTCTTTAGCCGAAAGCAGGAAGCGGCGCAGCCTTTCGTCGCGCCGCACGGCCGGTCCTCGCGCCGCGGCCAAGGCGACCGAGCCGGCGACGGCGAGGCCGGTGAAATGCGGCTGGGGCGGCACTTTCGGCGCCTCCGGCGGCGCCATCGTGTCGCCGCTCCAGAAGGCGGCGACGGCGGCCCATGCTTCGGGGCTGCCGAAGCCCGTGCCTTCCGCCGTCTTCATCGCGCTGCGCCGGAGATCGTCGGTCGGCTTGCGGACCCATTCCTCGGCCGCCTCGCGCACCCGGGTCTCCGCCGATGGATCTGTGCCGCTGGCGGCGGTATGGCGCGAGCAGGCGCACGCCCACCACACCGCTTCGCGGGCGGGAAGGGCATGGGCAACCAGGCGAGTCGCCTCGACCAGGAGGCCGGCGCGCTCCAGCCGGTCGAGCGCCTCGGCGGGATCTTCGCAGCCGGCGAGAGCGGACCGGCCGTGCTCGTCGAGCTGCAGGTGCGGCAGCACGCGGACCAGGTCGCCGCTCAGCTTGTTCACGGCCTTGGCCGGAGTCGGGGTAGCCATGGTCGGCCCTCAGCCGAGCATGATGATGCCGCCGCTGAGCTGCAGCATCGCGGCACCCTTCACCTGGGTCATCACGCCCTTCACCTCCGTCATGATGGTTCCGTCGACCTTGATCATCATGCCGCTGATCGTGACGCCCAGCTGGTCGATCTTCACCGAGCTTTGCCCGACCTTCAGCGTGATCGCCTGCATCGCCTCCATGGTAATGGAGCCGAGATCGCACTTCACGGAAATGTCGCCGAGCTTGAGCTCGGTGGTCTGATTGCCCTGTTGCAGCGTGACCTTCTCGTTGCCCTTCTTGATGACGACGGTGCGGTCGTTCCCGACCGTCAGCGTCTGGTCGTTCTCGACCTCCGTCTTCATGTCCTTCTGGGCATGCAGGAAGAGTTGCTCGCTGCCCTTCTTGTCGTCGAGGCTGATCTCGTTGAAGTCGGCGGTGCCGCCCTTGGTCACCGACCGCGAACGGAAGCCGAGCTTGGTCTTCTCGCCGACCGGGAAGATCGGCTTGTCGTTGCCGTTGTACAGGCCGCCGACGACGACCGGCCGGTCGGGGTCGGCATCCATGAAGGCGACGGCGACTTCGGTGCCGACGCGCGGAATGAACTGGCCGCCCCACTGGTTGCCGGTCCACGGCTGCACGACACGCACCCATTCGCTGTTGTCGGCGTTTGCGTCCTCGCGCCAGTCCCAGAAGAAGCGGATCTTGATGCGGCCCTGGTCGTCGGTGTGGATCTCTTCTCCCGACGGCGCCAGGACCTTGGCGGTGTGAAGGCCCTCCATGCGAGGCCGCGCCGTCTTCATCGGCTGACGCCACGGCACCGAGTTGGGGAAGGCCAGGAAGCTGTTCGAATAGTCGGTGCCCGAGGCGACGCCCGCCCGCTCCGACACGTCCTCGGCGCGATGCGTGATCGATTGCACGACATGAACCTGCTCGCCGGCATCGGTGCGCAGCTTGAACTTTCCGCCGGCAATCAGCCCGGCATGATCGCAGCCGCCGCCGATCAGCGACACCGCCGCTTCGGCCGCTTCCATCCGCCATCTCGCGCGATTCTTCGCCACGCCCGTCTCGCGGGTCAGGGCGGGCCAATGGAAGACCGGGCGGTTCGACGTCCCGCCATGCTTGAGGATGGTGTTCTGCTCCATCTTCAGGTTCTTGTCGGGCGAGTCGAAGTCGTAGTCCTTCACCGTAACCTTGCCGGGGGCGAAGGCCTCGGGCTTGCGGAACTCGACCAGCATGTCCGCCGTCGTGCCGACTCCCAGCCGGAGCGTGGCATTGGGGATGGTGTAGAAGCCGTTATTGTCGTTGGTCACGACCAGCGTGTGGCTGTCCGAGCCGTGCTCGAAGAAGTAGTACCAACCTTCTTCCTCCATCAGACGCGTCGCGAAGTGCAGTGCGGTCTCGTTGAACTGCGCCGTCGCCTTGCGCTGGGTCGGTGCGGAGTAGAGGCGGAACGCGACCTTGGTCACGCCGGCTTCCTCGAAGACGATCTTGAGGATGTCCTCGGCGGTCTTGTTGAAGAACATCCGGCAGTCGCTGCGAATGCCGGCATGCGCCAGCTGGGGCACGAGGATCATCTTGTAGAGCTTGTCGACGACCCCGCTCTGCTCGAGCACGCCGAACTCCGACACGATGCCGTGGAAGTATCGTGTCGTCTTGCCGCCGTGGTTGACCGCGACGCAGGCCGGCTTGTTGAGCATGTTGGTGGCATTGATCGTGCCGGCGGCGATCGCCTCGACTTCGAACCTGAACAGCTCGCTGATCGTTTCCCGCGCCGTCATCCGGACGGCCGTCAGGGGCGACTCGGCGGAACTCGTGATCGACAGCAGCGATTTCTTGTCATCTTCGGCCATGTGCAGCGCAACTTTCGGTGTGGTGTCCCAGCAGCCAAGTCACGATCGGTGCTTTCAGGCACTAAACGCTAGCCGACCCAAGATCGGAAGGAAACACGACCTTGGCGGCGATAATTTGGCGGAAGGGTGTGGGCTATTGGGATAATTCCATTGCAGGTGGAGATGGCGTCTAGTCGGGAACGATTCTCAGCTGCCGCAGGATCGGCAGGCGCTGTTCTATGGCGGTGTGGACGACGTCGCGCACGGTATCGTGCTTTTCCGGCACCACATCGGCGCTCAAGGTCTTGATCCAGGCATCGGCATTGTCCTCCCGCTCGCCGTTGAGCAGGCGGCCGGCGATGAACTGCAGCAGCGGCGGCGCGGTGAGGCCGGTGCCGAGCCGCCCGCAGGCGAGGCCGCCGGATGTCTTGGCGTCGACGATCGAGTTCACGCGCGAGCCGAACACGCGATTGAGCCGATTGGCCGAGTCGGGCTGCTCGCCGTCCGAGCGCACCGCGATCTGGCATTGGTGGGTGCCGACGAGGGTGCTCACCAGCTCCGCCGGGTTGCTTCGCTCGCCGCCCAAGGCCATCAGATCGGCGACCCTGGCCGGTCCGCGCATCGCCGCGGCCATCATCTCCTTGAGCTTGTCGCCGACCTCGGCCATGCCGGCCGGCACCCTAATCTTGGTCTGCAGCTCTCCCGGGCTCACGATCGGTACCACGGTGAGGCGCGAGAGGGCGGCGTCGCGCGCCTCGTTGTTGAGGCGTCTCGCGCCGCGGACGAAGACGTCGTGGCGAAGCTGCCGCGGCAGGCACATGTCCTTGATCAGCTCGCGCAGCAGCGGATCCTTGTACCGGTTCATGACCTCGCGCTGCTCCGCCGTCAGCATCAGCTCGGGGAAATTCTCCATCGGATTGACCGACGACACCCAGTCGAGCTTCGCCTCGGCCAGGGCTGCCGCGACGTCGGCATGGAAGGCCGGCGCCCAGTGCGCGCTCATGTACTCGTGCGAAAGGTATTCCGTCGACATGGTGGCGGTGGTGTCGAGGAGGTCGCGCGTGAGACTGCTCTCGGTGAGATATTGGCTCTCGACCGCCTTGAGATCGCGCGCGAGAGCGAGGCCCGCTTGGGCCTGCATGTCGCTGCGGCCGGGCGTCCGGATGCCGGCCTCGTAGATCAGCCGCTGCATGCCGAGCGCGCCCTGCCAGGCAGGAAGGGCGTTGTAGCTCAGGTGGACCATGCCGCCCGGCCGCGTCTTGGCCGCCAGCAGCCGGACGATGCCGGCGCGGACCTCGTTGCTGACCCACGACCACAGCCCGTGCATGCTGACGAAGTCGGCCTGGGGTATGGCGTCGGCCTCGGCGCTTGTCGCCAGCCCGGCGAGGTCGGCTTCCATGAAGCGGATATTGTCGAGGCGCGCGGCACGGGCGAGCCCGGCGCCAATGGCGATGTGGGCCGGGTTGTAGTCGATCGCCGTGACCCGCCATCCCGGATTGGCGGCCGCGGTGACGAGGGCGCCGATGCCGCAGCCGCAGCCCAGCTCGACATAGGAGGCATCGTCGTCGGGCTCCGGCAGATCGGCCTCGACATTGCCGAACAGGCAGGCCAGAGCCATGCGCGCGGGCGACTGCTGGACGTAGAAGCCTTCGATGTAGGCGATGTCGGCGACGTAGCCGCTGTTCCAAGGTCGGTTCATGCACGTCCTTCAACGATCTCGCTTTCGAACAGCGCGTCGGCCGCATCGGTGCGACGAGGCATGGCGCGGGACGTCGGCAGCCAGGTGTTCCAGCCGAGCAGCGGCCTCGCGCCGCCCGCGCCGGGCTCGGCCGGCGGGGCGCGCGCCAGCGGCGGAACGGCGTCGCGGGCGAGCACCGGATTGACGGCGAAGCCGACCTCGAACCCGACATAGGCGCGCACCAGCGACACCAGTTCGCGCAGCAGCGGCTGATCGGGCAGGAGGCTCTCGAAATAGGCGAGGTCGAGCGGCCCGACGCGCAGGACGATCCGCGCCTGCTGGTCCCAGGCACGCACGCCGGCTGCCGCATCGACGCTCAGCTGGCAGAAGCCGCCGGGCGACAAGCCGATGCCGAGGCGGGTCCGCTGGTCTACCGGCAGGGCGAGCCAGGCGCCGGCGAACTGCTCGACCTTGACCGGACGGCCCAGCCAGTCGGACGCCAATGCCTCGAGTCGATCGGCGGAACGCGGATGAGCGGAGAAGAAGCCGGCGTAGTGACGCAGTGCCGACGGCCCTGCCAGCAGTCGTTCGGCAAGATTGGGCGTGGCGTAGCCGGTCAGGGACAGCAGCACCTCGGCCACCGGATCGCCGCGCTTCGTATCGGCCGACAGGGCGCCGACATCGGCCGCGCGATGGGGGCGGTACTTCGCGCCGGCGGCGGCGAAAGCCGCCACCATGCGATGCGAGATCAGGTCGAGGAACCGCGTGAGCGAGAACGCGCGCGATCGCTGATCGGCGACGACGGCATCGGAGTAGTATCGCGGCAGGACGCCGGCAGGGCCCGTCAGTCCGATGAGGCCGACCGTCACGAGCGGTTCGGGACTCCTGGCCTCGACCTGGACCTGCGTGACTTCCGCGGCGAGGTAGGACGAGCCGGTCGTGCTGGTGAAGCGCGCGGCGCCCGGCGCGCCGGCCCCGCGCCGCCGG
>JAEWIV010000523.1 GCA_023386865.1 Pseudomonadota bacterium
ACGACGCGCACGCGCCGCACCTCCTCCGCCGGCGTCGGGTTGCCCGGCAGGGCCATCTGGGTCTTCATCTCGCGAAAACCCTTCCGGATCAGGATCTGCGCGGCGCGCTGCGCCTGGTCGTCGGTGAAGCCGCGGCGCAGCGAGCCCGACGCATAGGTCGGCACGCGATCGCGATGGCCGCCCAGGAGTTTCCAGAGAGGCTGGTCGAGCGCCTTGCCCTTGATGTCCCACAGCGCGGTGTCGATGGCGCTGAGCGCCAGGGTGAAGATGCCGCCCGGCCCGCCGCCGGGATCGCCGACGCGCAGCTTGGCGACGATGGCCTCGACGCGCTGCGGGTCCTCGCCCACGGTCGCGGCGGCGAGATCCTCGATGGCAGCATGCAGGCTCCTGGTCAGCCGGCCGCCATAGAGCGTGACGCCGATGCCTTCGATGCCGTCATCGGTGCGCAGGCGCACGGTGACGATGGGCCGCTTGCGGCCGGCTTCCTCCGGCATGTTGGCCAGGGGATCGTCCTCGGGGACGAGCAGGGTGGCGACGTCGAAGCTCTTGATCTTCATGCGGTCATCCCAGGCTGCGGTGGGCACCCTGAAGTTGGCGCGGTTCCCGCGGCTTCCGCCAGCCCCCGGCACCGCCCAGCAAAATCAGTCGGCGGCATCCGACGCCGGCTGCGCGAGGTCACGCCGCGCGCGTTCGCCGGCGGCGTCGAGCTCGGCCATCAGATCGTGCGGGCCTGCGCCGGCAGCGGCCGCGGGGGCACGATCGCCCCAGCTCTCGCGCTGGCGGTTGCGCAACCAGAAGATGCAGGCACGAGTGTCGGGCGGATGGTTCACGACGTTCTTCAGCACCCTTTCCTTGCCCTCGTGCAGCACCGTGCGCTCGACCGTCTGCGGCCAGCCGACGGCGCGCCCGTAGAGGCAGCGCGCCACGCGCATGTCGGCGACGATGCGGCCGGTCCGGACGGCGGTCGCGAAGTCGGGATGGGCCGCGATCCAGTTGTCGATCGTGCGCCGCGTGACGTCGAAGAAGCCGGCCAGGTCCTCGTTGGTGGCGCCCAGCAGGCAATAGTTGTGCGCCTGGTCGCAGTACTCGGATTTGTAGAGGGTGGGCTGTCCGGCGGAGGGCATAACTGAATATAGCGATCGATATAACCGAAGTAAAGCGCCATGCTGCGCAAGATAATTCTTTCGCACCGTAAGGCGCTGGTCGTCGATACTACCCTTGGTAGGTTCGCGCGGCGCGACACCGGCACGTGCTGGCAGTGCTTGCAATCATGCCTCCTGCAGCACGTATTCCCGCAAGCGCGACCGACGTCGGCCAGCGCAGGCGAACACCGGCAGCGTCACGCTGTTCGGGCCGGCGGTGCAGATCTACGCCGCCACGCATCCGTTCAGGCGCCGCCGCCGTTGGTCGCCGCGCTGCCGATCGCGCCTGACGCGCTCCGGGCTTCTTCAAACCGGATGAACAGTCAATCCGCCGAGCAGCCACACGACGAGCAGGACGACGAGGACGAGGCCCAGGGCGCCGCCCAGGCCGGCGCCGCCGTAGGTGCGATAGCCGTAGTAGCCGCCGCCGCCCCCCAGCAGCACGATCAGCAGGACGATGATCAGAATGGTCGTCATTTGACCCTCCCGGGACGCGGGCCGACTGGCTGAGCAACGCCGCCCTCCGAGGAAGGTTCCAACGGTTCTTCAACCGTTGTGAGCAAGCGATGTCGGCTCCATTCATACGGTGTAAACGCCGGTTGGAACACCGGTGCCGTTACACCGCCCGCCGCGGCATGCTACGATCAACCAGTATCGCGTACTGGGAGCACGATAACGGGGAACTCTCAGTGAAAGAGCGGTCATTCCCGCTGCCGACGGCGACAGCTCCTGTCGGCGCAACATGCCGGTGCCTGGTCGCCGCCTTGTCGATCGTGCTGTTCGCCGCGCCGTCGCGCGCCGACGATCCGCCGCCGCCATCCCCGTTCGGCCCCGCCTGGAACTGGACCGGCATCTACCTCGGGGCCCACGCGGGCGCCTTCAGCGGCACGACCGATTTCTCCGATCCCAACGGCGCGTCGCTCTACGGGGGGACGATCTCGACGCCGGGTTTCCTGGCCGGCCTGCAGCTTGGCTACAACCACCAGCTCGCCCCGCAGTGGGTGGCCAGCATCGAAGCGGATGCCAGCGTGCTGTCCTCGCAGGGCAGCAACACCTGCCTGCAATGGTCGGTGACCATGACGGGCTCGACCTGCATCGCGGCGCCGCGGGCGTTGGCGACCCTCACCGGCCGGCTCGGCTTCCTCACGGCGCCGCAGGGCCGCACGATGCTCTATGCCAAGGGCGGCCTCGCCTGGATGCGGGCCGACTATTCCATCAATCCAAACCGCGCGCCGCCGGAGGGAGAATACGTCGTGAGGCTGGACCCGCAGGACCGCACGCGGTTGAGCGGGCCGCCGATCCTGGGCGATCCGACGAGCGGCAGCATCAGCGCCTGGGGCGCGACCCTGGGCGCGGGCGTGGAGCATGCGCTGAGCCCGGCCTGGTCGCTGAAGCTCGAATACAACTACCTCAACTTCGGCGGCTTCGGCTTGCCGGCGCCGGCCGGCAGCAACGTCACCACCAGCGGCTTCGTGAGCGACATGCCGTCCGGCTTCTCGCACGTCACCCAGAACTTCCATGTCGCCAAGCTCGGGCTGAACTACCGCTTCGGCGCAGCAGACAGGACATCGCCCGACTCGCCCGCCGGACAAGGCGATGCCGCCGGCGGCACGCCCTGGGCGCCGGGCTGGGAGATCGATGTCGGCGGCCGCTATTGGTACAGCTGGGGCAAATACCAGACCAGCAACGGCTATCCCAACATCCCCGTCTCGCGGCTCACCTACAGCGACGTCGTCGGCCATTCGGGCGAGCTGGTCGTGCGCGTCGACACGCCGATCGACGTCTTCGTCAAGGGCTTCATCGGCGGCGGCGGCCTGTCGAACGGCAGGATGTACGACGAGGATTGGGGCCTGCCGCCGGAGGAAACCCGGGCGGAGGGTCCGATCGCCTATGAAGTCACGCAGGCGGACGTCGCCGGCACGCTGCACTACCTGACGGCCGACCTCGGCTATAATTTCATGCGCGGGCCGACCCACAAGGTGGGCGGCTTCGTCGGCTACCACCGCTACCAGACCACGATGAACGCCATGGGCTGCTTCCAGGTTGTGCAGGCCGCGTCCGGGGTCTGTCGCGAGCAGACGCCCGCGACGGACACGTTGATCAGCCAGACCGACACCTGGCAGGCGGTGCGGCTCGGCGTCTCGGCCGAGACGCGCCTGTGGGACCGCATCAAGATCGCCGGCGACATCGCCTGGCTGCCGTGGGTCTCCTACAACGGCGTGGATACGCATTGGGGCAGCGCGATCGCTCCCGTCACGGGCACCGGCAACGGCGTGCAGGCCGAGCTTTTCCTGTCCTGGCTGGTGACCGAAGCCTTCACACTGAGCATCGGCGGCCGCTACTGGGGCATGTGGACCACCAACGCCCACAATGCCAACTTGCCGACCGACGTCTTCAACCTGGAGACGGATCGTTACGGCGTGTTGCTGCAGGCCAGCTACAAGTTCAGGGCTCCGCGGTAGGAGCGCACCGGCAACCGCCCTCCGGGGCCCACGTTCTCCCGCGATGGACGGCACCAGCCTCGACCGCACGCGCCCGGGCTTCGTCCGGGTCCGCGGCGCGCGGGTGCACAATCTCAAGAACGTCGACCTCGAGCTGCCGCGCGATAAACTGGTGGTCTTCACCGGCGTCTCCGGCTCCGGCAAGTCGTCCTTAGCCTTCGGCACGCTCTACGCCGAGGCGCAGCGGCGCTATCTCGAATCGGTGTCGCCCTATGCGCGGCGGCTGTTCCACCAGATGGCGGTGCCCGAGGTCGATGCGATCGACGGCCTGCCGCCCGCCGTGGCGCTGCAGCAGCAGCGCGGCACGCCGACCACGCGCTCCTCAGTGGGCAGCGTCACGACCTTGTCGAACCTGCTGCGCATGCTCTATTCGCGCGCCGGCGACTATCCGCCGAAGCAGCCCCTGCTCTACGCCGAGTCCTTCTCGCCCAACACCGCCGAGGGCGCCTGCCCGACCTGCCACGGGCTCGGCCGGGTCTACGAGGTCACCGAGGAGACGATGGTGCCCGATCCGTCCCGCACCATCCGGGACCGCGCCATCGCCGCCTGGCCGCCGGCGTGGCACGGCCAGAACCTGCGCGACATCCTGGTGTCGCTGGGCTTCGACGTCGACACGCCGTGGCGCGACCTGCCGAAGAAGGACCGCGCCTGGATCCTGTTCACCGAGGAGACGCCGACCGTGCCGGTCTATGCCGGCTACACTCCGGCCGAAACGCGTCGCGCCCTGAAGAAGAAGGAGGAGCCGTCGTACCAGGGCACCTTCACCGGCGCGCGGCGCTACGTGCTGCAGACCTTCGCCAACACCCAGAGCCCGCTGATGAAGAAGCGCGTGGCGCGCTACATGCGCGGCGCCGACTGCCCGGAGTGCCACGGCAAGCGGCTGCGGCGCGAGGCGCTGTCGGTCACCTTCGCCGGGCTCGACATCGCCGAGCTGTCGCGGCTGCCCCTGAAGCGCCTCGCCGCCCTGGTGGCGCCGTTCGCCGGCGACGCCAGGGACTCCGCCCAGGAGAAGACGCCGGAGAAGGCGCCCGAGAAGAAAATCGTCATCCAGCGCATCTCCCGCGATCTCGCGGCGCGCCTCGACGTGCTGCTCGATCTCGGGCTCGGCTATCTCTCGCTCGAGCGCAGCACGCCCACCCTCTCGCCCGGCGAGCTGCAGCGGCTCAGGCTGGCGACGCAGGTCCATTCCAACCTGTTCGGCGTAGTCTACGTGCTCGACGAGCCGTCGGCCGGGCTGCACCCCGCCGACACCGAGGCGCTGCTGCGCGCGCTGGCGCGGCTGAAGGACAGCGGCAACTCGCTGTTCGTGGTCGAGCACGAGCTCGACGTGATACGCGCCGCCGACTGGATCGTCGATGTCGGCCCGGGCCCCGGCGACCAGGGTGGGCTGATCCTCTACAGCGGGCCGCCCGAGGGCCTGCGCCGGGTGGCGATCTCGCGCACCGGCCAGCATCTCTTTCCCGACGCGCCGGCCGAACGCCAGCCGCCGCGCCCGCCGGCGGGCTGGCTGAAGCTGCGCGGCATCACGCGCAACAACCTCCATGGAC
Organism: Pseudomonadota bacterium; assembly: GCA_023386865.1. GTDB lineage: Bacteria > Pseudomonadota > Alphaproteobacteria > Reyranellales > Reyranellaceae > Reyranella. Next base: position 5,191 of record JAEWIV010000523.1, read on the forward strand.
TCGACGTCGACATCCCGCTCGGCGTGCTCACAAGCGTCACCGGCGTTTCCGGCTCGGGGAAATCGACCCTGGTCAGCCAGTTCCTGGTCGAGGCGATGGCCGAGCGGCTGGGACATGCGCTGCCGGCCGCCGCGGAGGCTGACGACGCAATGGGCGACAAGCTGCATGACGCGCCGGTCGCCACGACGGCGGGGAAGATCGTCGACGAGCCCGGCGGCGGCCTGAGCACCATCGCCCGCCTGGTCGTGGTCGACCAGAAGCCGATCGGACGCACGCCGCGCTCCAATCTCGCGACCTATACCGGCCTGTTCGACCATGTGCGCCGGCTGTTCGCGGCCTCGCCGCAGGCCAAGGCGCGGCGCTACGACGCCGGGCGGTTCTCCTTCAACGTCGCCAAGGGGCGCTGCCCCAAGTGCGAGGGCGAGGGCTTCGTGTTCGTCGAGCTCCTGTTCCTGCCCAGCGTCTACGCGCCCTGCCCGGCCTGCCACGGCGCGCGCTACAACGACAAGACCTTGGAGATCAAGCTCGGCGGCCAGTCGATCGCCGACGTGCTCGCCATGACGGTCGACGCCGCGCATGCCTTCTTCCAGCACGAGCCCGCGCTGGCCCATTCGCTGGAGACGCTGCGCAACGTCGGGCTGGGCTACCTGCGGCTCGGCCAGCCCGCCACCGAGCTGTCGGGCGGCGAGGCGCAGCGCATCAAGCTCGCCACCGAGCTGCAGCGCGCGCAACGCGGCCGCACGCTCTACATCCTCGACGAGCCGACGACCGGGCTGCATCCGGTCGACGTCGAGCGCCTGGTCCTGCAGCTGCAGTCGCTGGTCGCGGCGGGCAACAGCGTGGTCGTGGTCGAACATGACATGGGCGTGGTTGTCCAGAGTGACTGGGTGATCGACATCGGGCCCGGCGCGGGTGAGGACGGCGGCAGGGTCGTCGCGGCGGGAGTGCCGCAGGCGGTGGCGCGGGTGGCTGCCAGCACTACGGGCAAGTACCTTGCTATGGACGAGGGCTGAGCGGGTATGGGCAAGCGCTCGGGCGTGCCGTGATACGCTTTGTTCCTCGACGCGGTCGCCGATCTGGATCGCCTGCTCGTGTCGCCAGCGCTGGTTGATATCGCACATCAGCTTGATGTCGGGCCCGATCGCCTCGCGCACGACGCGCACGCGCCGCACCTCCTCCGCCGGCGTCGGGTTGCCCGGCAGGGCCATCTGGGTCTTCATCTCGCGAAAACCCTTCCGGATCAGGATCTGCGCGGCGCGCTGCGCCTGGTCGTCGGTGA
>JAEWIV010000009.1 GCA_023386865.1 Pseudomonadota bacterium
CACCGCGTCGTCGTCCAACGCTGGTCCTTGTCGTGGATAATACGCAGCTCATTCCGCCACGGGGGCGTAATAGCTGGGGCGGGCCCGAAACGGTTCTAGCCGTTGGGATGTCACTTGGAGCAGCATATGCTGTGGGCTTGCTGTTCACTGTTGCGTTCGGTTGAACGCGCATCCGCTTCATTTTTGATGGCTGTGGTTGACCAACTGATCGTAGCGCTCGCGACCGATCGGCGTCAGGAGCCGCTGCAATCCAAACCCGACCTTGCGCAAAGCCGTTTCTTCGGCTCAGTGGCGCGCTGCAGCCCCGCATGGCCGCCCTCCACAAGCGAACAAGAACAGCCTTTTGGCTGGCTGGCAATGATCCGTACTGGCTGGCCGCGGCGGCACTCACGACTGCGAAAGGCCGGCCGAAGCCTTCTATTTTTTCTCGGATCGATCTTGCTGAGCCTGAGGCAGTGCTTGGACATCACTCCAGGCGGCTCCGCTGATCAAGCTGACCTCGCGGCGGAGTAGCGCCTCAGCCTTCGCCTCGAGCTCCCGTGCGTAGTCAGTCATGGCTGCAAGATCGGCAGGCGATCTCAGGTGCTCCATTAGCCGTCTGGCATGAGTCGCCTTCGCTAGAAGGTCGAAATAACTGTCCGACGCCACGCTCTCCCCCGCCAATTCTCCATCTTAAGCTTGGCACAAAACGACAATCGGGTCCTGCTTCGTCGTACTGGTCATACCGTTGGAGAAGCGGGGGTATCGACGGCACCACCTGCGGCGCCGGCTTGCCAACGCGCGACCCTTGGTAGACGGATTGGACGAGCTCAGCCTGGCGGCGGAGGGCCCGGCGGCGGCTCCCGAGGCGGAGGCATCGGCGGCAGCGGTCTTGGTTTGGACCCTGGCGGCGGCTCGCGCGGCGCCTCATTAGGCGGTCTAGGAATGCGTGCCATAATCAGCCTTCTCAGCGCTCCCCTCTGGTGGACCGTGCCATTGCTTCCCACAGCGCTGCAACCAGCAACATCGTCCGGCGGGCCTCCAGGTCCTTCATGCCGTGCGCCTTCGCGCGAGCCTCGGCACCCATGTGTTCGCAAAATTCGGCCCGCTTGATGCTACTTTCATCCATGCTGGCAACAACGCCGGACAGCGCTGGAAGTCACCGAGGACTGCGATCCTACGACCGACCTCGACGCGGGTGTGGAACCGGCCGCACGACCTGCCGGGCCGGCTTGTCCTCGCGTTGGCCCTGGTAGGAGACCTGTCGCAGCAGGTTGTCCTCCGTACATGTAAGGTAGGTCACCTCGAAGACCAGCTGCGGCCGCGCCCAATGGACCCGCGCAAGCTTCAGCGGCGAGCCGAAGCGGCTGTCGCGCGGCTGCTGCCCTCCTGAAGCGCCTCGATCGAACGCCGGTAGCGACAAGACCAATCCAAGCCGGTGCGCGTGAGTAGTTTGACCTGACCGCGGTCGATCCGGGCATGCATGCGATAGCCGTCGTATTTGATCTCGTGGACCCAGCCAGCACCGGCCGGCGCCTCGTCAACCAGGCGCGTGAGCTGCGGCTTGATCCACTTGGGTGGTCGAGTTGACCTACCTACTGCTGCGGAAGGGGGCATTCGACCTCGCCTTGAAGGTCCTCAAGGAAGTCGGGCCAGCTCTGGGAATGCTCTCGTTCAACGAGGCCGCCCTGGTCTGTGCGGTGATAGAGAACGCACTGCACCCCATTTCCATCGAAGCCGACAACTCTATAAATCGCGCCTAGCCTGTCCCGATAGCACTTGCCAGCAAGGATGCTGTGCCGTTGCATCATATGCTCAATTCCTCCAGAGGTCGTTGCGCGAGCGCACAAAGGTGGCCCTCTATCCGAAGAACGCTAAGTTCCCTCAGGCGCAGGGCGGGTCGCGGGCCTGCCGTATCGCCCGGTGGGAAAACCCTGGCCCCGGCGTGCTGGCAATTTGAACTGGATAGACCGTGGAGCGGCTTGGCCGTCCGCGAAACTGTTCCCCCGGGCGTCAGCAACGCCACGTTCATCTGCCTCAGCGCAGCCGGCCAGGAGCATCCCGGCGGTCAGAATTAGGGGCATGGCTTTCAAAACGGTCTCCGTTTCCTCAAGGAGAACCGCCGATGCCTTCCTCGGTTGCGCAGAGCCTAAGCACCTTGCATCCGACCGCCCCTAATATGACTTCACGGGGCCTCTAAATCCGATGGCTTGGCCACTCTTGGGTACCCAGAAGGTTACCCAAGAGTGGCTCTAAGCCGACGAATACCTGATTTACATCTTGCCCTGGTAGATGCCGACGATCTTGTCGAGCATGTCGAGCGCCTGGTCGCGCGGGCGCTGGAAGGTGTTGCGGCCGATGATCGAGCCGTTGGCCCCGCCATCGCGCAGACCGCGGATCTCGGTGAACAGGCCCTCGAGGTCCTTTGCCTCGCCGCCGGAGAACACGACGATGCGCCGGCCGTTGAAGGTGGCCTGCATGACGTGCTTGATGCGCGCCGCCAGGGTCGACTTGTCGACGTTGGCCTTCTCGTAGGCGGCCTTGGCCTCGGGCTGCCACAGCACGTCGGTCGGCGGCTTGACCTTGATGATGTGGGCGCCGAGCAGGGCGGCCATGTGGGCGGCGTAGGCGCAGACGTCGAGCGCCGTCTCGCCCGCCTTGTCGAGCTTGCCGCCGCGCGGATAGGACCACATGACGACGGCGAGGCCGACCGACTTGGCTTCCTCGGAGAGTTCGCGGATCTCCTCCATCATCGCGTATTGGTCTTCCGAGCCCGGATAGATCGTGAAGCCGATCGCCGAGCAGCCCAGGCGCAGGGCGTCGCCCACCGAGCCGGTGACGGCCTGGTCCTTGTTGGTCGACAGCGAGTTGGCCGAATTGACCTTGAGGATGGTCGGGATGGCGCCGGCGAAGGTGTCGGCCCCGGCCTCGAGCGGCCCGAGCGGGGCGGCATAGGCGTTCAGCCCGGCATCGACGGCGAGCTGGTAGTGGTAGTGCGGATCGTAGGCGTCCGGATTGGGCGCGAAGGAGCGGGCAGGGCCGTGCTCGAAGCCCTGGTCGACGGGCAGGATCACCATCTTGCCGGAGCCGCCGAGGCGGCCGTGCATCAGGATACGGGCGAGGTTGGCCTTGGTGCCGGGGCAATCGCTCTCGTAGTTGTCGAGGATCTTCTTGACGGTGCGGGTGATTTTCACGGCCTGCGCTCCATGGTCCAACAGATAGCGGCCGGTGATAGCGGCGGTGGGCTATTCGTTCAAGCCCTTGCCGGAATAGGGGTGTGTGGCTTTCCAGTGGTTCGCTATGTCGATCCGCCGGGTCACCCAGACGCCTTTCTGCTGCTGGATGTAGTCGAGCAGGCGCCACAATCCCGCTGTGCGGCCGGGATGGCCGATCAGGCGCTGGTGCAGCCCGACCGACATCATCTTTGGCATCGTGGCGCCCTCCTTGTAGAGGACGTCGAAGGCGTCGCGACAGAGGGTGAACCACTGCTCGGAAGTGGTCATGCCGGCGGCGTATTTGCCGTCGTTGTTGGTGAGGGAGTAGGGCACGATCAGGTGCGGCTTGCCCTCGACCGTCTGCCAGAACGGCAGCTCGTCGCCGTAGTAGTCGCTGTCGTAGGTGAAGCCGCCGTGCTCGAGCAGCAGGCGCCGCGTGTTGACGCTGGGACCATAGCGGCAATACCAGCCGGCCGGAGCCTCGCCGACGGTGCGCTTCAGCGACGTCACCGCCTTGGCGATGTGTTCGCGTTCCTCCGCTTCGCTCAACTGGAAATGGCGCACCCAGCGCCAGCCGTGGCAGCAGACGTCGAAGCCCGACTTCCTGATCGCCTCGGCCGCCGGCGCGTTGCGCTCCAGCGCCAGCGCGCAACCGAACACGGTGAGCGGCAGGCCGCGCTCCTGGAAGGCGCGCATGATGCGCCAGAAGCCGACTCGGCTGCCGAACTCGAACATGCCTTCGCCGGCGAGGTCGCGGCCCTGGAGACCCTGCGAGGAGGTCGACGATTCGGTGAGGCCGGTCTCGGTGTAGCCCTCGCCATCCTGTACCGACGGTTCGGAGCCTTCCTCGTAGTTCACCACGAAATTGACCGCGATGCGGGCGCCGTTCGGCCACTTGGGATCGGGCGGATTGGCTCCATAGCCCACGAGATCGCGTGTCGGCTGCCAGCTCATGTCGGTCTCCTTACCAATCGGGCGCCCATCTGACGGGCAATGTCGGCGATCTTGTCGCTGGGCTCGCGCATCGAGATCAGTTTCACGCCGGAGCGCAGGCAGGCCAGCGCGTGGCCGGGCGCATCGCCGCAATCGACGATCAGCTCGAAGTCGACGTCGGGGAATTCCTTCTCGGCGCGTTCCTGCAGCGCGCCGAGGTAGCCCGCGCCGTAGAAAGAGGCTGCGCCTTCCGGGGTGACGAGGAGGGGCGCGGTCTTGTCCGCTCGGGCGGCTTCAAGCGCGGCCTCGGTCGTCCGCCAATCTCGCACCAGGATCACGGGTCGGCTCATCAATACTCCGCCTCGCCACGCTCGGCGTGGGGAGGTGTCGCCGGCAAAAGGGGACCGAGGGGGCCTTGGCAAC
>JAEWIV010000010.1 GCA_023386865.1 Pseudomonadota bacterium
CCGAGCGCAGTCTTCAGCGTTGCCACGACTTCCTCATAGCTGCCCCAGCCGACCGCCGCCTTCCGCTCGACCGGCGGGCGGTTCATCATCTTGTCGAGCAGGGCAGGCTCCATGCAGCCGGCGCCGAAGAACAGCCAGCGATAGTAGGCGCCGCGCAACGGATCGCCCGGCGGCGGCGCCAGGCCGGCAGCCGGGAAGGTATCGGCAATGTAGGCGATGATCGCCGCGGTTTCTGTCACGACTGTGCCGCGATGCACGATGGTCGGCAGCTTGCCCATGGGATTGATCGCCAGGAACTCGGGCGTCTTGTGCTCGCCCTTGGCGAAGTCGATCAGCACCGTCCGGTACGGCGCGCCGGCCTCCTCGAGCATCAGGTGCGCCATCTGCGCGCGCGACTGCGGATTGTGATAGAAGACGATCTCTTCCGACATGGCGGGGCCCCTCGGACGTCGAACCGGCGCCTCCATACACCCGCGCGCCGGGCCTGTCAGGCCGCTCGCGATGCGTCGGCCGCTCGCTGCCGGCCTTCAGCTCACATTGCGTCGATACTGTGAATTGTCAGAGATAGACGCCCTTCATGCCGCCCTCCGGATAGCGCGTGCCCGCCGCCGCGCCCGGCGGCAGCGCCGCCGACAGGCGGGCGATGTCGTCCGCCGACAGCGCGACATCGAGCGCCGCGACGTTCTCGTCGACCCGTTCGCGTCGCTTGGTCCCCGGGATCGGCACAATGTCGGGGCCCTGGGCCAGCAGCCAGGCGAGCGCCACTTGGCCCGGCGTGCAGCCTCGATGGCGGGCGACCTCTTCGATGGCCGCCACCTTCGCGAGATTGCGCCCGAGATTGTCGGCTGCGAAGCGTGGATGGCGACCGCGGCCGTCGCCCTCGGGGATATCGGCGGCCTGCCGCACCGTGCCGGTCAGCAAGCTGCGGCCGAGCGGCGAGTAGGCGACGTAGGAGATGCCGAGCGCCCGCGTCGTCTTCAGCGTCTCCTCGGCATGCTCGCGGTAGAGCAGCGAGTATTCGCTCTGCACGGCGGCCAGGGGATGCACCTTGTGGGCGCGCCGGATGGTCTCGGGCCTGGCCTCGCTCAAGCCCAGCGCGCGCACCTTGCCCGCCTTCACCAGCTCGGCCATGGCGCCGACCGTGTCCTCGATCGGCACCGAGGGATCGACGCGGTGCTGGTAGTAGAGATCGATGACGTCGACGCCCAGTCGCTTCAGGCTGGCATCGCAGGCTTCCTTGACATAGGCCGGGCTGCCGTCGACGCCGTTGGCGCCGCCCGGACGCTGCGTCTGGCCGAACTTGGTGGCGAGCACGACCTTGCCGCGGCGGCCGCCGGCCAAGGCCTTGCCGAGCAGGGTCTCGTTATGGCCCCAGCCGTACATGTCGGAGCTGTCGAGGAAGGTCACGCCGCGGTCGATGGCGTGGTGGACCACGCGGATCGCCTCATCGTCGTTGCTCTTGCCGTAGGCACCGGAGAGCGACATGCAGCCGAGACCGATCGGGAAGACGGTGAGGCCGCTGCCGCCGAGGCTGCGGTGCTTGGGCTGCGTGCTGGCGGTCATGGAGCTGTCCTCCTCTTTCACGGCTCGTCGAGGCGAGAATGGGGTCATGATCGGCCGCAGAACGAGAAAATCAATCCCGGTGGAAGATCGATGCCGAACCGACGGGCGGCTTGGCCCAGCCGGATCGCCCAGACGCACGGCGCAACGTCGCGGAAGAAGGCGGCGAAGGCGAAGAAGTCCACCCGGCCCAAGGCCACGAAGCGCGAACTCATCGACACCGGAACCAACAAGCTCTACGTGCGCCGCAATCGCCGCGGCACGTCCTTCCGGGAAGTCGAGGACGTCGGTCGGTCTCTCTCACAGGACCGCCGCCGCAAGGCGAAGACCGTGTCCAAGCGCGGCCAGGGCGACCGCGGCGACCGCCGCCGTTAAGGGTGTCCGGCGCCGCCGAGCGCCATCGAGTACCCGGAGGTCGTGAGAAGCCACCCCCCGCGAGAAGATGCCTTGCGACTTCCCCGGCGACCGCGCACCCGATGACGGTGGGCAATCTGCTCCGGGTTGCCCAGCAGGGCCTTGAGGTGGATCAAGCTGCTGACGAAGTCGTTCCAGCTCGACGTCTTATAGGTGTGGTAGTCGGTGGAAACGCTATGCCGGCCCGGATCATGAAATGTCGCCCCGCCATTTCAGCAACACGGCTTCTGCGCGTACGACGATGAAGTTCAGCATCAATCCGATCATCGCCAGCACCAGAATCGTCCCCAGGACCCCCTCCGCCCGGAAGCTCGCTGCGTAGAAGGAGATGCGCTGGCCGAGGCCCATGCGAGCAGAAATCATCTCGCCGACCACGACGGCAAGCAGGGCATAGACGACGCCTAGACGCATGCCGCCGAAGATCGCCGGCACGGCGCCCGGAAGCATGACTTTCCAGAAGAGCTGACGGTCGGTGGCGCCGAGTGCGCGCATCGTTACGATCAACTCGCGATCGAGCGAACGGATGCCGGCCTCGGTGTTCAGCATCAGGATGAAGAATACCAAGCTCACGGCCAGCGCCACCTTCGAACCCTCGCCGATGCCGAACCAGATGATGAACATTGGCGCCAGGGCCACGCGCGGGAGCACATTGAGGATAGTGAGGAAGGGATTGCTGACGTCGGCCGCAAAGGGGAACTGCATGCGCACGATCCCGGCTGCGACACCAGCCGCCGCGCCGATGGCGAAACCCACGAGCGTTTCGCGCAGGGTGACGAGGACATGCGGCCAGATATTGCCATCACGGATTTCTTCGGCGAGGAAGGCGCCTATGGCGCTCGGCTGGGAGAAGAAGAAGGGATCGATCAGGCGTGCCTCGACTCCCCATTGCCACAGGCCGAGGAACAGCCCCAGCACGACGGCGCGCGCCGCCCATACCCAGAACGTCCGTCGCCTGCGGCGCCCAACCCCCGCCCCCCCCCAGCGCGG
>JAEWIV010000119.1 GCA_023386865.1 Pseudomonadota bacterium
CGGCTCGCCTTCGTCGAGCCGATCGGCCGGCCCGAGGATATCGCCGCCGCGACCAGCCGCCTGCTGGCCGCCCTCTGCCGGCAGTTCGAGCAGGCGGGCGTCGGCGCACGCAAGCTCGAGATCGCTCTCTATCGCGTCGACGGCTCGGTCGATCGCACGTCGATCGGCACCGGCCGGCCCAATCGCGACAATCCCCGGCTGATGAAGCTCTTCGAGGAGAAGCTGGGCGAGCTCGACCCAGGCTTCGGCGTCGAGCTGATGATCCTCGCCGCTCCCGAGGTCGAATCCTGGAGCGGCACGCAGGATGCGCTGCCCGATTCAGGCACGATCGCCGCTTCCCTGGGCGAGGACGGCACGATCGACCTCGCCGACCGCCTGGCCTTGCGCCTGGGCGCGGAGAACGTCGTGCGCCTGCTGCCGCGCGACAGCCATCTGCCTGAGCGCGTGCAGACTGCGGGCGAGGCAGCCAAACCCGCATCGGCCGGCGCCTGGCAGCGCGTGGCCGGGATGAAGGGCGCGCGGCCGACCCGGCTGCTGCAGCGGCCCGAGCCGGTCGACGTCATGGCCCATGTGCCCGACGATCCGCCTTCGGTCTTCCATTGGCGTCAGCATGCCCATCGCATCGTGCGCGCCGAGGGGCCGGCGCGCGTCGCCGACGAATGGTGGCGACCGCGCCCCGACGGCAGCCGGCCGCCGGCCAACATCGTGCCGCCCTACCGCGACTACTATCGGGTCGAAGACGACGACGGCGGGCGCTTCTGGCTGTTCCGCGACGGAGCCTATCGGATGGCGGCCAACGGCCGGCCGACGGCTCGCTGGTTCCTCCATGGATTCTGCGCATGAAGAAGAACACGCTGACCATCCGCGGCCTCGACGACAAGGTCGTCGAGAATCTGAAGGCGCGCGCCCGCACGCGCCGCCGTTCCCTCGAAGCCGAGCTGCGCGAGATCCTGAGGCAGGCCGCGCGCCAGCCGCTGGTCCTCGACCCCTTGGCCGAAGCCGACCGCATCGCCGCCCTGACGCCGCTCGTCCGGCCGATGGCCGAGGAACGGCCATTGCCGTGCGCGGGAGGAGAGCCATGATCGTGGTGATCGATCCCGGCGTGGCCATCAAATGGTTCGTCGAGGAGCCGTTGCGACCGCAGGCGCGCTCGCTGCTGGTGCACGGCCACGAGGTGGTGGCGCCCGACATCCTGGTGGCGGACGTGGCCGAGCTCGCCTGGAAGAAGACCGTCGCGGGCGAGATCGCGCCCGACCAGGCCGAGCCCATCGTGCGCAACATCGGCCTGCCCGCCTTCGTCTCGGCCTTCGTCGAATCGACCCGTCTGCGCAACCGCGCGCTGGCGCTCGCCCTGCAATGCGGCCAGCCGGTGCACGACTGCTTCTACGCCGCCTGCGCCGAAGTGACGGGTGCGCCGCTGGTCAGCAGCGACGAGACCTTCCTGCGGGCGCTCGAGCTCGAGGGCATCGCGTTGCGCGGCGTGCCGCTGGCGCGCATCCATGAGCTCGCCGACGCGTGATCTCATGTATGCCGAGCTGCAGGTCACGACCAACTACAGCTTCCTGCGCAGCGGCTCGCATCCCGGCGAGCTGGCATTGCAGGCGGTCGACCTTGGCCACACCGCCATCGGCATCGCCGACCGCAACACGCTGGCCGGCGTGGTGCGGGCCTATGCGGCACTGAAGGAATATTACGAGGAGCATCCGACGCCGCCGGAGCGGCAGACCAGGCTTCTGGTCGGCGCCCGCCTCGAGACGCGCGACGGCTATTCCCTGCTCGCCTATCCCACCGACCTCGACGCCTACAAGCGCCTGTCGCGCCTGCTGACGGTGGGCAACCGCCGCGCCGCCAAGGGCCAGTGCGACCTGGGCTTCGACGATCTTTCCGCCCATGCCGAAGGCCTCCTGGCCATCGTCCTGCCGCCACGCCGGCCCGACGATCCGGCCTTCCGTGAGCGGCTGCGCCGGCTTGCCCGCCTGTTCGGGGACCGCTGCTATCTCGCCGGTACCGCGCTGTTCCGCGGCGACGATGCGCGTCGCCTCGCCCTGCTCGACAATCTCGCCGCCGAGATGGGCGTGGGCCTGGTCGCCACCAACGACGTGCACTACCACGTCCCCGAGCGGCGGGCGCTGCAGGACGTGGTGACGGCGATCCGGCTCGGCTGCACCGTCGACGAGCTGGGCTTCCGCCGCTTCGCCAGCGCCGAGCGTCATCTCAAGGAACCGCAGGAGATGGCGCGGCTGTTCCGCCGCCATCCGCGCGCCATCGAGCGCACGCAGGAGATCGTGCAGCGCTGCAACTTCACGCTCGATCAGCTCACCTACCAGTATCCCGTGATGTACGAGGGCGGCGAGACGCCGATGGACAAGCTCGTGCGGCTCACCTGGGAAGGCGCGGCCCGCCGTTACCCCAAGGGCGTGCCTGAGAAGGTCGCCGACACGATCCGACACGAATTCGAGCTCATCGGCCGCAAGGAGATCGCGCCCTACTTCCTCACGGTGCACGAGATCGTCTCGCAGGCGCGCAAGATGGGCATCCTCTGCCAGGGCCGCGGCTCGGCCGCCAATTCCGCCGTCTGCTATTGCCTGGAAATCACATCGGTCGATCCGGACAAGACCGACGTGCTGTTCGAGCGCTTCCTGTCCAACGAACGCAACGAGCCGCCGGACATCGACGTCGACTTCGAGCACGAGCGGCGCGAGGAGATCATCCAGTGGATCTACCGGGAGAAAGGCCGTTCGCGTGCGGCGCTCGCGGCCACGGTGATCTCCTACAGGAGCCGCAGCGCCATCCGTGAGGTCGGCAAGGCGCTCGGCCTCTCGCCCGACACGGTGGGCGCCATGGCCGACACGGTGTGGGGCATCGGATCGGGCGGCGTCGATGCCGGCCATGTACGTGAGGCCGGCCTCGATCCCACCGATGCCCGGCTGATGCTGGCGCTCGAACTGTCGGCCACGCTGTGCGGCTTCCCGCGGCATCTGTCGCAGCATGTCGGCGGCTTCGTGCTCACAGAGGATCGCCTCGACGAGCTGATTCCCATCCAGAACGCGGCGATGGACGATCGCACCGTCATCGAATGGGACAAGGACGACCTCGACGCGCTCCGGATCTACAAGGTCGACGTGCTGGGGCTCGGCATGCTGACCTGCCTGCGCAAGAGCTTCGACCTGATCGAGAAGCACTACGGCGAGAAGAAGACGCTCGGCATGACGGACGAGGATCGCGCCGTCTACGACATGTTGTGCAAGGCCGATTCCGTCGGTGTCTTCCAGGTCGAGAGCCGGGCGCAGATGTCGATGCTGCCCCGGCTGAAGCCGCGCAAATACTACGACCTCGTCGTCGAGGTGGCGATCGTACGGCCCGGTCCCATCCAGGGCGGCATGGTCCATCCCTACCTGAAGAACCGGGCGGCCCCCGACAAGGTCGCCTATCCCAAGCCCGAGCTCGAGAACATCCTCAAGCGCACCCTGGGCGTGCCGCTGTTCCAGGAACAGGCGATGCAGATCGCCATTGACTGCGCGGGCTTCAAGCCGGAGAAAGCCGACAAGCTCCGGCGCGCCATGGCGACGTTCCGCCGGGCCGGCACGATCCACAAGCTCAAGCGCGATTTCATCGAGGGCATGGTCGGCAACGGCTACGCGCGGGAATTCGCCGAGCGCTGCTTCAAGCAGATCGAAGGCTTCGGCGAATACGGTTTCCCGGAGAGCCATGCGGCGAGCTTCGCCATCCTGGTCTACGACTCCTCGTGGGTGAAGCACTACTACCCCGAGGTCTTCGCCGCCGCCCTGCTCAACTCCCAGCCGATGGGCTTCTATGCTCCAGCCCAGCTCGTGCGCGATGCCAAGGAACATGGCGTCGAGGTGCGGCCGCCCGACGTCAATGCCAGCGACTGGGACTGCACGCTCGAACCCAGCCAGAACAACCGCTGCGCGCTGCGGCTCGGCCTGCGCCAGATCACCGGCCTCGCCGAGGACGACGTCAAACGGATGGTCGAGCGCCGCACCGAGCCGTACCGCGATCCCGCCGATCTGTGGCGACGCTCGGGACTCACCAAGCGCCAGATCGTGGCGCTCGCTCGCGCCGATGCCTTCGCTTCGTTGGGCCTGTCGCGCCGCGACGTGCTGTGGGCGGTGCGCGGCTTCTCCGACGCCAGGCTGCCCCTGCTCGACGGCCCGAGCGAACTGCGCGATCTCGAGCCCAAGGTCGCCCTGCCCGCGCTCACCCTGGGCGAGCAGGTGGTGGACGATTATGGCTCGTTCTCGATGTCGCTGCGCTCTCATCCCTTGGCATTGCTGCGCCCGCGTCTCGCAAGCCGCGGCGTATCGCCGACCGAGATATTGAAGACTTCAAAGAACGAGGACGAATTCATCCTGGCCGGCCTGGTCCTGGTGCGCCAGCGGCCGGGCACCGCCTCGGGTGTGGTGTTCGTCACCATCGAGGACGAACACGGCATTGCCAACCTCGTGGTCTGGCCGAGGGTGTTCGACGCCCATCGCCGCATCGTCATGGGCTCGCGCCTGCTCGGCGTGCGCGGCCATGTGCAGCGCGAGGGGCTGGTGATCCATCTCGTCGCCGAAGAGCTGTGGGACTGGTCGGCCGAACTCGATTCCATCTCCGAGATAGACGAGGACTTTCGCTTGACCCACGGTCGTGGCGACCAGGTGCGCACCGACCGCCCCGACCCGCGCACGCATCTGCCGGTTCCCGAAGCCAACGCCACGCGTCATCGCGTCAAGAAGCCCCCGGCGACCAAGGGCTACGACCGCAGCCGCATCCATCTCGACCGGCCCAAGATCAAGATCGCGTCACGGGATTTCCACTAGCTGGCCGGGACCAAGCCGCCTGAGCCGCTGCTGTCACATTCAGGCCCAGCGATGCAAGACACTCTTCATCGACCGCATTTTGGAACGAACTCATGAAGTTCGGCTTTCATCAATCGTCCCTTGCGCGAGCGGCTGGCGTCCCGCGGACCGCTGCGCGACTTCGTCGGCACTGTGTTCGAGGCCATCGATCTCGTCGGGCAATACCAAGATGCCGGCATCGACCTCTTGATCAACGGCGATTACCGCAACGACGTCGAGAGTCGCGAGCTCTTCGCCTCCGATGTCATGCCGCACTTTGCATCATCAGTCACGCGATCGAGAATCGGTATTGCCGCCCACGCGTCTTGGCGAACCTGCGGATCCGATCGTCATGAGTCACGAGCGGGCAGCCAAGGCCAATGGCACTTGCAATGAGCAATCTGTCAGCGGGATCACGATGCTCCAGGTGATGCAGATTGTAGGCGCGCGCCGCTGCCGCGTGATCCAGCGCCACCGCTTCCAGTCCTGGGCGATCGAGAAACCGCTCGACCCACTCATCTACGGGCAAGTCGAGCTCGATGAAACCCTTGTCCACCAGCATCGCAATTTCCCAAACGCTGACCGCACTCAGAAAAAGTCGGCCGTCCGCCTTCCACGCCGCCTCGATCGTCCGGCGCGTCGTCTGCCCCAGCCGTTCGTCACCGCTGCTCAACCACAATGCGATGTGCGTATCGAGCAAAAGATCGGTCACCGGCGAATCTCGCGCCCGGTCTCCGCGTCCATCTCTTCATCCAGCACCGGTCGTGTGAGATCGACTCCTCGCTTCACCTTCACAGAACCGGGGTGGGAGCCAAACAAAGGCTGCGTTCGTGCGTTTTCAGCGAGGAGTCGGCGAACGGCCGTCGCCACCAACTCGGTCTTGTTACCGCCCGTCAGCTCGTCCGCCGCCTTTTCGATTAGAGCCACGACATCAGGCCGATTGATCGTCACGACACTGGCCATATCCGCCCCTGATAATGATGTCATTAATTACATAATGATCGACAAGGATTACGTCAAGAAGGCCCATTTACAGCCGCGTCGCCTCGTCGATCAGCTCCTGCGCCGCGATGTCCAGCAGCTCGTCCTCGGCGGTGCCGTCGAGCACGCGCTCCTTGCCGATCTCGAGCAGCACCGGCACGGCGAGCGGCGAGATGCGCTCGAGCCTGCGGTAGTCGATGCGGCCCTTGGCGCGGCGCAGGAGCTCGCCCAGGCGGCGCAGGTCGGCGAGCTGCCAGGCGGCGTCCTGGCGGGTGGCGCGCAACAGGATGTGGTCGGGCTCGTGGCGGCGCAGCGCGTCGTAGATCAGGTCGGAGCTGAAGGTGACCTGGCGACGCGACTTCTCCTCGCCCGGGAAGCGGCGCTCGATCAGGCCCGCGATCACCGCGACGTTGCGGAACGAGCGGCGCAGCATGGTCGATTCGTCCATCCACGCCTCGAGATCGTCGCCCAGCATGTCCTCGTCGAACAGCTGGTCGAGCTGCTGCTTGGTCGGCGGGCGCAGGCCCCAGATACCCAGCACATAGTCGGTAGCGACAAAGCCCAGAGGCTTCAGCCCCATGCGCTCCATGCGTCGCGTCAGCAGCATGCCAAGCGTCTGGTGAGCGTTCCGGCCCTCGAAGCAGTAGGCGACGATGAACTGCCTGCTGCCGCGTGGAAACCCCTCGATCAGCAGGCGGTTGCCGGCAGGCAAGGTCGAGCGGATGCGCTGCACGCGCAGCCATTCGCGCACCTCGGGCGGCAGCTTGGGATGGCGCGACGGGTCCTGCAGGATGCCGCGTACCCGCTCGGCCAAGAATGTAGAGAGCGGCAGGCGGCCGCCGCCATAGGCGGGCACCTTGGGATCGCCACCGGTCGCGGGCGAGCACTGGGCGATAAGCTCCTTGATGCCCTCGAAGCGCAGCATGCGGCCGCCGAACACGAAGGTATCGCCCGGAACCAGGCCCTGGATGAAGGTCTCCTCCACCTCGCCCAGGATCGGGCCGCGCTTCAACCTTACCTTGATCAGCGGCAGCTCGACGATGGTGCCGACGTTCATGCGGAACTGCCGCGCCACCAGGGGCGAGGCCAGCATCCAACGTCCGTCGGGCAGCTGCTTCAACCGATGCCAGCGATCGTAGGCCGCCAGCGCATAGCCGCCGGTGGCGACGAAGTCGAATGTGTCGTCGAAGTCCTTGCGCGGCAGGTCGCGGTAGGGCTGCGTCGTCAGCACTTCCTCGTAGAGCTGGTCGCGATCGATCGGCTGGGCGCAGGCGCATCCGACGATGTGCTGGGCCAGCACGTCGAGGCAGGGCGGCCGCGGCGGGTCGCCGTCGAGCTCGCGCGCCTCGACGGCTTCCAGCGCGGCCAGCGATTCCAGCACCTCGAAGCGGTTGGCCGGCGCGATCATGGCGCGGCTGGGCTCGTCCAGCCGGTGGTTGGCGCGGCCGATCCGCTGCATCAGGCGGCTGACGCCCTTGGGCGCGCCCATCTGGATCACGAGATCGACGTCGCCCCAGTCGATACCGAGATCGAGCGAAGAGGTCGCGACCACGGCGCGCAGCTTGCCGGCGGCCATCGCCGCCTCGACCTTGCGGCGCTGCTCGACGGCCAGCGAGCCGTGATGCAGGCCGATCGCCAGGTTCTCATCGTTGATGCGCCACAGCCGGTCGAACACCAGCTCGGCCTGGGCGCGCGTGTTCACGAACACGATCGAGGTCTTGTGCTGGCGGATGATGTTGTACACCTCCGGGACGGCGTGATGGCCCATATGGCCGCCCCACGGCAGGCGCTCCTGGGCATCGATGATGCTGACGAGCGGTTGCGCCCCGGGTTCGCCCACCACGATCTCGACCTCGTCCTTGACGGCGAGGAACTGCGCCAGCCCCGGCGGATCGGCGACCGTCGCCGACAGGCCGACGAAGCGCACGTGCGGCGCCAGGGTCGCGACTCGCGCCAGGCACAGCGCCAGGTGATGGCCGCGCTTGCTTGTGGCGAAGGAGTGCAGCTCGTCGATGACGACGCAGCGCAGGCTCGTGAAGAACTGCGTGGCGTCGGGGTAGCTCAGCAACAGCGCCAGCGATTCCGGCGTCGTCATCAGGAGATCGGGCGGCCGCTCGCGCTGGCGCAGGCGGCGGCTGTGCGGCGTATCGCCGGTGCGGCTTTCGGCGCGCACCGGCAGGCCCATCTCGGCGATCGGCATCTCGAGATTGCGGCGGATGTCGGTGGCCAGCGCCTTGAGCGGCGAGATGTAGAGCGTGTGGAGCTCGCCCTTGCCCTGCTTGTGGGCGAGGTCGTGGCCGGACAGCCGCCGCTCGGTGAGCTCGACCAGCGACGGCAGGAAGCCTGCCAGGGTCTTGCCGCCGCCGGTCGGAGCAATCAGCAGAGCGCTCTTGCCCTGGCGCGCCAAGTCGATCAAGGCGAGCTGGTGCGGCCGCGGCGACCATCCGCGGTTCGCGAACCAGCGTGAAAACAGGTCGGGAAGACCTATATCAGGCCGGTAGGATGCATCAGCTTCAATGACCGACACCCTGGATCCTCGCTCCTGGCTCCATCCGACGCCGCGCGGCCTGTACTGCGAGCCGGGAGACTTTTACATCGATCCGGCGGTGGCGGTACCGCGGGCCGTGGTGACCCACGGCCACAGCGACCATGCGCGCCCGGGCCATCGCGCCGCCCTCGCGACGCCGGAGACCCTGGCGATCATGCGCGCGCGCTTCCAGGACATGCCCGACACCCAGCAGCAGGCGCTGAAATATGGCGAAAGCGTGCGGGTCGGCGAGGTCGACGTCGAGTTCGCTCCCGCCGGTCACATTCTCGGCTCGGCGCAAGCAGTGCTGGCATACAAGGGCCAGCGCATCGTCGTGTCGGGCGACTTCAAGCGCCGCCCCGATCCGACCTGCCCGCCGTTCGAGCCGATTCCCTGCGACGTCTTCATCACCGAGGCGACCTTCGCGCTGCCCGTGTTCCACCATCCCTCCGACATGGGGGAGATCGGCAAGCTCCTGCGTTCGGTCGCAACCTTCCCCGAGCGCACCCATCTGGTGGGCGTCTATGCGCTCGGCAAGTGCCAGCGCGTCATAAGGCTTCTTCGCGCCGCCGGCTGGGACAAGCGCATCTGGCTGCACGGCAGCCTCGTGTCGCTCTGCAGGCTCTACCAGGAGCAGGGCGTCGATCTCGGCGACATCGCCCATGTCTCCGACGCCATCCTGGAGAACTTCCGCGGCGCCATCGTGCTCTGCCCGCCCTCGGCCATTGCCGACCGCTGGTCGCGGCGCTTCGCCGATCCGGTGCCGGCGGTATGCTCGGGCTGGATGAGCGTGCGCGCGCGCGCGCGCCAGAGCGCCGCCGAACTGCCGCTGGTGATCTCCGACCATGCCGACTGGGGCGAGCTCTGCCAGACGCTGAAGGACGTGGGCGCGCCCAAGGTCTGGGTGACCCACGGCCGCGAGGAGGCTTTGGTGCACATGGCGCGGTCTCTCGGCATCGACGCCGCGGCGCTGCATCTCGCCGGCCGCGAGGAAGAAGGCACCTGATGCAGGCCTTCGCCGCCCTGCTCGACGCCCTCAGCTATCAGCCGGCTCGCAACGCCAAGCTTCGGTTGATCGAGACCTACCTGCGCGAGACGCCCGATCCCGACCGTGGCTGGGCGCTGGCGGCGCTGACCGGCGGTCTCGACTTCCCGGCCGCCAAGCCTGCCCTGCTGCGCGGCTTCGGCGAGGACAAGATCGGGCCCGAGCTTTTCCACCTGTCCCACGATTACGTCGGCGATCTCGCCGAAACGCTGTCGCTGATCTGGGAAACCGATCCGAACGCCGGGCCACCGCCGACCCTGGCCGAGGTCGTCGACACGCTGCAGACGGCGACCAGGATGCAGACGCCGGCGATCCTCAAGCGCTGGCTCGATTCGCTGGACGCCACCGGCCGATGGGCGCTGCTGAAGCTCCTGACCGGCGCGCTGCGTGTCGGGGTATCGGCGCGGCTGGCCAAGCAGGCCGCCGCCAACCTCGGCAACAAGCCGGTCGACCAGGTCGAGGAGATCTGGCACGGGCTCACGCCACCCTACCGGCCGCTGTTCGACTGGTTGCTGCACGACGCACCGCGGCCCAGCACCAATGCCGGAGGCGCCTTCCTGCCGGCCATGCTCGCCAATCCCATCGAGCGCGCCGAGCTCGAGGCACTCGATCCGGCGCACTTCCGGGCCGAATGGAAATGGGACGGCATCCGGGTCCAGGTCGCCTCCTCCGGCGGCGTGAAGCGGCTCTACAGCCGGGCCGGCGAGGACGTGTCGGCGGCCTTCCCCGACATCATCGAGGCGATCGACTTCGAGGGCGTGTTCGACGGCGAGCTGCTGGTGCGCCGCGACGAGGCCGTGGCGCCGTTCAACGACCTGCAGCAGCGCCTGAACCGCAAGGTCGTGACGCCCAAGATGCTGAAGGACCATCCCGCGCATGTTCGCCTTTACGACGTGCTGTGGCTCGAGGGCGAGGACCTGCGCGCGCTTTCCTTCGACCAGCGCCGCGCCCGCCTCGAAGCCTGGAGCGCCGAGAAGCCACGGCCGCGCTTCGACGTCTCGCCGCTGGTGATCTTCACCGACTGGGCCCATCTCGCCGAGCTGCGCGAGCAGATGACCAGCGACGGCATCGAAGGGCTGATGCTGAAGCGCGGCGACAGCGCCTATCTCGCCGGGCGCCCCAAGGGCCCCTGGTTCAAGTGGAAGCGCGACCCCATGCTGGTCGATTGCGTGCTGATGTACGCCCAGCGCGGCCACGGCAAGCGCAGCTCGTTCTACTCCGACTTCACCTTCGGCTGCTGGCGCGAGGTCTCGGGCAAGCGCGAGCTGGCGCCGGTCGGCAAGGCCTATTTCGGCTTCACCGACGAGGAGCTGCGCTGGCTCGACAAATGGGTGCGCGACCATACGACCAACCGCTTCGGGCCGGTGCGCGAGGTGGCGCCCGAGCTGGTGCTGGAAATCGCCTTCGACGGCATCGCCCGCTCGACCCGGCACAAATCCGGACTGGCCATGCGGTTTCCCCGGATCAACCGTATCCGGACCGACAAGCCGGCGGCGGAGGCCGACACCATAGATAATCTCCTCAGGCTCCTCGGCCCGGCGGGGGTCGAAAAACCCGTCGAAAATGCCTATGTTACGGCACCATGATCGACCCGTTCGGCCGGCATATCACTTATCTGCGCGTCTCGGTGACGGACCGCTGCGATTTCCGCTGCGTCTATTGCATGGCCGAGGACATGACCTTCCTGCCCAAGGCGGAGGTGCTGTCGCTCGAGGAGCTGGAGCGGCTGTGCTCGGCCTTCGTGCGCCGCGGCGTGAAGAAGCTGCGGCTGACCGGCGGCGAGCCGCTGGTGCGCAAGAACGTGATGTCGCTGGTCAAGGGTCTGGGCCGCCATCTCGACAGCGGCGCGCTCGAGGAACTCACGCTCACCACCAACGGCAGCCAGCTCGCCAGGTACGCCAAGGAGCTGGCGGCGGTCGGGGTGAAACGCCTCAACGTGTCGATCGACACGCTGGACAAGGACAAGTTCCGCGAGCTCACCCGGTGGGGCGATCTCGACCAGGTGATGCGCGGCCTCGATGCCGCGCAGGACGCCGGTTTGCACATCAAGATCAACGCGGTGGCGTTGCGCGGCGTCAACGACATGGAATTCGGCGACCTGATCCGCTGGAGCCACGGCCGCGGCATGGACCTCACCCTGATCGAGGTCATGCCGATGGGCGAGATCGGCGATGCGGCGCGGCTCGACCAGTACCTGCCGCTGTCGCTGGCGCGGGCCGAGATCGCCAAGCAGTTCACCCTGAGCGAAACCGACTATCGCACCGGCGGGCCGGCGCGCTACTTCAAGGTCGAGGAGACCGGCGGTCGGCTGGGCTTCATCACGCCGCTCACCCACAATTTCTGCGAAAGCTGCAATCGCGTGCGGCTCACCTGCACCGGCACGCTCTACATGTGCCTCGGCCAGGAGGACGCCGCCGACCTGCGGGCGCCGCTGCGCGCCTCGGAAAGCGACGAGGTCCTGGACCAGGCGATCACCGCGGCGATCGCGCGCAAGCCCAAGGGTCACGACTTCATCATCGACCGCCGCCATGCGGGGCCGGCCGTGCCGCGCCACATGAGCGTGACGGGCGGCTAGGCGTCGGGCCCGGCCTTCGTATCCGCCGTCTTGATCTGCGCCCGCCGCACCGCCTCGCGGTGCGAGATGTACATGGCGCTGCCGAAGATCACCGCTGCGCCGACGAAGGTCCAGACGTCGGGCGACTGGAAGAACAGGAAGTAGCCGAGCAGCGTGTTCCAGATCAGCGACAGGAAGCCGATCGGCTGCAGCAGCGTGATGTCGGCGAGCTGGTAGCCGCGCTGCTGGCAGATGTGGCCGAGCGTGCCCGCGGCGCCGGCGGCGAGGAACCATAGAAGGTCGACCCAGCTCGGCGTCTGCCAGAACCAGATGGCGAAGGGCGCTGCGCAGACCACGATCACCATGTGCTGCCAGATCACGATGGTGCTGGCCGAATCGGTGCGTGCCAGCGCCTTGGAGATCAAGTTGGAAGCCGAGAAGATCGGCGTCGACACCAGGATGCAGATGACGCCGAGATGGAGCGCCGAGAAGCCCGGCCGGATGATGATCATGGCGCCGATGAAGCCGACGATGACGGCGAGCCAGCGCCGGAGCCGCACGTCCTCGCCCAGGAACAGCGCTGCGCCGATGGTGACGAAGATCGGGCCGGTGAAGCCCAGCGCCGTGATCTCGGCCAGCGTCGTGAGCGGCAGGGCCACGAACCACAACATCATGCCGACGGTGTGGATGGCGCCGCGTGTTATGTGCAGGCCCACCCGATTGGTGCGCAGCGAGCGGTAGGGCCCCAGCCGGATCACCAGCGGCAGCAGGAGCGCGGCGCCGAACACATAGCGCAGGAACGCCATGACGTAGGAGTTGAGGTGCTGCGACGGGATCAGCGTGAAGACGTTGAGCAGCGCGAACACCACCCCCGAGAGACCGACCCACAGGATTCCGCGGAGGTTGGGCGGCAGCGCCAACCAGCGAGCGACGAGCGAAGGCACGGCGCGACTATGTCACGCCATGTGAAGTGCCGCACGTCCGACGAGGTTCTCGTTTCGCTGTAGCCTAGGCTTCGCCGGCCGTGCCGTCGCTCTGCACCATCGGCACGACGTAGGCGCCGTCGCGCAGGTCGGACACGCGCTCGACCAGCTCCTCGATATAGGGATCGTGGATGCGCAGGGCGCGTGCATGTGCCGCGGTGTTGGCGAGGTAGTCGCGGCACGCGCCGCGTCGTCCCTCGGCGAAGGCGATGTGGTGCGCCGCCCGCTCGATCGGCAGGTCGCCGCAATACTGGCAGTGCGCCGCGTCGACGACGAAGGCTATGGCGGTGACGGTGCGGCCGTCGCGCAGCGTCGTCGGGATCCAGGCAGGCTGGTAGATGCCGGCCAGCATCTCGCGGTTCCACAGCATGGCGAGCTCGCCTTCCACCTGCTGCGGCGCCAGCCGGTAGGCGATGCCCTCGCACGCGCCGCCGCGCTCGAGCGCCAGCATCAGGCCGGGCAGTTCGGGCGTGCCGCGCCCCATCGGCATCCAGAAGCAGAAGGACCGCCGCCAGCCGTCGACGCGGCAGGGTTGCTGCTCGGCGAACTCGATCACCGGGTTCCACATCAGCGAGCCATAGGCGAACACCCATGCCTCCTCGCCCGGCTGGTGCCGCTCCATCGCCGCCTTGAAGCTCGCCGCCCGTTCGGCCGCCGACAGAAAGAAATGGTAACCCGCCTTGTGGGCGTCCTCGACGATCTGATCGATGTTCTCGGACGCAAGGTCTTCGCGCTTCAGCACCACCGGCCTCTCACACGCCGTACACGATGGACATGGTCTCGGCAACGCAGGCCGGACGATCCTGGCCTTCGATCTCGATGGTGACCTGATTGGTCAGCCGCACGCCGCCTTTGTCCATGGGATCGGCCGCGAGAAGCTTGCTGCGGGCGCGCACCCGGGAACCGGCCGGCACGGGGCTGGTGAAGCGCACCTTGTTGCAGCCGTAGTTGATGCCGTTGCGCACGTTGTTGATGTGCGAGATCTGATGACTGAGCATCGGGACCAACGACAGAGTGAGAAAGCCGTGGGCGATCGTCTTGCCGCCCGGCATGTCCTTCTTGGCCCGCTCGACGTCGACGTGAATCCACTGATGATCACCCGTCGCGTCGGCGAACTGGTTGATCCTGTCCTGCGTTACCTCGACCCAGTCGCTGACCCCAATTTCCTGCCCCACGTACTTGTGCATTTCGTTCGGGTGGGCGAATTCCCTTTTTGCCATT
>JAEWIV010000242.1 GCA_023386865.1 Pseudomonadota bacterium
CATCATGGTCATGAGCGGGCCTGGAGGCCCGCGGTCGAGAAGAAAACACCATCGGCATCACGCTGCCGTCAGCCGACGCAGGTCGGCCATGGCGAGATAAAGCGACAGCAGCACGGTCTGCGGCGACTTGTCGGTGCGGTGCAGATGGACCGTCCAGTCGGTCGAGCGGGTCAGCCGCTGCAAGCCTTCCTTCTGTGCCGCGAGACGCGCGCCGTAGGCCTGCCGCACGCCCTCGACACGGCGGATTGTGTGCTGGCCCTCGGCCTCGAGGCCCTCGAACTTCACATGGCCGTCGAACGGCAGGTCTTCCTCGGCGGGATCGAGGACTTGCACCAGATGCCCACGCACGCCGCCCGAGGCGTAATGGCGGATCATCGCCGCGATGTTGTCCAGCGGATCGAGCCAGTCGGACACCAGCACGACGGTGCCGTGCGCCGGCAGCGGCAATAGCGGCGGCAGGCTGGGCAGCGGCTTGCCGTCTTCGGCCGACCGGCGCGCCTCCTCGTACAGCGTCTCGGCGATGCGGCGCACGGCGATGCGGCCCGACGTCGGGCGCATGCCCGAGCCCAGCACGGTGACGCGCTCGCCGGCATCGGCCAGCAGGCTCGCCAGGGCGAGCGTGATGAGCTCGGCGCGCACCGCCTTGGTGTCCGTGTTCTTGAGCGAGGCGTACTGCATGGAGGGCGAGGCGTCGCGCCACAGCCAGACGCTGGCGGCGGCCTCCCACTCGGTCTCGCGCACGAACAGATGCCGGCTCCGCGCACTCTGGCGCCAGTCGATCTGGCTGGCGCTGTCGCCGTCGCGATAGGGCCGGTACTGCCAGAAGGCATCGCCCTGGCCGACGCGGCGCCTGCCGTGCACGCCCTGGATCACCGTGGCGGCGACGCGATCGGCCGCCACCATCAACGCGGGCAGCGTGCCGGCCAGTTCCAGCGAACGGTGAAGAGTGGAGGGGGACGCCATCATGTTCTCTCTGCCTCCCCAGCGTCGCTGGGGAGGTGGCGCGTAGCGCCGGAGGGGTCATGAACACCGGCAACGATGCTCATGACCCCTCCGCCCGCTGCGCGGGCACCTCCCCGCGCTGCGCGCAGGGAGGAAATGAACTCACAATAACCAGGCACTATCTACGCCAGCCTCGCGCACATCTGATTGATCACCGTCTCGACCGTGATGCCCTCGGCGCGGGCCGAGAAGTTGACCGCCATGCGATGCCGCAGGATGGGGCCGGCCAGCGCCACGACATCGTCGACCGACGGGGCGAGGCGGCCCTGGATGATCGCGCGCGCTCGGCAGGCCAGCATGAAGGCCTGGCTGGCGCGCGGGCCGGGGCCCCAGGCGACACGCTGCTTCACGACGTCGAGGTCGCTCGACTCCGGACGGCCGGCGCGCACCAGCTTCAAGATGGCATCGACGACGCTCTCGCCGATCGGCAGCCGACGCACCAGCGCCTGGGCCGCCATCAGATCGGCCGGCGTGAGCGCCTGGGTCGCGACGGCGGTCGTGGCTCCGGTCGTGCCGATCATGATCTGGCGCTCGGCGCCCTCGTCGGGGTAGCCGACATCGACCTGAAGCAGGAAGCGGTCGAGCTGCGCTTCCGGCAGAGGATAGGTGCCTTCCTGCTCCAGCGGGTTCTGGGTGGCGAGCACGTGGAAAGGCGCCGGCAGGTCGTAGCGCTTGCCGGCCACGGTAACGTGCTTTTCCTGCATGCTCTGCAGCAGGGCCGACTGGGTGCGCGGGGAAGCGCGGTTGATTTCATCGGCCATCAGGAGCTGGGCGAAGACCGGACCCTCGATGAAGCGGAAGGAGCGACGGCCGGCATCGCTTTCCTCGAGCACCTCGGAGCCCAGGATGTCGGCCGGCATCAGGTCGGGAGTGAACTGGATGCGCTTGGCCTCCATGCCCAGCACCACGCCCAGCGTCTCCACCAGCTTGGTCTTGGCGAGACCCGGAACGCCGATCAGCAGCAGATGACCACCCGAGAGCAGCGCAACCAGGGTTTGATCGATGACGTCCTGCTGGCCATAAATGACCTTGCCGATCGAAGCGCGCGCGGCCCGGAGCTGGGTGCCCAGGCGCTCGATGTCGGCCAGGGCGGCGAGGGCATCCGCGTCGGTCGCGGTCGAAGTGTCTGGGGCCACCGGGGCGCTCCTGTTGTCCGAGGGATTGATGGTGAGGGAAGCCCAGAATTGAGGCCGGAACAAGGGCATGACGGTTGACGAAATTGTGCAGCGGGTCGCCGAACGCAGCAGGCTTTTGGCATCCGGGTTGCCTGTCCCCCGGGCGCCCCTGGGCAGCGACTTCTCGCTGAACGGCGTGGTGCCGGCACCGACCAGCTTTCGGCCGGCGGCGGTGCTCGTCCCGCTGGTGCGGCGCGACGCCGAGATCACGGTGCTGCTGACCCAGCGCACCGAGGATATGCCGAGCCATGCCGGCCAGATCGCCTTTCCCGGCGGCCGGACGCAGCAGGAGGACACCGATCCGAGCGCCACGGCGCTGCGCGAAACCGAGGAAGAAGTAGGGATATCGCGCAAGTTCGTCGAGGTGGTGGGCCTGGTCGACCCATACCGCACGGGCACGGGCTACGAGATCACGCCGGTCGTGGGCATCGTGACGCCGGGATTCACCATCCATGCGGACCCGCGTGAGGTCGCCGACGTGTTCGAGGTCCCCTTGTCGCACTTCCTCGACGAGAAGAATCACCGCATCGACAGCCGCATCTGGCAGGGTCGCGAGCGGCGTTACTACGCCATGCCCTATGGCGACCGCTACATCTGGGGGGCAACGGCGGGTATGCTCAAGAATCTGCACTTCGTGCTGACGAACGGCGGGTAGCGCATGTCTCGCTTGCCCTGGCCCTTGGAGCGCAAGACGCGCTCGGTCCGCAAGAGTACGGACTAACCGCATGCTGCGCGTCGCTCTCCTTGTAATCGTGCTGGTAATGGCGCCGACGGTCGCCTTCTTCCTGTGGGCGTGGGCCGTGAAGATCAAGGAGCAGCGCAAGCTCGCCGGCACGCTGCCCGAATGGCAGGACCTGCCGCTGACCTGGCTCGCCATCGCCGGCCTGGTCTGCACGATCATCGGCTTCGTCGTCATGTTCTTCACGCAGAACCAGGGCTACGGCGGGCTGTTTGCGCCATGACGCCGCCATGGATGAACGAGGCGCCGGTGCGGACGTTGCTCGACGCCTTGGAGAGCTATGGGATCACCGCCCGCTTCGTCGGCGGTTGTGTGCGCGACTGGGTGCTGGACCGGCCGATCGACGACATCGACATCGCCGTCGACAAGCCACCCGAGACGGTGATGAAGGCGCTCGAAGCGGCAGACATCAAGGTCGTGCCGACGGGGCTGCGGCACGGCACTGTCACGGCCATCGTCACGAGCCGGCCGTTCGAGATCACGACCCTGCGCCGCGACGTCGAGACCGACGGACGACGCGCCGTCGTCGCCTTCACCGACGACTGGCGGACCGACGCCGAGCGCCGCGACTTCACCTTCAATGCGCTCTATGCCGAGCCCGACGGCACCATCCACGACTACTTCGACGGCCAGGCCGACTTGAAGGCGGGCCGCGTGCGCTTCATCGGCGATCCCGAGCAGCGCATCGCCGAGGACCGCCTGCGCGTGCTGCGCTTCTTCCGCTTTCACGCGCGCTACGGCAGGCCGCCGTTCGATGGCGCGAGCTTCGATGCCTGTCGGCGCAACGCCGCGACCGTCAGCGGGCTCTCGGGCGAGCGCGTTCGCAAGGAGCTTTTCCGCACGCTCGATGCGCCTGGCGGCGCCGACGCCTTCGACGCCATGCTCGAGGCCGGCGTGCTCGATCATTGGCTGCCCGAATACGCCGGCAGCGCCCGCCTGCGCGCGCTGGCGGCGCGCGAGGAAAAGGCCGACGCCCTGCGCCGGCTGGCGGCGATCCTGCCGACGGCCGCCGATGCGACGGCGATCGGCAAGCGGCTGAAACTGTCGACGCAGGAATCCGTCCGCCTGCAGCTTCTCCTCGATCCCGCCAACGCCATCGACACGACCAGCCTGCGCGCCAGCCTGTACCGTCTGGGCACCAAGCTCTTCATCGACCGCGTCCTGCTCGACGCGCCCGGCGATTGGCGCGCCGCGTTGCGTCTTGCGGGCACCTGGACACCGCCGGAACTGCCGATCCGCGGCAACGATGCGTTGGCGCTCGGGCTGAAGCCCGGCCCCGGGGTCGGCGCGCTGATCGAGGCCGTCGAGCGCTGGTGGATCGCGGGCGACTTCGCCGCCGGCCGCGACGCCTGTCTCGCCGAGCTGAAGCGGCTCGCCGATGCCCAGGCCTAGCATCACCTTCGTGCTGTGGATCGCCATCGCGCTGTTCATCGTGGTGAACGACGTGGTCGGCGACACCTGGATCGCCGCCGCGCTCTCCGTCCGCACCGTCGAATGGTACAAGGTGCTGGTGCCGCTGCCCTATGTGGCGATGCTGGCCATCATCCATGCCCGGCGCACCGCCGGCCCGCGCTGGCTGGAAGCGGCGCTGCTGGCGGCGCTGCTGTGGCCGGTATCGACGGTGCTGGCCGATTTTCTCTACGTGCGCCTGACCTACGATGCCGATGCCGCGGCATTCATCGACCGCTTCGGCGGACCCTATCCCTTGCTCATCGGCGCTCTGTTCGTGTTGCCTTTACTCGCCGGCGCGCTGATGAAGAGGTTCAGTCATTCTGAGCGTGGCGAAGGATCTCATGCCGGGGGCAACCGCCGATGAGGTCCCTTCGCTACGCTCAGGATCACGGCCACCTGACCTCGGGCGGCAGGGACATCAGGATCGCCTCGACGTTGCCGCCCGTCATCAGGCCGAACTTGGTGCCGCGGTCGTGCAGCAGGTTGAACTCGACGTAGCGGCCACGGCGCACGAGCTGATGCTCGCGCTCGGCCGCGGTCCACGGCTCGTTCATGTGGCGGCGCACGATCTTCGGGTAGACATCGAGGAAGGCCTCGCCGACGGCTCGCGTGAAGGCGAAGTCGCGGGCGAAGTCGCCGCTGTCGAGGTCGTCGTAGAAGATGCCGCCGACGCCACGCGGCTCGCCGCGGTGCGAGAGATGGAAGTACTCGTCGCACCATTTCTTGAAGCGCGGATAGTAAGAGGCGTCGTGGGTGTCGCAGGCTCCCTTGAGCGCCGCGTGGAAGGCATCGGTGTCGGGCTGGTGCGGCACCATGGGCGTGAGATCGGCGCCGCCGCCGAACCAGGCGCGCGTGGTCACGATGTGGCGCGTGTTCATGTGCACCGCCGGCACCCTGGGCGAGCGCATGTGCGCCACCAGCGAGATGCCGGTGGCGTAGAACCGCGGATCCTCGGCCGCACCCGGGATCTGCTTGCGGAACTCGGGGCTGAACTCGCCGAACACCGTCGAGACGTTCACGCCCACCTTCTCGAACACGCGGCCGCGCATGAACGACATGACGCCGCCGCCGCGATCCTCGTTCGGCCCCGCCTCGCGCCGCCATGCCTTGCGCTCGAAGCGACCGGGCGGGAGGTCGTTGTGGGTGCCTGAAAGATCGTCCTCGATCTTCTCGAAGGCGGCGCAGATGCGGTCGCGCAGGCTCTCGAACCAGGCGCGGGCCTCGTCCTTGCGGCGCTGCACGGTGGCGGCGTCGGGCAGGGGTGTCGGACTAGCGGTCGGAGAGCGCATCGAATCCCGAGGTCTGGCGCAGGGCCTCGCTCACTACCATGGCGGCCGCCAGCGCGACATTGAGCGAACGGGCACCCTTCTGCATCGGGATGCGAAGGCGCAGGTCGGCGGCCCGGTGCACGTCGTCAGGCACGCCGGCGCTCTCGCGGCCGACCAGCAGGACGTCGTCGGTGCGGAAGGCGATGCCGGGGAAGTCCGCCGCCCCCTTGGTGCTCAGCAGGATCAGCCGACCCGCCGTTCGGTCGCGGGCAAAGGCGGCCCAGGAGGCGTGCCGGGTGACGCTCGCCAGATCGTAGTAGTCCATGGCGGCACGGCGGATGCGCTTGTCGTCGACCGGGAATCCGCAGGGCTCGATCAGGTCGAGCGGCACGCCGAGGCAGGCCGAGAGCCGGATGAAGGCCCCGAGATTCTGGGGAATGTCGGGTTCGAACAAGGCCAGTCGCATGTCTCACTTCTACCCGCGTCCGCGTCGCGAAAGCGCTCGGCAGGGGCCGTGCGGCGCGCTGTCGCAGAACGCCTCGGATACCGCCTGCGACCAACAGAGCCTTGAAACATAAGGTCCTTTTGCGGTCTAAAGACCCATCTCCTCGGGGGGCAGAAAGAGAAAGCAAAATGGCTGCATCAACTGTTCCGACCGGTGGGCATGGCGATCCCACCCGGCGCGACTTCCTCATGGTCGCAACCGGCGCCCTGGGCGCTGTCGGTGTCGCCGCGACCGCCTGGCCCTTCATCAACAACCTCAATCCGGCCGCCGATACCCTGGCGCTGTCGTCGATCGAGGTGAACGTCCAGCCGATCGCGGTCGGCCAGGCCATCACCGTGAAGTGGCGCGGCAAGCCGGTGTTCATCCGTCACCGCACGCCGGAGGACATCAAGGCGGCCGAGGCCGTGCCGATGTCCGAGCTGCCGGACCCGCAGACCGACAA
Source organism: Pseudomonadota bacterium (assembly GCA_023386865.1). Classification (GTDB taxonomy): domain Bacteria; phylum Pseudomonadota; class Alphaproteobacteria; order Reyranellales; family Reyranellaceae; genus Reyranella. The sequence goes on from JAEWIV010000242.1 coordinate 6,584, forward strand.
TTCGCGCGTCACCGACGCCGCCAAGAAGGTGCGGCCCGAGTGGCTGATCATGATCGGCATCTGCACCCATCTCGGCTGCGTGCCGCTCGGCAACAAGCCCGGCCAGGACAAGGGCCCCTACAACGGCTGGTACTGTCCCTGCCACGGCTCGGCCTACGACACGTCGGGCCGCATCCGCAAAGGGCCGGCGCCGAAGAACCTCGTGATTCCGGACTATCTGTTCACGTCCGATACTCTCGTCCGCATCGGCTGATCGTCAGCGGTCGCCCGCCCAGGAGCTAGCAGAATGGCCTCGTCCCACGGCACGCCGCCGGTCTTCAACAACAAGGTGATCGCCTGGATCGATCACCGCCTGCCGGTCTTCTCGTACCTCGAGAAGGAGTATCACACCTTCCCGACGCCCCGGAATTTCAACTACTTCTGGAATTTCGGCGCGATCGCGACGGTGATGCTGGTGCTGATGATCGCCACGGGCGTTGTGCTGGCGACCAACTACACCCCGCACGTGTTGATGGCCTTCGACTCGGTCGAGCGTATCGACCGCGACGTGCCGCAGGGCTGGCTGATCCGCGACCTGCACATGAACGGCGCCTCGTTCTTCTTCATCGCCGTCTACATCCACATCTTCCGCGGCATGTACTACGGCTCCTACAAGGCGCCGCGCGAGCTCTTGTGGATCCTGGGCGTGGTCATCTTCCTCTTGATGATGGCGACCGCCTTCATGGGCTACGTGCTGCCGTGGGGCCAGATGAGCTTCTGGGGCGCCACCGTCATCACCAACCTGTTCTCGGCCATTCCGGTGGTCGGCGATTCGATCGTGACTTGGCTGTGGGGCGGCTTCGCCGTCGACAATCCGACGCTGAACCGCTTCTTCGCTCTGCACTACTTGCTGCCCTTCATCATCGTGGCGGTGGTGGCGCTGCACGTCGTCGCGCTGCACGTGCACGGCTCGAACAACCCGCTCGGCATCGATCCGCGCGGGCCGCAGGACACCGTGCCGTTCCATCCTTATTACACGATGAAGGACGGTTTCGGCGTGGTGGTCTTTCTGATCGTCTATGCCGGCTTCACCTTCTTCGCGCCCGACTACATGGGCCATCCCGACAACTACATCCCGGCCAACCCGCTGGTGACGCCCGAGCACATCGTGCCGGAATGGTACTTCCTGCCGTTCTACGCGATCCTGCGCGCGGTGCCGGACAAGCTGGGCGGCGTGATCGCCATGTTCGGCGCCATCGCCGTGCTGTTCGTCCTGCCCTGGCTCGACACCTCGCGGGTGCGCTCCTGCACGTTCCGGCCGATCTACAAGTGGTTCATGTTCGTGCTGGTGATCGACGTGATCATCCTCGGCTGGTGCGGCGCCAATCCGCCGGCGGGCTTCTTCATCCCGCTGGCCCAGGTCGCCACCGTCTACTATTTCTTCCACTTCCTGATTTTGCTGCCGATCCTGGGCAAGATCGAACGGCCCTCGCCATTGCCGCCCAGCATTGCCGACGCCGTGCTCAAGAAGAAGGCGGCCTGATCATGCGCAAGCTTCTCGTCACCGGCGCGATCGCCGTCGCCGCCTTCGCCACCGGCGCGGTCGCCATCGCCGCCGGCACCACGGAGCATCCGCCGCACAAGCACTGGCACTTCCAGGGCCCGTTCGGCACCTACGACCGCGCCGCCGCCCAGCGCGGCTATCAGGTCTATCACGACGTCTGCGCCGCCTGTCATTCGCTGTCGCTGCTCGCCTACCGCAACCTGATGGAGCTCGGTCTCAGCGAGAATCAGGTCAAGGACCTGATCAAGGACATCCAGGTCCCCGACCTCAACGACGACGGCCAGCCGATCGAGCGGCCGGCGCGTCTGTCGGACCGCTTCAAGAAGCCGTTCCCCAACGAGGCCGCCGCGGCCGCCGCCAACAACGGCAAGGCGCCGCCCGACCTCAGCGTCATCGTCAAGGCGCGCGAGAACGGCCCGGACTACATCCATGCCCTGCTGACCGGCTACGTGCCCTTCGACAAGCTCACGCCCGAGCAGATCAAGGAGTTCGCCGTCACCAAGGACGACAACTTCAACAAGTACTTCCCAGGTCACAAGATCGCGATGGCGCCGCCGCTCAGCGACGACAAGGTGCAGTACGCCGACGGCACCAAGGCCACGACCGACCAGGAAGCCTCCGACGTCGTCGAGTTCCTGGCCTGGGCATCCGAGCCGCACATGGAGGACCGCAAGCGCACCGGCGTTCGCGTCGTCCTGTTCCTGCTCGCCATGGCCGGCCTTATGTACGCTGTCAAACGGTCCGTCTGGTCCGACAAGCACTGAAAGGTCACTGACCAGGTCAACGGTACGAACCCTAAATTTCGTGCCGCCGCTTGAACCAATTGGGGGTCAACCCAGTTGAAGTAGACGTTCCCTAACTGGAGGACGTCTATGTGTGACTACTCTCTAGAACTGTATCGTTCACGGCCAGCCGCCCAAGAAGAGCAGTACACGCTCCACCGCTTCCCCAGCGGAACCATGGGCTTCGTCGCCGGCACTGACTGCGAGACTGCGGTCTGCATGCCGGCGGGGGCCCGCCTGAGCCTCGAAGGCATCAACGAGACGGTGCAGCGCGCCTTCTCGGTCGGGCCTGCCGAGGAAGTGACGATGATCCGCCTCGAGGTCACCGGGCATGCCCATCGCGACGCCGTCCGCTTCGGCAACGGCCGCGAGGTGCTGCTGCAGAGCCTCAACGCCGGAGTGACCTGTCAGCTTGCGCCACGCGACCTCGGCGAGGTCCTGGGGCTGAAGGCGACGACGCCGGAGCTGATCGACGCCTAGTATTTCTTGAGCCGACGTTCGATCGCGTCGCAGCGCGCAATCAGGCGGCGGGCGCGGTCGATCACCGGGACGTCGATCATCTTGCCATCCACGGTGAAGGAGCCGCGGCCCTCGGCTGCGGCTTTTTCATCGGCCGCGATCAGCTTTCGGGCGTAGGCGACGTCGTCGGCGGAAGGGGTGAAGGCCTCGTTCAACGCCTGCACCAGACCCGGATGCACGCAGGTCGCGCCCGAGAAGCCGAAGCGCCGCGCCCGCTCGGCGCTCTTCTTGTAGGCCGCCGGATCGGAGTAGTCCGCCACCGTACCCAGGATGCCGATCATCGCCACGCCGTGCGCCTGCGCCGCGAAGGCGACCATTCGTTTCGGCAGTTCGAGCGACTCGTCGCTCGGGATCGAGCCGGTCTCGAGGGCGAAATCCTCGCCGCCCAGCATCATGGCGATGACGCGCGGGCCGCGTTCGGCGATGTCGGCGGGGGGCGCCCCCCCCCCCCGGGCGGGGGAGA
>JAEWIV010000279.1 GCA_023386865.1 Pseudomonadota bacterium
ACCGCGGCCCCCCCCCGGGCAGCCCCCTTTCTCATTGCCGGGATAGCTGCCCCTTGCCGCTGTCACAAACCGCCTAGGTCGTGTAGATTCAGCAATTATTGGACGCGCGGCCTAGCCCCACATGACGATGACCTCCTTCGCGGTGCGGGTCCCACCGCGGCCGGCTGCGGTACGCTTGGACTATGTACTGCTGCGCCGTGCGTTCCTCGTCTTCGGCTTGGCGATGGTGTTCGTCGCGCCGTTCACTCCCGATCCGATCGAGTTCGTTGTCGGCGCCTTCGTCCCCTGGCTGGTTCTGCGTATCGTCGGCACTCCCGCCCTGCCGGCCGCCATCGTCTTCTATCTCCTGTGGCAGTGGCTGCAGGTCTATGCCCGTACCCTGGTCGGGATAGTCGATGGCGAGGAGATGGCACGCGGGGTATTCGGGCCCTGGGTGCTCGATGCCTATTGGTACATGCTGGCGAGCATCGTCATCTTGGCCTTGGCCATGCGCGTCGTGCTGGGCACCGTCCGCCCGCCGACCCATCATTTCGCCACGGCACACTTCGCATGGCGGCCGGTGGATCTTTTCCAAGTCTATCTGGGTGCTGTCCTCATCGCCAGCGCGGGACGCTTCCTGTCCGACCTCGTTCCTGCCCTCGACCAGCCGATGGAGGCGGTGGCCCGCGTCAAGCTGATCGCGCTGCTCATGCTGTTCGGCGGTATCCTGTCTCTCGGCAAAGGCATCCCTTTCCTGGTCGCTGCCGTGGTGCTCGAGCTCCTGGTCGGCTTCTCCGGCATTCTCAGCGATTTCCGCAGCATCTTCATCGTCCTGTTCGTCTCCGCGCTTGCCGTCCGCATACGGTGGACTGCCTTGACGAGCATCGTTGCGGGCGCCGCGGTCGTCCTGCTGGTCACGCTCGGCCTGTTCTGGACGTCGGTGAAGGCGGATTTCCGGGAAGTCGCCACGGGTTCCGACGATTCGCAGAACGTGAAGGTGTCGCTGAGCGCGCGGTTCAGCTACCTCGGCAGCCGCATGGCCTCCGCCGGCGACATCGACTGGAGCTACGCTTCCTACGGCCTCCTCAGCCGACTGGCCTATGTCGACATCTTCGGCTCGGTGATCGGCGTCAAGCTCGTCGCTCCCGAGCAGGGCAGTTTCCGCCAATGGACCGATGCGCTGGCGCACGTCTTCCAGCCGCGCTTCCTCTTCCCGGACAAGGCCAGCCTATCCGACACAGAGGTGTTCGTCCGACTGGCGCGCGGCGACATTTCCGAACAAGTGCGCATGGCGACCTCGATCAGCGTCGGATACATGGCCGAGAACTATGCCGACCTGGGATTTCCCGGGATGTTGGCGGGCGTGTTCATGATCGGCGTGTTCGTGGCGGCGGCCTGCCGCTACTTCATGACCGTGCCGCTGCCCTGGCTCGTGCGCGAGGGCATCGTCCTGGCGTTCATATATGCCATCTCCCACAACGGTGTTGAGATCTCGCTGCCGAAGCTTCTCGGTGCCATGATCATGAGCTTCGCCGTCTATGCCCTGATGATCAGGTTTGCTTTCCCCATCGCCGTGCGCTGGCTCTACACCAGAGCCGCCACCGCCCGGCTGCTGGAAATGCGCCGCCGACAGGCGAGGGCCGCTCGCGCAGCCCGCCCCTGAAGTCGGGCTCAGCAGGCGCCGCCGGCCTGTGCGGTCTTGAGCAAGCCGCGCATCATCTCGTTCGCCACATTCGATGTCATGCGAATGGGGACCACCTGGCCCTCATCGTCGACCAACGAGCCGACGATGTCGGCGTCGGGGCACAGCCGAAAAGTCGACGAGGCGATGTTGAGTGCCGCCTGCCGATCGTCGCCCGAAAAGGTGGCGACGCCATCGTCCGGCGAAGTTTGCTCGTCTTGCGCCAGCATCGACCGCCGTCGTGCCATCTCGTTCGCCGCCCGAGTCAGCGAAACGATGAAGCCGTTCAGATCGGCAAAGCTTGCGATGCAGGCGATCGACCGGTGGTGTTCATCGACAAAGACCAGGGCGCAGCTACCGCCGTCGGCGGCCAGTCCAAGATGAAATTTCTCCAGCGTGCCGGGGGCGGACGACGCTTGGTCAGTTCTGCCGGATTCAGTCGCCATGCCAGCCTCCTGTTTTCCGGGTAACGGACTGCGTCGGCTATTCGTTCCTTGGTTCGCGAAAACAGACGTCGTCAGTTCGTCGATATCTGCAGTGTGACCGGCAGGTGACACGCCCAACGCAATGGAGGGCGCCGCGGCGCTTCCACAATGGTGCTGCGTACCGGGGCTGCTGGTGTTTCAGGGTCCGTGGATTCGTGAATTTCGGCATGCTCGCTGCCGCTATTCCGGTGCAGGCCGGCGGAGGCGTGCGCGAGCTGCAGAACCGTCGCGTCGAAGTCGTGCCGCAGATTGCTCACAGCTGGCAGGCTATGGCGCAACTATGATCGTATGACCGCCCAGGCCCGAGCCGTGGCGATCACCAAATGCGACGCCGGCGATTACGGTCGAGCGCCGTCCTGGCGATGCAATATCGCGGCGACGCCTCCTTGCGTCCTGTGTTAGGTGTGCCGGCAACATGCAGGACTGGGCCACGCGGCGGCGAACGATCGAGGATAGCCGGTACTTCGTCAGTCGTGCCGGAGCGTACGGTCGCTGGCGCAAGCTCGCCTTCAGGCTGATCGTGGCGGTGCTTGACGGAACGTTGCGGCTCACCCCGATCTACGCTCGCGGCCGCCGCAACGCGCTCGACCTGCGCAAGGTGGAGTTCGATCTCGAGCTTCCCGGTCTGCCATTGTCGTTCGACGGCTATCGCATCCTGCAGCTGAGCGACACCCATCTCGATCACTTCCCGGAACTCGCACCGGCGGCGCGGGCGCTGCTGGACGGTATCGAGGTCGACATGCTTGCCGTGACTGGCGATGTGCACGGCCATCCTCGCGCGCCGATCGAGCATTCGGCCGGGCTGCTGATGGAGGCGCTGGCAGGCGTTCGCGTGCGCGGGCCGCGCTTGGCCGTGCTGGGTAACCACGATCCGACGGCGATGGTGGGCGTGCTCGAGCGCGCGGGCTTCGACGTCCTGGTGAATCGGTCGACCGTGGTCCAGCTCGGCGGCGACAGCCTCTGCGTCACCGGACTGGACGACGTTCACAGCTTCTATACCGAAGCCGCGCTGGCGGCGCTCGGTGGCCACGACGGCGGCTTCCGCATCGCCCTGGTGCATTCCGCGGAGGTTGCCGACGACGCCGACGAGGCGGGTTATGCGCTTTATCTCTGCGGCCACACGCATGGCGGGCAGATCTGCCTGCCGGGCGGCCGGCCGCTGGTCACCCATCTCAAGCGTTGCCGTCACGCCGCCAGTGGCCTGTGGCGGCAGGGCCGGATGATCGGCTACACCAGCCGCGGCGTTGGCGTGTCGGACCTGCCGATGCGCTTCAACACGCGCGGCGAAGTCGTCGTCATCACCTTGCGCCGGCCCCGTGAGTGATTGGAGCGCAACGCGTGTTGCAGGAGCCACGATGCGTCCAGCTGATTCCGGCTGGACCATCATGCACTAATGCAGCCGCCTGACGTGCGGCGCACCTTCGCAAGGTACGTAGCGCACGCCGCCCTTCATGATGAAGGCGAAGCGCTTCTTGTCCTGCAGCAATCGCACGTCCTTCAGGGGATCGCCGTCTACCAGCAGAAGATCGGCGAGGTAATTCTCCTTGACCAGGCCGAGCTCGTGGCCGCGCCTCATGATCTCTCCTCCGGTGCGCGTCGCCGCCTGCAGGGCCTCGCTCGGGCTGAAGCCGAAATGGGCCACGAAGTGCTCGAGGTCGCGGGCATTGGTGCCCTGCGGATTGGCGGCGAAGCCGTAGTCGCCGCCGACCACGACGCGGATGCCGCGCTTGCGCATTTCATGATGCACGCGGCAAGTCGCCTCGAACTGCGGGGTCATGCGCTCGAGCCAACGCCGGCCTTCCGCCGTGTTGTCGCCGCGCAGGCTCTCGAGACGCGACACGGTGAGGCCGATGGCGGGGCCGGTGAAGACGCGGTCCTTCGCCGCCTCCAATTGGTCGAGCGCATCCTCGTCGGCGTAGTCGCAGTGATAGATCACATCGACGCCGTGGCGCAGCGCGCGCTTCACCGAATCCGAGGCGCGCGCATGGGCGGCGGCGCGACGGCCCGCGGTGTGGGCCGCCTCGACGCCGGCGGCCACTTCGGCGTCGGTCATCATCGCGGCGACCGCCGGCGCGGAGTCGGTGCCGAGTTCGCCCGAGATGTTGAGCTTGATCATGTCGACGCCCTCGCGCAGGCAGAGCCGCGCCATGCGCCGCACCTCATCGGGCCCGTCGACCGCAACGCCGAAGCTGTCCTGGTGCAGGTGCAGGCGGCGGCCGTCGCCGAGGCCGCCGGTGACCGTGAGTTCGGGGCTGGCGGCCAGCAGCCGCGGGCCCTCGGTCATGCCTCGATCGATGGCGTCGCGCACCGCCACGTCGAGCCGGATCTTGGCCGCCGCTGCGGAGCAGGCGCTGGTGAAGCCGGCGCCTAGAAGCTTGCGCGCGGCGTCCATGGTGAGCAGCGCATGGTCCTCCGGCGGCAGTTCGCCGAGCCACGTGCCGCGCGGCGTGTCGACGAAGGAAAGATGCGCATGGCCCTCTACCATGCCCGGCATGAGGAATTTGCCGCCCGCGTCGAGGCGCTCGGCACCGTCGGCTGCAACATTTTCGGCTTGCGGAGCGACGGCCGCGATACGCTCACCGTCAACCAGCACCTTGCCGGCAAATGGCTCGGCGCCGGTGCCGTCCCACACCATCGCCCCGTCGATCAAAAGGCGCATTGTTTCCTCCGCCCGGAAGTGGTTTGTTCCGCCCCCTTATGGGGAGCTTGGTTGGTAGCTTAGTGGAGGAAGCTTTGTTTAATCGACGTCAATTCATCGCGGCCGGCGGCGCCGCCGGGGCGCTCGGGCTGGTCGGTGCCTGGCCCGGCACGGGCTCGGCACAGGCCCAGTTCTCGATCGCGACCGGCACGACCGGCGCCGTCTACTATCCACTGGGCGGGGCGATGGCCAACATCCTGAGCAAGAAGGTCTCGGGCTGGGCGGTTACGGCCGAAGCGACTGCGGGTTCGGTCGCCAACATGCACATCATCCGCGACGGCAAGGCGCAAATGGCGCTGACCCAGTGCGACACCGCCTACGACGCCATCAAGGGGCTCGACAAGTTCAAGGACAAGCCGGTCGAATCACGCACGCTTTGCGTGATCTATCCCAACCTCGTGCACTTCGTGACCATGGAAGGGACCGGCATCAACAAGCTGTCCGACATCAAGGGCAAGCGCATCTCGACCGCCTCGCCGGTCAGCGGCTCGGAGGTGATGGCGTTGCGCATCCTCGACGAGCTCGGGCTGAAGGTGAGCGACATCAAGCGCGAGCGTCTGGCGCCGGCCGAGAGCACCAACGCCATGAAGGACGGCAAGCTCGATGGCTACTTCTTCAACGGCGGCCCGCCGGTGGCGGCGATCACCGACCTCGCGGCGACCCAGGGCATCAAGATCAAGCTCATTCCCACCGCCGACCTCGTGCCGGAACTCAACAAGAAGTACGGGCCGGTTTTCGCCAAGAGCCAGATCAACGCCAAGGCCTATCCCAACCAGGATGCTGCGGTGCCCGTGATTGCCATCTGGAACATCCTGGTCGTCCCGGCATCGATGAAGGACGATCAGGCATACACCATCCTGAAAACGCTGTGGGACAACCAGTCCGATCTGGTGGCTACCCATAAGGCCGCTGTCGACATGACGCCGGAGAACCAGAAGGAGGCCAATTCGTCGGTTCCTTTCCATCCCGGTGCGCTGAAGTTCTTCGCCGAGAAGGGCATCAAGCTTTCGTAGCGATCAGGGCAGGCGTCGGGGCTCCCGTACAGGGAGCCCCTTTGCATTTCGGGATGGAAGGCGATGACGGTGCAGAACGAGCTCCTGAGTGACGAGGAGCATCGCAAGATCGAGGAGCTGGTCGAGCAGGAGGAGGGCGGCGTTCATCGCTTCTCGGGGTGGTGGGGCGCCTTCCTCGGTGCAGTCGCCGTGGCGATGACACTGTTCCACCTTTACGCCGCGGCCAGCACCGTCGATCAGCAGTCTCTGCGCGAGATCCATGTCGCCTTCGCGCTGTCGCTGGTCTTCCTCCTGTTCCCCATGATGAAGAGCTGGCGCAACCGCGTCGCCCCCTGGGACATCGTCGCGGCGGTGCTGTCGGTCGGGGTCATCTGGTACATGATGACGGGCGGCACCTGGGTGAGCCGCGAGGCGGCCGACGACTTTCTCGACCGCTACGTCTCGCCGACCGGCATGGACGTCGCGGTCGGCGCCGTCCTGATCCTGCTGGTGCTCGAAGCGACCCGGCGGGCGACCGGTTGGATCATGCCGGTGCTGTCGCTGACGTTCTTCGCCTACGGTCTGTGGGGCAACTACCTGCCGGCGCCGTGGACGCACAAGGGCTATCCGATCGTCGACCTGATCGCCGAGCTCTACATGACACTGAATGGCATCTTCGGCTCGGCGATCGACGTGTCGGCGACGCTGATCATCCTGTTCACCATTTTCGGCGCCATCCTGCAGGCCTCGGGCGCCGGCCGCTTCTTCATCGACTTCTCGCTGCTCGCGATGAAGGGCCAGCCAAATGCGGCGGGCCGGGCCGTCGTGCTGTCGTCGTTCCTGCTCGGCGGTCCGTCGGGCTCGGGCGTGGCCACCACCGTCACGATCGGCACCGTGGCCTGGCCCATCATGCGCGAAGCGGGCTACGGCAAGAGCGCCGCCGGCGGCCTGTTGGCCGCGGGCGGCCACGGCGCCATCCTGTCGCCGCCGGTGCTGGGCGCCGCGGCCTTCCTGATCGCCGAGTACCTCAAGATGTCGTACCTCGACATCGTGCGCATGGCGATCGTGCCCACATGCCTCTACTACTTCGGCCTGCTGGTCATGACCGAGATCGATTCGCGCAAATACCATCTGCGCGCCGTCGATCCGCAGGTCGACATCGGTATGCGCCAGCTCCTCACGCGCTATGGCTTCCACTTCTCCTCGCTGATCTCCGTCGTCGTGCTGATGATCTGGGGCTACTCGGCGACCTACGCGGTGTTCTGGTCGATCCTGCTCGCCATCCTGGTGAGCTACCTGCGCGCCGACACCGCGCTCTGGCCGCGCCGGCTGTTCCGGGCCCTGGCAGACGGCTCGATCCAGGCGCTGGGCGTGGCGGCAACCTGTGCCTGTGCCGGCATCATCGTCGGCATCATCACCAAGACCGGCCTGGCGCTGAAATTCTCGTCGATCGTCATCGATCTCGCCGGCGGATCGATGTTCTGGACGGCGCTCTACACCGCGCTGATCGTCTGGGTAGTCGGTCTCGCCGTGCCGGTGACGGCCTCCTACATCATGTGCGCGGTGATCGCCGCTCCGGCACTGATCAAGCTCGGGGTGCCGGATTACGCCGCGCACATGTTCATCTTCTACTACGCGGTGCTGTCGGAAGTGTCGCCGCCCACCGCGCTGTCGCCCTTCGCGGCGGCGACGCTGACCCGCGCCGATCCCTACGTCACCACCCTGCAGAGCTGGAAATACGCCCTGCCGGCCTTCCTGGTGCCGTTCATCTTCGTGCTCGATCCGATCGGCAGCGGCCTGCTGCTGGAAGTGCCGAAGGACATGAGCTGGGGCTGGGTGCCCTGGGTGACGCTGGGTGCGGCCGGCGGCATCCTTGCTCTGGCGATCGCCGCTCAGGGGCACCTGTGGCGGCCAGTGGGCATGCCGCAACGCATCGCCTGCGCAGTCGCGGGGATATCACTTACGTTTCCGGACATCGTCGACGATTGGGTAGGCGGCATGGTCGCGGCCCGGGCCCTCGGCCTCGCGGTTCTGGCCGGTGTCGTTGCCTACGAATACAGCCAGTCGAAAGTCATTGCCGGGACGCGGCGGCTTCCTTAGCGTCTCCTCCAACGGTCCCTGTCGAGGACCGACAACAGGAGGAAACATGACTGCTTCGAAGACCACGCGTCGTCGCTTTGTCGCCGGTAGCGTTGCCGCATCGACTTTGGTTGCGGCGCCGTTCGTCCGCGGCGCCTATGCCGCCGGCAAGCTTTCGCTGGCCATGTGGGACCACTGGGTTCCCAACGCCAACAACGCGACCAAGAACGCGGTCGACGAATGGGCGGCCAAGGAAAAGGTCGAGGTCCAGGTCGACTTCATCACCTCGCAGGGCAACAAGCTGCTGCTGACCGGCGCTGCCGAGGCACAGGCCAAGTCGGGCCACGACATCTTCGCCTTCTCGACCTGGCTGCCGTCGCGCTACGCCAACCTCCTGGTGTCGATGAACGACGTCATGGAACCCTTGATCAAGCAGAACGGTGCAGTGAACGCGACGGTCGAGTATCTCGGCAAGGTCGACGGCAAGTGGTTGGCCGTGCCCGCCACGGTCGGCAGCCAGATCAAGGGGCCATGCTCGCGAATCGACTTGATGAAGCAGCATGCCGGCATCGACGTGCAGGAGATGTATCCCGCCGGCGCGAAGCCCAAGGCCGACAACTGGACGTTCGACACGTTCCTGAAAGCGGCCGAGGCCTGCAACAAGGCGGGCCACGCCTTCGGCATCGGCGTCGGCACCACGGCCGACAACGTCGATACGGCGGGCGCGATTTTCCACGGCTTCGGCGCCATGCTGGTCGACGCCAAGGGCAACGTCACCGTGAAGAGCGACCCGGTGCGCCAGGCGCTGGATTATTACAAGCGTCTGATGGCGCATCTGCCGTCCGACGTGCCGTCATGGGATGACGCCTCGAACAACAAGTGGCTGGTGTCCGGTCGCGGCGCCCTGATCATGAACCCGCCGAGCGCCTGGGCGGTCGCCAAGCGCGACGCTCCCAAGGTCGCCGAGCAGCTGTGGACGCACGGCTTCGCAGCCGGTCCCAAGGGCCGCTTCGCGCCGTTCGTGCCCTATTTCTGGGGCATCTGGAATTTCAGCAAGAACCAGGCGGCTGCCAAGAGCCTGATCGTGCATCTGTCGCAACAGGCCGTCGTCGAGAAGATGGTCGAGGCCTCCAACGGCTACGACCTGCCGTCGTTTGCGAACTTCACCACCTTCAAGACCTGGGCCGACGAGGGGCCGCCCAAGGGCACGCTTTTCCACTATCCCAACCCCTACCAGCACCAGATCTTGTCGATCGCCGGCGCCCCGGCGCCGCACAAGATCGGCGAGCAGATCTATGTGCAGGCGCTGCAGACGCAGATGGCGGTCCGGCACTTCCGCGGCGAAGCGATGGAAAAGACGCTCGATTGGGCAGCCAACGAGCTCGAAGGCTTCACGCGGAACTGACCACTGGAGTCTCCGGCGCGCGCGGTCCTATCCGATCGCGAGCGCGTGCCCTCCCGGTGGGGCCGCGTGCAGTTCCACCGGGTCGCAGTCCGCCTCACGCCTTGGCGGCCCGCAGGGCGCGATCGGAGTCGATCGCCCGGCCATTGCCCGAACGGCCCGCTTCGGCGAAATCGCCGCGCAGGATCTTCAGCGCCACGCGCTCGATCTCGATCTCGCGCGATGTCCGGATACCGAGCCGGCGCAGCAGCGGGATGGGGGGACACCAGCCTTGGACGGCGTGCTGGAACAAGAAGGTCGTGACCAGCGCCGGCAGCAGCAGCCATCGCCGGTCGAGGCGCGCGCCCATTGCCACGCCCGCGAAGGCCAACAGCGCGGCGTTGGTCTCCAGGACACGCTCGACGTCCCACTCGCGATCCAGCTCGCGCAAACGCCGCTCGATGGCCAGCGGATGGCGCGCCAGCCGTCGGATGCGCTCGCCGGTTGCCGCCTCTATGCGCCGGTTGATGGCCTCGTCGGTATTGCGTTGGACGCGGTTGATCGTGGTCAGCATGCGCCACCTCCCAGGCAGGCAGGACAGAGATGACCGGCAACGACCGAAATTGGGCGTCGTTGCGGAGCCGTCAGGGTTCCCCGCGCCGTCGAAGAGCACGGAGATCGTTCGGGCAACCGGCGGCGACGGGATCCGTTGGCTGGCAACACGGCAGGAGGAGAATGACGATGAAGTACATCTCGCTGATCGCCATCGCCGCCAGCGCGCTGGGGGCGGGCTGCACTGTCG
>JAEWIV010000334.1 GCA_023386865.1 Pseudomonadota bacterium
TACGAAGCCATGCGCGACGAAATCCTCGGCCAGCTCCAGGCGGCGATGCCGGTCGACGGCCTGCTGCTCGGCCTGCACGGCGCCATGGTGGCGCATGGCTATGACGACGTCGAAGGCGACATCATCGAGCGGGCGCGGGCGATCGTCGGGCCCAAGTGCGTGATCGGCGTCGAGCTCGACCCGCACTGCCATCTCACCCTGAAGCGGGTGTCGGGCGCCGACATCATCGTGCTCTACAAGGAGTTTCCGCACACCGACGTCGTCGAGCGCGCCGAGGACGTGCTCGATCTCGTGCTGGCCACCTTGCGCGGCAAGATCAAGCCGGTGACGTCGGTCTACGACTGCCGCCAGATCCAGAGCTATCCGACCACGCTCCAGCCCATGCGCGGCCTCGTCGACCGCATCAAGGCGATGGAGGGCAAGGACGGCATCCTGTCGGTGTCGATCGCCCACTGCTTCCCCTATGGCGACGTGGCCGAGATCGGCACCCGAGTGCTGGTGATCGCCGACGGCGACAAGAAGAAGGCCGATGCGCTGGCGACCAAGCTCGGCGAGGAGCTCGTGTCGATGCGCGGCAAGACCCAGCCGCCGTCATTCGGGGTGGCGGCTGGCGTCGCCGAAGGTGTGGCCTTCAACGACCTGCCGGTGGTGATCGCCGATCCGGCCGACAATGCCGGCGGCGGCGCGCCGTCGGACAATACCGACATCCTGCGTCACCTGATCGACACCAAGGTCGAGAATGCCTGCCTCGGGCCGATCTGGGACCCGATCGCCGTGCGCATCTGTTTCGATGCCGGGCTCGGCGCCAGGATCGGCCTGCGCTTTGGCGGCAAGATCGCGCCGAGCTCGGGTCAGCCGGTCGATGCCGAGGTCGAGATCATCGGTTTGAAGCGCAACGCCTGGCAGCGCTTCGGCCCGACACAGGTGCCGGTGGGCGACTGCGCCGCCGTGCGGGTCGGCGGCGTCGACGTCGTGCTTATTGCCAATCGGACGCAGGCGACCGGGCTCGAGCTGTTCGGCAATCTCGGCATCGATCCCAAGCAGAAGAAGATCGTGGTGGTGAAATCGACCAACCATTTCATGGCTGCCTACGGGCCGATCGCCAAGAAAGTGGTCTACGTCGAATCGAGTGGCCCGCTGCGGCGCGATCACCGGAAGGTTCCGTACACGAAGGTCGAGCGCCCGATCTGGCCGCTGGATCCGGACGCGAAACCGCGTGGCTTGATCTATTGAGCGAGGCGGCCCGTTCGCGTACGCACACCTCGTCCCGAGCGCGGCCAGGAACCTTCCTGTTGCCTGAAAGATCCCTCGCCAAGCTCGGGATGACATTCGCTCCGGCTTTGCATAGTTTGTGCATGGGATCGGGGAGTTTTAGAGGGACTCAATGATGCTACGAATACTGGCCGGCGTTGCCGCGCTCGCCTTGCCGTTCTCGGCAATGGCTCAGGAGAAAGTGCTGAAGGCGGTGATGCATGCCGACGTGCGCGTCATCGATCCGATCTGGACCACCCAGACGATCGCCAACATTCACGGCGCGCTGGTCTATGACACGTTGTTCGGCAACGACGCCAACCAGAAGCCGCAGCCGCAGATGGTCGGCAAGTACGAGATCAGCCCCGATCGTCTGACCTATACCTTTACCCTGCGCGACGGGCTCAAGTTCCATGACGGCTCGCCCGTCACCTCCAAGGACGCCATTGCTTCGATCAAGCGGTGGGGCGCCAAGGACGGCGTCGGCCAGCGGCTGATGGGCTATGTCACCGGACTCGACGCGGTCGACGACAAGACTTTCAAGATGGTGCTGCGCGAGCCCTACGGCATGGTGCTGGAATCGCTGGGCAAGAGCGGCAGCTCGATTGCCGCCATCATGCGGGAGAAGGACGCGCAGACCGACCCGCAGCAGCAGGTCAAGGAATCGGTCGGCTCGGGCCCCTACATCTTCGCCAAGGACCAGTGGGTCCCGGGCAGCAAGGCCGTGTATCTCAAGAACAAGGACTACGTGCCGCGCACCGAGGCGCCGTCGTCCTTCGCCGGCGCCAAGATCCCCGGCGTCGACCGCATCGAACTGGTGTGGATCTCCGATCCGCAGACGGCGATGTCGGCCCTGGTCAACGGCGAAATCGACTTCTACGAGAACCCCAACATCGACTTCCTGCCGTTGCTGGCCAAGGCGCGCGGCGTGAAGCTGATGAAGACCGGCAACATCGACAGCACGCAGGGCATGATCCGCCTCAATCACCTGCATCCGCCCTTCAACAACGCGAAGGCGCGGCAGGCGATGTACTACCTGGTCAACCAGGAGGACTTCCTGCGCGCCATCGTCGGCGATCCCAAGTACTACCGCGTCTGCCATGGCATGCTGACCTGCGGCGGGCCGTACGAGAACGACGGCGGCAGCGCCTTGTTCAAGGAATACAATCCCAAGAAGGCGCTGCAGCTGCTCAAGGAGGCGGGCTACAACGGCGAGCCGATCACCATCCTCGCCACCACCGACCACAACACCATCACCCCGGCGACGCAGGTCCTGATCCAGGCGATGCGCGAGGCCGGCATCAACCTCCCCGTCCAGTCGATGGACTGGGGGTCGGTGGTGTCGCGGCGCGCCAAGAAGGAGCCGCCGGCGCAGGGCGGCTGGAACATCTTCATCACCACGACCGGCGGCGTCGGCTCGGCCAATCCGGTGCTGCATACCTGGATCGGCGCGGCGTGCGACAAGGGCCTGTTCGGCTGGCCGTGCGATCCGGAGATCGAGAAGCTGCGCAACGCCTTCGGCATGGCGTCGAGCGAGGACGACCGCAAGAAGATCGCCAAGGATCTTCAGACCAAGGCGATGGAGCAGGTCGTCTACATCCCGTTCGGCCAGTGGGATGCGCCGCTGGCCTACCGTGCCGACCGCATCGACGGCGTCGTGCCCAATACCGGGCTGGCGGTGCTGTGGGGCATTACGAAGAAGTGAGCAGACAGGCCGTGGGGGGGGGGGGGGGGGGGGGGGCG
>JAEWIV010000364.1 GCA_023386865.1 Pseudomonadota bacterium
GGCCGGCGCGATAGCGCACGGCGCGGGTCCGGGCTTTCGGCGCAGCGGCGCCGACCCAGAGCGGCAGCGGCCCGGGCGCGATCGGCGGCGGCCGCAGCAGGCCGTTCCTGACGTTGTAGATGCGGCCTTCGTAGTCGAAGCGCTCGCCGCGCCAGGCGAGCCCCAGGATGTCGAGCGCCTCCTCGAAGGCTCTGGTGCGTGTCTTGTAGTTCCAGCCGAAGCTCTCGAATTCGGCCGGCCGATAGCCCTGTCCCAGCCCGATCTCGACGCGGCCGCCGGACATGTTGTCGATCACCGACAGGTCCTCTGCCAGGCGCAGCGGATGGCCGTACAGCGGCGCCAGCGCCACGCCCTGGCCGATGCGGCAGTGCGGAGCGGCCACGGCGAGGGCGGCGCAGGCGACGATGGGCGAGGGGCAGTAGCCGTCGGCCTCGCCGTGATGCTCGCTCGTCCAGATCGACTCGAAGCCCAGCCGATCGGCTTCGCTCGCGAGCTCCAGGCTCTCGCGATAGGACCTGTCCCACGTCTCGCCCAGCCCGGGGTTGGTCTGGAAGCTGAGCGACAGCCCGAATTTGACGCCCACGGTCAGCCGCCCAGCTGGCGCTTGAGCTCGCTCCAGCGATCGATGATCGGCAGCAGCTTGTCCTCTTTCTCGGCCGGCAGCGTGAAGGTCACGCGATCGACGCCGATCTCGCGGCAGAACTTCAGCTGGTCGAGCACGTCGGGCACGCGGAAGATGGTGATGGGCAGGCTCGCAGGATCGCGCCCGGCCTCCTTGGCCATGACGCGGAACTTGTCGATGATCACGCCCACCCCGTCCTTCTCCAGCCGGTCGGCGCGTGGGATCCAGCCGTTGCCGTAGCGGATGGCGCGCCGCGCCGCGTAGGGGAAGGCGCCGCCGACGATGACGGGCGGATGCGGCTTCTGGAACGGCTTGGGCCACTGTTTCATCTTGTCGAAGTTCACGAACTCGCCGTGATACTCGGGCTCCTCCTGCGTCCAGATCGCCTGCATCGCCTCCATGCGCTCGCGGGCGAGCTTGTGGCGGCTCTCGAAGACCGTGCCGTGGTTCTCGATCTCGTCCTGGTTCCAGCCGTTGCCGCCGCCGAACAGGAAGCGGCCCTGGCTGCGCTGGTCGATGGTCGACACCCCCTTGGCGGTGACGATGGGATCGCGCTGCGTCAGGAGGGCGATGCCGGTCCCGACCTTGAGCCTGGTCGTCACCGTCGCCGCCGTGTTCAGCGCCAGGAAAGGGTCCATGATGTCGTAGTAGGGCCGGATCAACGGACCGCCTGCCGGATAGGGCGTTTTGCGTGACGAGGGGATGTGCGTGTGCTCGGGCACCCACAGCGATTCGAAGCCGCGCTCCTCCAGCAGCCGCGCCAGCGGCGCCGGCTGCATGGAGTCCGTGGTGAAGAACATCACCGCACCGATCTTCATGGTCGTTTCCCCTCGTTGGCGTTTGCCGGCTATCCTAGCGACGCAGCCGGGAGGAAGACATGCCAATTGCCGCGAAGTACCTGTTCATCGTCAGCATGGACGTCGCCAAGGACAAGGAGGCGCTGTTCAACGAGGTCTACGACACCGAGCACGTGCCGCTGCTCTCCAAGGTGCCGGGCGTGCGCGGCGTCACGCGCATGAAGACCGAGCCCGCCGCCTTCAACATCGGCGGCGAGCGCAAGGTGCTCGACGGCGCGGGCGCCCCGACCTACATGGCGATCTACGAGATCGACAGCCCCGACGTGCTGCTCAGCAAGGAATGGGCGGAAGCCGGCGAGAAGGGGCGCTGGCCGTCCGAAGTGCGCCCTTTCACCACCAACCGCCATCACATCGTGCGCAAGGTGATCTGATGCGCTTCAAGAACAAGGTGGCGCTGATCACCGCCGGCGCCAACGGCATCGGCCGCGCCACCGCGAAGATCATGGTGAGCGAGGGCGCCACGGTGATCGTCGCCGACAACCACCAAGGCCATCTCGACGAAGCCGTGCCGTCGCTCAAGCAGGCCGCCGGCCAGTCGGGCGGCAAGGTGCAGGGCGAGCTGATCGACGCCCTCGACCCGCAGCAGGTCGAGACGCTGATCGCCCGCACGGCGCAGCACCACGGCGGCATCGACATCCTGGTCAACGCCGTGGGCGGCAGCACGGTGATCGCCAACCCGCAGGCCACCACCGAGCAGCTGAGCTTCGCCGACTGGCAGAAGCTCATCGCCTTCAATCTCGACGCCACCTTCCTCTGCACCCACACGATCATTCCGGTGATGAAGAGGAAGCGCAGCGGCAAGATCGTCAACCTGGCGTCGATCGCCGGACGCGGCCTCAGCTTCAACAGCTCCAGCGCCTATGCCGCCGCCAAGGGCGGCATCATCGCCTTCACCCGCAAGCTCGCCTTCGAGCTCGGGCCCGACGGCATCAACGTCAATGCGATCGCGCCCTCGATCACCTTGACCGAGCGCATCCGGCCGCACTGGGAGAAGCGCTCGCAGTCATCGCAGGCCGAGGAGATCGAGCGCACGCCGTTGCGCCGCGTCGCCGAGGCGGCCGACCAGGCCAACGTGATCTGCTTCCTCGCCTCGTCCGACGCCGATTTCGTCACGGGCCTCACCATCGACGTCACGGGCGGCGTCTAGCATCGACAACCAACGGAGAAACGCATGGCCGGCAAGGTCGGATTCATCGGGCTCGGCGCCATGGGCGGGCCGATGGCGCTCAATCTCGCGAAAGCCGGCCACAAGCTGGTGGTGCACGACATCGACCAGAGCAAGACCGCCGCGGTGCGCGCCAAGGGCGCCGAGCTCGCGGGCAACGCCGAGGCGGTCGCGGCCGCGGTCGAGCGCACCATCCTGATCGTCGAGACCACCGATCAGGCGAAAGAAGTGATCGCGGGCGAGCGCGGCATCATCAAGGGCGCCAAGCCCGGCCACATCGTGGTCTGCATGTCGACCATCGATCCCTTCGCCGCGCGCGAAATCGCCGAGCAATTGAAGGCCAAGGGCATCGCCATGGTCGACGCGCCGGTGAGCGGCGGCACCGGCCGGGCGCAGTCGGGCGAGCTGTCGGTGATCGTCGGTGGCGACAAGGACACGGTCGCCAGATGCGAGGACCTGTTCGAGGCGATGGGCAACCGCACCTTCCACGTCGGCCCGCTGGGCAGCGGGCTCGCCATGAAGCTGGTCAACAACATGCTGGTGCAGGTCAACACCGTGGCGGTGGCCGAGGCGCTGGTGCTGGGCGTCAAGGCGGGGCTCGATCCCGAAACGATCTACGAGGTGGTTAAGGTCTCGACCGGCGCCAGCGCCGCCTGGGAGCTGCGCGTGCCCCGCATCCTCAAGGGCGACTACGAGCCCGGCGGCACGATCGACATCTCCTACAAGGACCAGGAGCTCGAGACCGCGTTCGCCAAGCGCCTCGGCGTGCCGGTGCTGCTCGCGAACGTCAGCCAGCAGGTCTATCAGATGGCCCGCGCGCAAGGGCTCAACAAGCAGGACGGTTCGGCGGTCGTGAAGATCTTCGAGCAGTTCGCCGGTGTGAAGGTGAAGGGGGAACAGCGATGACCACGTTCGTGCTGATCCACGGCGCCTACCAGGGCGGCTGGATCTGGAAACCCACTGTCGAGCAGCTCCTGGCCAAGGGCCATCGCGTATTCGCGCCGACCCTCGACGGCTGCGCCGAGCGCAAGGGCCAGGTGCGCGCCGGCATCACCACCGAGAGCCACGCCGAGGAGGTCGCCAACTTGCTGTTCTACGAGGACCTCGAGGACGTGGTGCTGGCCGGCACCAGCACCGGCGGCATGGTGATGGCGCGCGCAGCCGAACTCGCCCGCGAGCGGGTGGCCCGCGTGGTGTTCGCCGATGCGCTGGCATTGATGAACGGCGAGGCGCTGCCCGACATCGTGAAGCGACCGACCGCGGTCAACACCGAGCTCACCAGCGGACCGTCGCGCCAGGATTTCGAGAACCGCCTGTTCAAGGATCTCGATCCGGCGATGCGCGCCTGGGCGATCGAGCGCTGCACCATGCATCCCATCGCCGCCATGACCCAGCCGGTGAAATTGGAGCGCTTCTGGGACCAGTCATGGAACGCCTCGGTGATCTGGTGCAAGCAGAGCACCAATCCGCCGGTCGCCCATCAGCGCCGCTGCTGCGAGAAGTTGAAGGGCCGCTGGCATGAGCTCGACACCGGCCACTATCCGATGCTGAGCGAGCCCGCGGCGCTGGCGCGCCTGATCGCGGAGGGCTGACGGTCATGGCAAAGGAAACCACATCGGGCTTGGGCTCGATGCTCCAGAGCGGCGCGCGCGATCGCAACGAGCCGACGCGCTTCGGCCGCATCTACAAGCCCGACGACGCTTGGCACGCCAAGGCAGAGATCGAGCCGATCCTCGAGCCGGAGCTGCCGATCGTCGACACCCACCATCACCTGTGGGACTTCGGGCGGTTTCGCTATCTGCTCGATGAGCTGCTGGCCGACCTGAACACCGGCCACAACATCGTGGCCACCGTGTTCGAAGAATGTCGCTCGATGTACCGCAGCCGCGGCCCCGAGGAGATGAAGCCTGTGGGCGAGGTCGAGTTCGTGGCCGGCGTCGCCGCCATGAGCGACAGCGGCACCTACGGGCCGGCGCGCATCTGCCGCGGCATCGTCGGATACGCCGATCTCTCGCTGGGCGATCGAGTGGCCGCCGTGCTGGAGGCCGAGATCGCGGCCGGCGGCGGTCGCTTCCGCGGCATCCGCTACTCCGGCGGCTGGGACGCCGATCCCATCATCGGCAACAGTCACGGCGTGTCCGGCCCCGGCGAATACAGGCGGCCCGAGGTCCGCGCCGGCATGAAGCAGCTCGAGCGGCTCGGCCTGGTGCTCGACGCCTGGGTGTTCCATCCCCAGCTCGGCGAGGTCGTCGACCTGGCGCGCGCCTTTCCCGGCGCCGGCATCGTGATGTGTCACATGGGCGGGCCGCTGGGTTACGGCCCTTATGCCGGCAAGAAGGACGAGGTCTTCGCCAACTGGAAGGCGTCGATGACCGAGCTCGCCAAGTGTCCCAACGTTTCGGTGAAGCTCGGCGGCGTCACCATGCGGCTCGCCGCCTACGACTACGGCAAGCTGCCGGCGCCCCCGTCATCCGAAGCGCTTGCCGGCTACTGGGGCCCGTACGTGAAGACCTGCATCGACCTGTTCGGTCCCGACCGCTGCATGGTCGAGAGCAACTACCCGGTCGAGAAGATGGGCGTCGGCATGCCGGCGCTGTGGAACATGTTCAAGCGCCTGACCGCCGGCGTGTCCGCCGCCGAGAAGAAGGCGATCTTCAGCGGCACGGCGAACCGGGTGTACAGGCTCGGACTCTGACTTCCTCCCCTTCGCGGAGTCCGCGAAGGAGAGGAAGGCTCACGCCGCGAGCCGTACCACCTTCTCGATCTCCGGCAGGCGCTCGTCGACCTTGTCGGGACGCTGGCTGCCGAGGTTCGGGATCAGCCGATGCACACCGAGATCGGCGTATTGCTTGACGTGGTCCGGCGCCATGTTCATCGGCGGCGTGATGATGATCTCGTACTTGGAATCGCGCTTGCGGCCGGCCTTGGCGAAGGCGGCATCGAGCTTGTCCAGCATTCCCTTGGTGCGCGTCGGATCGAGATTGAAGCCGTACCAGCCGGCGCCGAACTTCACGGCGCGGGCGAAGGCGGCGTCGGCATAGCCGCCGACGATGATCGGCACGTGCGGTTTCTGGATCGGCTTGGGATCGAGCCGCATGGTCTCGAATTTCACCCACTTGCCCTTGAAGTCGACCACCGGCTCGGTCCACAGCCGGCGCATCACTTCCAGGAATTCATCGCAACGCTTGCCGCGGTCTTCCCAGCGGTAGCCGCAGGCCTCGACTTCTTCCTTGTTCCAGCCGACGCCGATGCCGAAGTCGATGCGCCCGTCGCTGAGCCAGTCCAGGGTGCACATCTCCTTGGCCGTGTAGATCGGGTTGCGCTGCGGCACGAGGGCGACGCCGGTACCGAGTCGGAGTTTGCTGGTCGCTGCGGCGAGGAAGCCGAAGGTCGCCGTGACGTCGAGCATGCCGCCGCCTTCCGGCACGGGGATGCGGCCGTCCTTGGAGCCGGGGTAGCCGTAGGTGTTCTTGTCGAACAGCGCCACGTGCTCGCCCATCCAGATCGAGTCCAGGCCGGCACTCTCGGCGCGTCGGCCGAAGTCCGTGATCATCCGGGGCGTCGCCTGGGGCGACATGAACGTCGCGAAGACTCCGACTTTCATGAAACTCTCCTTCAGTTGAGGCGCGCCGCCTGCGCCATGACCTCGATGGCCTCGGGCTGGCGCGAGCGCACGCTGATGGTATCGGCGCCGCAATCCTCCCAGGCGCGGTAGCGCTCGCGGATTCGCGAGGCCGGACCGACAAGCGATTTCATGTCGACCCATTCGTCGGGCACCGCGGCGATCGCCTCGTCCTTGCGATGCGCCAGATAGAGTTCCTGGATACGCTTGGCCGCGTCGCCGAAGCCGCGGCGCACCATGATGTCGTTGTGGAAGTTCTTGTTCTTGTGGCCCATGCCGCCGACATAGAGCGCCACTTCGGGCTTCAGCCTGGCCAGCGCCGCCTTGACGTCGTTCTCGACCTCGACATGCACCGAGGCGGTGATGGCGAAGTCCTTCATGCTCTTGCCGTTGCCGGCACGCCGAAACCCTTCCTCGAGCCACGGCCGGTACTCGTCCATGGCGCCCGGCATGAAGCCCATCGGCAGCCAGCCGTCGGCGATCTCGGCGGTGAGCTTGACCGTCGATTCGTTGCCGGTCGCGAGGTAGATCGGGATGTCGGGGTTCATGTGCAGGATCGACTTCAGCGGCTTGCCGATGCCCATGGCGCCGGGGCCGGTGTAGGGCAGGGCGTATTCCTTGCCGTCGTGCGTCACGGGCCCCTCGCGCTTGAAGATCTTGCGCATGATCGCGACGTAATCCTTCATCCGGTAGTAGGGCTTGCCCCACGGCTCGCCGTACCAGCCCTCGACGATCTGCGGGCCCGAAACGCCGAGACCGGCGATGAACCGGCCGCCGCCCGCCATGGCGTCGACGGTCGCCGCCGACATCGCGGCGTTGGCCGGTGTCCGCGCCGCCAGCTGCATGATACCGGTGCCGAGCTTGATTCGTTTGGTGAGGGCGGCGAGATAGGCAAGCGGTGTGACGGCATCGGAGCCGTAGGCTTCGGCGGTCCAGACCGAATCGTAGCCCAGCTCCTCGGCGCGTTGCACCAGCTTGACCGGAATGTCGAGGTGCGCGCGCGAATAGCCGATCGACAGGCCCAATTTCATTGCCGTTTCCTCCGCCCAACGCGCAAACTATATCAACGAAAGATCGACGTGAGGAAACGCCATGCCGAAAGTGGGCTACCTGCTGCCGACGCGCGAGCGGGTGATGGAAGGACGCGACGAGACGGCATCGCTGCTGGCGCTCGCCGAGAAGGCGGAAGGGCTGGGCTACGATTCCTTGTGGGTCGGCGACTCGCTGCTGGCGCGGCCGCGCCACGATCCGCTGACCTTGCTGGCCGCCGTCGCCGCCCGCACCCGGAAGCCCGAGCTCGGTACTGCCGTGCTGCTGCCTGCTCTGCGAAATCCTGTCGTGCTGGCCCAGCAGGTGGCGACGCTGGACCGCATCGCGGAGGGGCGCGTGATCCTGGGCATCGGCATCGCGTCCGACGTGCCCAACATCCGTGCCGAGTTCACGGCAGCGGGCGTGCCGTTCGACAAGCGTGTCGGCCGCCTGGTCGAGGGAATGGCGTTGTGCCGGGCGCTGTGGACGGGCAAGCCGGTCACCTGGCCGAAGCCGGGAGCGGAGGGGCGCTGGAAAGTCGAAGCGAGCGTGCTCGGCCCGACGCCGCATCGGCCCGGCGGGCCGCCGATCTGGCTGGCGGGCGCGGTCAAGGCGTCGCGCGAACGCGTCGGCAAGTTCTTCGACGGCTGGTTCCCCAATACGCCTTTGGCCAAGGAGTACGCGCCGGAATGGGCGGAGGTGGTCGCGTCGGCAAAGGCAGCGGGCCGCGATCCGTCGAACCTCACGCCGGCGATGTACTGCACGCTCTCGATCGACGACGACGTCAAACGGGCCGACGACAAGCTCAACGCCTATCTGCAAGAATATTACGGCGTCGATCCCCTGGAGACGCGCAGGCGGCAGAAAAGTTTTGCCGGTCCCGCGGCAGAGGCGGCAGCCTGGCTGAAATCCTATGCCGACGCCGGCGCTACACACATCGTGCTGCGCTTTGCCGGCGACCATGACCGGCACCTCGAGACTGCGGCGCGCCTCCGCCGCGATCTGGGCTGGTGACGCCATGAAGTTCGCCCTGCACTTCGGCAACAACACCTTTCCCGATTTCGCCGGTGCGGCGAGGCTGGCGCGGCTCGCCGAGGCGGCCGGCTTCGATTCGGTCCTGGCGGTCGACCATGTGGTCTTTCCCGACAACTACACTTCGACCTACCCCTACTCGGCGACCGGCCGCCTGCCGGTCGGCCGCACCGGTACTTTTCCCGATCCCCTGATCTGGATTGCCTATGCCGCGGCCGTCACGACCCGGCTGCGCTTCCTGACCGGCGTGGTCATCCTGCCGCAACGCGACCCGCTGGTCCTGGCCAAGCAGGTCGCCACCCTCGACTACATGAGCGGCGGGCGGTTCGAGCTCGGCATCGGCGTCGGCTGGCTCAAGGAGGAGTTCCAGGCAATGGGCGTGCCGTTCGAGCGCCGCGGCCGGCGGGCCAATGAATATATCGCCGCCATGAAGGCTCTATGGGCCGCGGACGGTGCAACTTTCTCGGGTGAGTTCGTCCGTTTCAAGGAAGTGAGCTGCAATCCCAAGCCGGTCGGCCGCGTGCCCATCGTCGTCGGCGGCCACTCCGAGGCGGCGGCGCGGCGGGCCGGCCGCCTGGGTGACGGGTTCTTCCCGTCTGTCGGCGCACAGGTCGATACCTTTCCGCTGTTCGATGTCGCCCGCCGGGCGGCGGCGGAAGCCGGCCGAGATCCCGCAGCCATCGAGATGATTGCCGGCTGCCCCGACCTGCTGCCCAGCTCGACGGTGGAGCCCCGAGCCGCCATCGAGGATCGCCGGCGCCGCGGCGTCGACCGCATCGTCCTGCCGGTCGGCCCCTTCATGCCGAACCTGGAGGAGAGCCTGACGCGCTTCGGCGACGAGGTCATCCGGCCTTTTGCCGACCCTTGACGGCTTCACTTGCTGTGCTCTCTCGAAAAGTTGAAGTCGACGAATGCGCATAGACGGACTGCCGAAATATAAAGTGCGGTTGTAAGTGTAACTGCACAATTTCCCCTCAGATGAGCAGTGCCGCGCCCGAAATAGTTCCGCTGTTTGCGACTCCAGTCGTCACCTTCGATGTACCCGAGGCAGCGACGCTCAACGGCGATTTGCGCCGCGTGATCTGCGAGCGCGAAAGGAGCCATCCCAGCACCCAGCACTCCAACGTCGGCGGCTGGCAGTCGAGCTGGGACATGGATCGCTGGGGCGGCGCCCCGGCGATCAAGCTGCTCGCCGTCGGGCGCAACGTCGCCAACCGCGTCACGACCGATCGGAAGGGAAACGTCGGCAGCGGCCCTCACCCGGGCTACTTCGCGGTTACCTGGCACGGCAACATGTGGGCAAACGTCAATCGCAGCGGCCATGCCAACGAGTTCCATTCCCACCCGGGCGCCTTCTGGTCGGGTGTCTACTACGTCGACGATGGCGGCATCGACGGCGATCCGACGCTCGGCGGCGAGCTCGAGTTCATGGATCCGCGCGGGCCGTTGCCGGCGATGAACGCGCCGCACCTCGGCTACGCCATGCCGGGTGGCCTGACGGGAGGCGCCACCGAGCGGTTTCGGCCCAAGGCGGGCCGACTGGTGATGTTCCCGTCCTGGGTGATGCATCAGGTGCGGCCGTACCACGGCACCGCCGAGCGCATCTCGATTGCATTCAATCTGAGCCTCTGACTCATGCTCCTCTCCCGCTTGGGGCGAAGAGGATGAGGGGTCAGGCAAACGCCTTGCGGATTTTCGCCCAGTCGGCCAGCGCCGACTCGTGGCCCGGCACCAGCTGGATGGTGAACTGGGTGTAGCCCGCGCCGCGTAGCGCCTCGATGCGTTTCTTGATCTCCGCCTCGCCCGCGGTGAACGAGGTGTTGGCGATCAGGTCGGCCGTCACGAACCTCTTCTCCTCTTCCTTCACGAACATCAGGTGCCCGCGATGGTTCTCGAGATAGGGGGCGTCCTTGGGCTCGAAACCGCGTGCCAGCTCGATGTAGGACTTGATCTCCGGCGTCGACAGCATGGTCACGCCCGGCGCCAGCCCGGCCAGCGCCTCGTCGGCGGCGCGATGCAGCATCACGGCGGCGCGCGGGCCGGCCTGCGCCATCGCCCGTGCCGAACCGGCAGGCTCGCCGTCCTTCAGCACGCAACCCAGGGCGAAGGCGGTCGCCTGCAGATCGCCGAGCGCATGGCCGGCCGTGCTCCAGGCCTCGCGCATCGCCTCGACCTCCCTGATGCCGTTCTCGACCTTGCCGACGAAGTCGATCCAGCCCGCCTTGAGCTTGGCCGTGAGCGCCCGGGTGCGCGGGCCGAAGGCGGAGAGATGCAGCGCGATCGGATCCCTGGTGTTGAACAGCGGCAACTCGGGATTGAGGAAGCGGATCTTCTTCCTTTGGCCCTCCATCTCGAAGTCGACGGTCTCGCGGCGCAGCAGGCCATAGACCTGATGGATGTAGGTCTCCATGTCCTTGACCCTGATGGCGCCGAAGCCCATGGCGCGTCGCGCCGTGAAGCCCGTGCCGACGCCGAAATCGATGCGGCCGGGAGCGAGCTGGTTCAGCGTCGCCAGGGCATTGGCCGTGACCGGAGCGATGCGGTTGGACGGCACCAGCACGCCGGTGCCGAGACGAATGCGCTTGGTGTTCACTGCCGCCGCCCCCATTGCGACGAAGCAGTCGGCGCTCAACATCTGGGTGTCGTAGAACCAGGCGTGCGTGAAGCCCAGCTCCTCGGCTTCCTTGGTGACCTTCCAGGAGTCCGCCGCCGTCGGCAGCGCGATGCCGAATTCCATTCTTTCCTCCTTCAGTCATCTGAGCGCTGCGAAGGATCTCATGCCGATTGCAAGCGGCGATGAGATCCTTCGCTACGCTCAGGGCGACAACGGTTATGTATCGGCCAGCGCCGCCAGCATGCGATCGCGCGCGGCGAAGTCGCCGTCGGCGTGCACCGGCTGCAGGCAGACATGCGTGGCGCCGGCCTCGAAATGCGCGCGCAGGCCCTTCTTGACGGTGTCGGCGTCGCCCCACAGGCACATGGCGTCGATGAAACGGTCGCTGCCGCCATTGGCGAGATCGGTTTCGGTGAAGCCCTCGCGCAGCCAGTTGTTGCGGTAGTTCGGCAGCACCATGTAACGCGCCAGCTCCTTGCGACCGAGCGCGCGCGCCTTGGCGGCATCGGTCTCTATCGTGACCTTCTGCTCGACCGCCAGCCACTTCTTCGGGCCGAGGATCGCGGCCGCCTGCCTGGTGTGGCCGGGTGTAACGTTATACGGAACGGCGCCGCGAGATTTTTCCGCGCTGAGCGCCAGCATCTTGGGACCGAGCGCCGCCACGACCACCGGCAGGCCTTCGGGCGCGTCCTTGTTGATGCCGTCGAGATAGGCGCGCATGGCCGGGATCGGCTTGTCGTAGCGATGGCCGCGCACGCCTTCGACCATCGGAATGTGGCTGACCCCGAGGCCCAGAATGAAGCGCCCGCCGTGCCAGTCGTTCAACGAAATCAGGGCTCGTTTGGCGGTGTAGGAATCGCGGGCGTAGATGTTGGCGATCGAGCTGCCGATCACGAGCTTGCTCGACTTGGACAGCAGGTAGCCCGCCAGCGACATCGATTCGTAGCCGCGCGATTCGGGATACCACAATGCCGAGTAGCCGTTGCCTTCCACCGCTTTCGCGAGGTCGCCGAGCTGAGCTCCGTTGAGCTTGTCCGTCGAGTACCAGACGCCGAGACGACCCAATGCCATCGCAAATCTCCTGTCGAATTGCCGCACCTTGGCACTGGCCGATTGGAGGCACCACCCGAAACTCGGTAAGCTCGAAAAATGCCTTCTCCCAGCGCGCTGATCTGCGTCCGGTGCAGCGCCCGTTATGCGGTCGACCGTTTCGCCGACGATTGCCCGGCCTGTCGATCGGCCCGTGCTCCCGCCAATCTCACCGTCGCCTACGACGCCGCACCCGGCACTGGGATCGGCCGCAACGATCTGCAGCGGCGGCCACGATCGATGTGGCGATGGGAGGCCTTCCTGCCGGCCGCGGCCCGCGATGCGGTGAGCCTGGGCGAGGGCGACACGCCGCTCCTCGAGGCGCCCAACCTCGGTCTCGGCGACGTCTGGATCAAGGACGAGTCGCGCAATCCGACCTGGTCGTTCAAGGACCGGCTGGCTTCGGGCGCGCTCACCATGGCGAAATGCTTCGGCGCCAAGGTCATCGCCTCGAGCTCCTCGGGCAATGCCGGTGCCGCCGCGGCCGCCTACGCCGCCAAGGCCGGCCTGCCCTGCATCGTCTTCACCTTCGTGGGCTCGGCCGGTCCGCTGATGCTGCAGATGCGGGCCTACGGCGCCATGGTGGTGAAGGTGACCGACAAGGCCGATCGCTGGCGCCTGCAGTCGCTGGGCGTGCGCGAGTTCGGCTGGGATCCGACCTCGCCGTTCTTCGGCCCCGGCGTCGGCAGCAATCCCTACGGCATGGAAGGCTACAAGACCATCCCCTACGAGATCGCCGAGGCCTTCGACTGGAACCCGCCGGACTGGTGCGTGCTGCCGGTGTGCTACGGCGATGCGCTGTTCGGCATGTGGAAGGGTTTCGAGGACCTGAAGGCGCTCGGCTGGATCGATCGCACGCCACGTTTCGTCGCCGCCGAAGTCTCGGGCTCGCTGACCGCGGCGATGGCGAGCGGCGATGCCATGCCGCCCGAGGTGCCGCGCAACGCACCCTCGATCGCGACTTCGATCGGCGCCGCCCAGGCCACCGTGCAGTCACTCGACGTGCTGCGCCGTTCGCGCGGTGCGGCCGTCACGATCGACGATGACGACCTGCGCCGCTGGGTCGTGACGCTCGCCGCCAAGGAAGGCATCTGGCCGGAAGCATCTTCGGTCGCGCCCTTCGCCGCCATCGAGCGCCTGCGCGCCGACCGGACCATCGCACCGCACGAGCGTTGCGTGGCGCTGCTGACCGCAAGCGGCCTGAAAGATCCGGGACCGATCGAAACGGCGCTACCCGAGCCGCCGCTGGTGAAAGGCGGGCTGCCCGAGCTTCTGGCCGCCCTGAAAGACACCTACGGTTTCGCGCATGGCTGAGTACGGCATTTCGATGGACGGGCGCGCACCGGTCACCGACATTCCGGCGCAGGCCAGGGCGGCGGAGGAGGGCGGCGCGTCGACCCTGTGGATCGCCTGTCACCTTTATCTGCGCGATCCCATCACCATGGCGGCGCTGGCCCTCGGCGCCACCCGACGCATGAAGATCGCGCTGATGGCGATGAGCCCCTATTCGGTGCATCCGGTGTTCATCGCCATGGCGGCGGCGACCCTCGAAGAGATGTATCCCGGCCGCGTCATTCTGTGCCTGGGCGCCGGCGCGCCGGCCGATCTCAAGGCGGCGGGGCTGGAGGCGACCAAGCCGCTGGTCAGCATCGACGAGACGGTGAAGATCTGCCGCACGCTGCTGGCGGGCGAGATGGCGGATTTCCAGGGCCAGATGTTCCGTGTCTCCGGCCGGCGTCTGGCCAATGGCGGCCGCAAGGTGCCGATCGTGCTGGCGGCCTCCCGCGCGCGCATGCTGAAGCTCGCCGGGCGCGAGAGCGACGGCGTGCTGATCTCTGCCGCCACCTCGCCGCCTTTCGTGGAGGCCTGCCTGGCCGAGGCGGCCAGCGTCAACCCGGGCTTCCGGAAGGTCGGCATCGTCTATACCAAGCTCGGCGCCACGGAGAAGGAAGGCATCGATCCGATCCGCCGGCCGATCGGATTCGTGCTGCGCGGCGCCCACCATGCCGAGAACATCCGCCTGTCCGGTGCGAAGCTCGACCAGGCGGCGCTCGCTGCCGCCTATGCCGCCGAGAACTGGACGGAGGTCGACCGCCTGGTCAGCGACGACGTCGTGCGCCGCCACGCCGCCTGCGGCACCTCCGACCAGGTGCGCGCCAAGCTCGAAGAGTATCGCGCCATCGGCCTCGACGAGGTCGTGATCGGCGGCATGGACGATGCGCCGTCGATCGCCGCGGCCCTGGCCGCCGTTCGACGATAGGGCCAAGACGGCATGAAGTTCAGCATCAGCCTGCCGACCGGCTTCGAAGGCGTGATGTATCCCATTCCCTTTGTCGAGCCTGGCGATTTCGTGCGCATGGCGCAGCTCTGCGAGAAGCTCGGCTACGATTCGGTGTGGGGCAACGACCACATCACCAGCCAGCATTACGTGCGCGAGCTGTTTTCCGACAAGGCGCCGAACTTCTACGAGGTCCTGACGGTGCTGTCGTTCTGCGCCGCCGCCACCAGCCGCATCCGTGTCGGCACGGCGCTGGCCGTGCTGCCGATGCGCGATCCGTTCTGGCTCGCCAAGCAGGCGGCGACCATCGACCAGCTCGCCAACGGCCGCCTGGTGCTGGCGCTGGGAGTCGGCGCCTATCGCGAGGAGTTCGCCGCCTGGGCGCCCAGGCTCGCGCCCAAGGCGCGGCGCGGCGAGATGATGGACGAGGGGCTGGAGCTGATGCGCCGGCTGTTCACCGAGCGGCGGGTGACCCACGAGGGCAAGTACTACGCCGTGCGCGACGTCGAGATGTATCCCAAGCCCAAGGCCGATCCGTTCGCGCTGTGGGTCGGCGGCCACAACATGGAGACCGTCGAACGCGCCGCACGCATCGCCACGGGCTGGCTGCCCGGCTGGCGCCCGTGGCCCGAGCTCGAGGAGCGGATCAAGAAGCTGAAGGCGCGCGCTGCCGAGCTCGGTCGTGATCCCGGGGAGATCGAGATCGCGCCTCAGTTCTCGCTGACCATCGCCAGGACCGCCGAGGAGGCGGAGCGCCGCTACATGGAGTCGGGGCTGGTCGCCCACCGCAAGTCGCTCGCCTATACCGGCCGCGACCTCACCAAGCAGGTCGTGGCCAACCTGGTCGGCTCGCCCGATCTCATCCTCGAGAAGATCGACGGCCTCGGGAAGATCGGCGTCGACCATGCCTGCGCCCTCATGATCCCGGCCGACAGCATGGCCGAGTTCGAGGACCAGGTGGAATGGTTCGCGACGGTGGCGCTGTAACCCCTGAACCTCAGAGCACCGACAGCTTGACCACCATGTCGTTGTAGTCGAAGTCGCCGCCATGGTCGGCGCGGACGTCCTCGAAGGCGAAGACGTTCTCGCCGTAGGTCTGGACATGCACGCGGCCGTCGATGTTGGCGGTGCCGGGCACGAAGATGTCGCCGTTCGGCGTGACCAGCACCGGCGCGTAGAAGCCCTGCTTGCCGCCGACCGACCAGTCCTGGCTGACATGGAAGGTGCCGTTGCCGTTCTGGACCGCGAAGTTCGCGTCCCAGTTGGCCTGGACGGCGGCGCGGAAGGCGTCGGTATTGCCATAGGCCACGCCGCCCACGCCCACGATCGTGTTGCTGTCGTGGTCGTAGTCGAAGCGCACGAAATGCACGGTGTTGGCGTTCTTGGCGCTGCCGGCCACCTCGACATGGATCGTCTCGCCCTGGGTCAGGTAGACCACCGGGAGATTGCTGCTGCGCTGGTCGGAGGCGAGATAGTCCTGGTGGTTCAGGCCGTTGTCGACGGTGACCATGAACGACAGGCCGGCCCCGCTCACGAGCATCGAGCTGTTGCTCTGCGGTGTGATCTGCACGTCGGGCCGAGCGGCGATCGTGCCGTCCGGGTTCAACAGCGCGAAATGGAGCTGCTGGTCGTCGGGCAGGAACAGCGTCTGGCCGAGCTTCAGGAGCTCGATGCCGCCGTCGCTGCTCATCGAGCCCAGCCTGGCGAGCGTCGCATCGGCGATCGAGACGCTGCCGCCGATCGTGCCGTCGCGTCCGACGAGGGTGCCGTCCGCCGTCGTGGCATAGAGCAGCAGCTGCGCGCCTTGCGCGAGCTGGGTGCCCGCCACGGGATCGAAATGCAGCCAGTTGCCGGCACCGTCGCCGAGGCTGCCGTGCGGGGCGAACTGCAGGGCGTCCCCCGCCGCAGTCTCCTGCAGCGCGAGCTGGCTCAGGTTGACATTCAAGGTGAGAGCGGCGCTCGAGGGCGCGGCGGCGCTCGTGCCGGCCCCGAAGACCGTGGTGCCGCCCGGCAGGTACTCCTGCATCGTCACCGTGTAGGTGCCGTTGCCGAACTGCTGCGGGTCGGCCGTCGTCAACCACTGGCCGTCCAGATCCGCCGTCGCCTGCACTTGGGCAATCTGTGTCGCGCCTTCGAAGATGGTGACCAACGCGGTGTTGTTGGCGACGATCTTGTTGGTGAAGGCCGTCGTCCAGCCCGCGGTGGCTCCGTTCTGGTTGGTCGACGGGTCGTTGTTGTATCCGGTCCAGCCGAAAGCGATGTTGCTGCCGGTCGTGATGTTGACGGTCGGGGCATCCGCCTCGGCGCCGGTGGCGTACTTGTTGCCGGTGATGCCGATGCCGGTTTGGCCGTCGAACGGGGTGAACGCGCTGCCCGACAGGGTGCCGCCAACCGGCGCCGCCGGCTTGGCCGAGAACTGCGAATTGTAGTCGAAGACCAGCATGCTCACCGGCATGGACACCGCCGGATTGAGCACGAGGTTCGTCTGATTGGCCGCCGTCGTCACCGGGCTGTAGGTCGCCCCGCCATCGGCGGCGAAGTCGGTGGCGCCCATGTCGAGGGTGCCGCCCGTGCCCTGCGTGGCGTAGAAGTTGTAGACCTTCTGGTCGCCGCCCGTGTCGGTGAAGACGAGCTGGTACCAGTAGACCTGGTTCGCCGTCGCCGACGTCGAGATCGGCATATTGTTGATGATGAACGTGCCCTCGACGTTGGGCCCGCCCGACGTGGCGGTCCACGTCCCGCCATTATTGCTGAGGTTGAAGTTCTGCCAGTAGTCGGTCTGGCCGGTATTGGAGTTGCTGGCCGGCGTCAGCGGCACGTAGGTGAACTGGCCGTTGCCCTGATAGAGGCCGAGCTGCACACCGAGCGTCGATTCGGGGAACAGGCCGGCGGTCTGGCCCGACACGATGAGCTGCGGGCCGGTCATCGTGGCGTTGCCTGTCGTCAGCGTCAGGTAGTCGCTCTGGCCGCCCGGCAGGGGGAGGTAGACCGAGGTCGCGACGGGCACGAAGTAGGAGGGATTGGGCGTCTCCGAGGAGCCATAGACATAAAGATCGATGTTGCCGACGTTGAGCTTGGCGCCGTCGGGTTGCGACAGCGGGATCAGCGGGCCGGTCGTCAGGCCGACCGACAGGTTGTCGGAAAAGGCCGAGCCGTAGATGTTCGAATCGTTGAAGAACTGCTGCGACCACCAGTCATTGTGCTGGTAGCTCGGGGTGGTCCCGGCCACGCGGTTGACGTCGAAGGCGTAAGCCGGCGACCAGTTCAGGGTCGTGTTGAGATCGATCGTGCCGCCGGCGAGATTGGTCGCCGACGATGCCGTCGGCATCATCGTGTTCGGCGATTGCGACTGGGTTCCCCAGTAGCCCGCGGTGAAGCCGGTGAAGAACGGCGTGAGGATATTGCCCCACTGGTTGTTGGCCGACGTGCCGATCACGTTGGTTTGCGCCTGGCCGTTGGGTGCGCTGCCCGGCACCTCGAACGGATTCTGGAACTGGCTGTCTTCCCAGATCGTCATCGTGCCCTGGCCGGCCGCGTACATGTTGGACTGCAGCGTGGCCTGGCTGATCAGGATGTAGCCCTGGGTCTGGCTGATGGTGTTGGGGCTGAACACGAAATAGGTGCCGGCACTGCCCCACGCGCCGGCGCCGAGGTTCGTGGTCGAGAGGTTGTAGGAATAGTACTGGGCGTTGTGCCAGACGCCGTTGGCGTCGGGCTCCCCGTTGGTCATGCCGGACAGCGTGATGTTCGACATGCCGCCGACGGCCGACAGATAGGAGCTCCACTCGCTGGTCGGATAGGCGCTCGGACCGAACGTGCTGTTCGACGGCGAGTTGACCATCGAGATCTGGCCGTCCAGGGGACTGTAGGGCGTCCCGCTGCTCGACGTCGGATAGTGCTGCGTGGCGGCCGCGTTGTGGTTGCTGAGCGTGGTCGTCAACGACTGCCCGGCTATGCCCAGGCCGCGCGACTGGCCGGTGCTGTCGTCGTATTTGATGTTGACCGCCATGTTCCAGGCAAAGCCCGGTATGGCCGTCAGGTCGCCGAGGTCCGACGAGGCGTTCGTCAACGTCACCTCGAACGCCGCGTAGCTGTAGTTCCAGTTCTGGGAGTTGGGCAGGATCTGGCCGACGTTGCTGCCGATGCCCGACGGCTGGGTGAGGTCGGTGTGGGCAGCCGGATTCTCGCTCTGGACGATGAGATAGATCGAGCTGGACGACACCGTGCCCAGCGACGCGTCGGTCAGCGTGACCGTGACCTCGTAGTCGTTGTCGGTGGTGCTGAGGCTAACGTTGCTCGAGATCGAGCCGTTCAGGACAAGCGGCGTCCAGTTGTTGGTGGCGCCCGACGCCAGGAGGGGGGAGACCGCCACATCCGAAGGCGGCGTCTCGTTCCACAGATAGGCCCAGCTTCCGTTCTGGGTGCCTGTCCCGCCCGTGCCGGTCGACGACCCTGTCAGCTCCTGCAGGAAAGCGGAGGACATATGAAAGGTCAGGCTGGTCGTCATTGGGGTTCCCGCAGCTCAAGGGCGCCGTCGGACGCAGATGCCCCACAGCCGGTCTCTCGGTCGATTGTATCGGTTCGGCGAACCCCACCGCCGCGATGCCTCGGTCAGTCTGCCCGTTTACTCGTCAGATGCACAAGCCGATTTTTCCCCGGACGGCCGCGCGCCCGGATGGGCCGGTCTACCTGATCTTGGGCGTGACCTCTTCGCCGAAGATCTGCATCTGGTCGATCAACTCCTGGACCGAATTGGCGGCGAAGTAGAGGCCGAGGAGATGGGTGACTCCGGCCTCGCGGAAGGCGTTGGCCTTGTCGACGATCTCGGCCGGCGTGCCGATCAGGTTGATGTCCTCGTGCGTGGCGGAGCCTTGGCCCTTCAGCGTCGACTTGGCGAGCGAGACCAGGTGCTTGTTCATCTGGCTCTTGCGGAAGCTTTCGACGGCGGCCTGCTTGCTCTTGCCGATATGCACGATGAACTGCGGGCAGACTTCGATGGCCTTGGGATCGCGGCCGGCTTTCTCGGCTTCCTCGTGCAGTGTCTTCACGCCGGCGCGCAGGCGGTCGACATGCATGCCGGCCGGCAGCCAGCCGTCGGCCCACTTCACGGTGCGGGTGATGTTGTTGGGGTTGTTGCCGCCGACATAGATCGGGATGTGCTTCTGCAGCGGCTTCGGATACAGCTCGACGTCACGGAACTTGTAGTATCTGCCGTCGAAGCTCGCGACACGTTCCTTGAACAAGAGGTTCAGCGCCTGGAGGCCCTCGTCGACGATGTCGCCGCGGTCCATCCTGGCGTCGGGCTGCAGCGCCTTGAACTCCTCTCGATAGGCGCCGATGCCGACACCCACCTCCAGGCGGCCCTTGCCGAAATGGTCGAGCGTGGCGATCTGCTTGGCAGTCACCACGATGTCGTGGCGCATCGGCAGCACCAGCACGCCGGTGCCGACCTTGATCGTCCTGGTCTCCGACAGCACGAAGGCATAGGTGATCAGCGGCTCCCAGAAGCGCGGCGGCACCGGGAACTCGGCGCGCACGTAGTTCTGGGTCGTCATGTGGTCGTTGCCCCACACCGAGTCGTAGCCGAACTTCTCGGCGGCCTGGGCGATCTTGATGACGTTCTCGGGGTCGGAGAACGGGATGGGATAGGTCAAGCCTTCCATCCCGGTCGGCAGGCCGGCGCTGACACGCATGTCGTTTCTCTCCCTTACTCTGCCGCGACGGCGCGCAGCTTGGCGGTCTCGGCTTCGTCGACCGTGCCGTCGTCGTTGACGGCAACGCCGTAGTCGCGGCGCGCCGCTTCGCTCGAGATGAAGCCCTGGCGCACGTCCTCGGCGACGACGGCGGCCGGCCGCTTGCGCGGATTGCCGAGCCCGCCGCCGCCCGGCATGGCGATGATGACGCGGTCCTTCGACGGCACTTCCTGCAGGCCCTTGCCGCGCAGCACCTTGCCCGACGAAAGCGTCACCGAGCCTGCCTTGCCGCTGAGGCCGCCCTCGCGACCGCGCGCCGGATGGTCGATGCGGTCGTAGTAGGCGCTGAGCGCAAACGGCGCCTTGTCGAGCGTGCCGACCTCCATGATCTGGCCCAGCCCGCCGCGGAACTCGCCGGCGCCGCCGGAATCCTGGCGGTACTCCTTGCGCCACACCACGATGGGCGACACCGCCTCGTTGACCTCGATCGGCACGTTCTTGACGCCGCTCGGGAAGGCCGTGGCCGACAGCCCGTCGGCGCCCGGCCGCGCCCCGGTGCCGCCGGCATGGAAGCTCATGACGCTGAACGGCTTGGCGTGCACTGTCTCCGACGGATCGCCGCCGGTCGAGCCGGGGCCGCCCAGCGCGAACAGGTTCCACAGGCACGACGTGCCCTCGGCCGGCACGTTGCCGCCCAGCGCCTGGTGCAGGCAGCCGAACATGACGTCGGGCAGCATCTGGCCGGTGACATGGCGCGCCGCCACGGGGGCGGGCTTCTGGGCGTTGAGGATCGAGTCAGGCGGCGCGGTGACGCGGATCACCGACAGCGAGCCCTCGTTGTTCGGCACCTTGGGCGCCACGATGCACTTCACGCCGAACGAGGCATAGGCCTCGGTGTAGCAGACCGGCACGTTGATGCCGAAGGCCGACACGCCCGAGGTGCCGGCGAAGTCGACGTCGATGCCGTCCGCGCCGATCTTCATGGTGGCGACCAGGTCGATCGGCTTGTCGGCGCCGTCGACGCGCATCGAGTATTTGTAGGTGCCGGGCGTGATCTTGCGGATCGCCTCCAGGGAGGCCTGCTTGGACTTCTCCAGGATGTGCGTGCCGAGACGGTCGAGGTCGTCGATGGCGAACTCGTCCATCATCTCGATCAGGCGCCGGCAGCCGATCTCGTTGCAGGTCGCCAGCGAGTAGAGGTCGCCCACCACCTGGATCGGCTCGCGCACGTTGGCCGACACGATCTCGACCAGGGTCTCGTCGACCTTGCCCTCGCGGGCGAAGCGCATCAGCGGGATGTAGAGGCCTTCCTCGTAGACCTGGCGGGCGTCGGTGGTCATGCCGCGGCCGCCGATGTCGACGACGTGGCAGGTCGAGGCGAACATCGCCACCATCTTGCCGCGCCGGAAGGTCGGGGTGACGAAGGTGAAGTCGTGCAGATGGCCCGTGCCCTTCCACGGGTCGTTGGTCAGGAAGATGTCGCCTTCCTTCATCGTGTGCGCCGGGAATTTCTGCAGAAAGTGGCGTACCGCGCGGGCCATCGAGTTGATGTGGCCCGGGGTGCCGGTCACCGCCTGGGCCAGCATGGCGCCCTCGAGGTCGAACACGCCGGCCGAGAGGTCGCCGGCCTCGCGCGTCGAGGTCGAGAAGCCGGTACGGATCAGCGCCAGCGCCTGCTCCTCGACGACCGCGATCAGGCGGTCCCACATCAATTGCAGGCGGATGGGAGAGAGCGGATCGTTGAAGCTCATGGCTGCACCTTCTCCATCAGGATGGCGCCGATCGGGTTGATCCGGGCGGCGAAGCTTTTGGGGACAATGGTCGTCGTCTCGTCCTCGGCGATGACGGCCGGACCGGGCACGAGGCTGCCGATCGACAGATCGGCGCGGTGATAGACCTGGACGTCCTTCATGTCCTGGTCGGCCGGATCATAGACGGCGCGGCTGGAGCGCGCCGCGGCCGGCTTGTCGGCCGGCTGCGGCGGCGCCTTCGGCCGCTCCGGCTGCTCGGCGGCAAGCCGCAGCGTCCAGTTCATGATCTCGACATCGAGGCCCGGGATCGTCCGGCCGAAGGTCGCGGCGTAGCCGTCCTCGTAGAGCTTCACCAGCTTTTCGCGCGACGCCGCGTCGAAGGCCCCGGGCGGCATGCTGACGGTGATCTCGTGGCCCTGGCCGCGATAGCGCATGTCGGCGGTGCGTGTCTCGATCAGCTTCGCCTCGGGTGCACCCGCCTTGACCACGGCCTCGGCCTCGGCGCGCATCTCGGCGAACAGCCTGTTGACGTAGGCCGGGTCGAAATTCTGGTCGAGCTGGACGTAGCGGCTGCGCACGACCTCGTAGGCGACCGGTGCCATCA
>JAEWIV010000396.1 GCA_023386865.1 Pseudomonadota bacterium
TGGTGCTACACCGGCGGCGCGCCGCTGGGGCCCGACACCTACCGGTTCTTCCGCTCCTTCGGCATCAACCTCAAGCAGGTCTATGGCGCCACCGAGGCGTCCGCGCTGATCGCCTGCCAGGCCGACGACGAGGCCAACCCCAACACCGTCGGCCGGCCGATTCCGCGCACCGAGATCAGGATCGACGATCGCGGCGAGGTGCTGCTGAAGGGCTCCAACGTCTTCAAGGGCTACTTCAAGCAGGACGAGGTGACGCGCGACACCGTCACGTCGGACGGCTGGTTGAAGACCGGCGATGCCGGCTTCTTCGACAAGCAGGGCCACCTGGTCATCATCGACCGCGCCAAGGATGTCGGAAAGCTTTCCGACGGCTCGGCCTTCGCGCCGCAGTTCATCGAGAACAAGCTGAAGTTCAGCCCGTTCATCCGCGAGGCCGTGGCGTTCGGCGACCAGCGGCCGTTCGTGGTGGCCATGATCGCGATCGACATGCAGACCGTCGGCACCTGGGCCGAGAAGCAGGGGATCGCCTATACGAGCTTCATGGATCTCAGCCGCAAGCCCGAGGTTGCCGGGCTGATCGGGGCGGAGATCGACAAGGCCAACGCGACGCTGCCGGATGTGCAGCAGGTCCGGCGCTACCTGCTCCTGAACAAGGAGCTCGACGCCGACGACGCCGAGATGACGCGCACCCGCAAGGTCCGCCGCCGCTTCGTCGCCGAGAAGTACGCCAGCGTCATCGAGGCCTTCTACAGCGGAGCGACGTCGGTCGACGTCACCATGGAGATCACCTTCGAGGATGGCCGCAAGTCGACGCTCAACTCGACCATCGCCATCCACGGCAATGCGGCGGCCGAACCGGCGCGGAAGGCGGCCTGATGACGTGGATGATGGAAGATCGACTTCCTCCCCTTCGCGGAGTCCGCGAAGGGGAGGTGTCGCCGTCATGCGGCGACGGACGGCCTCCGCGATGGGGAGGGGGAGTGCTCTGAATGTCCGAGGACCTCGAATTCTTCTTCGCCCTCATGCTGAGCGGCGCCTCGATCGGCCTGATGTACTCGCTGATCGCGCTGGGCTTCGTCCTGGTCTACAAGGCGACCGACGCCATCAACTTCGCCCAGGGCGAGTTCGTCATGCTGGCGGGCATGGTCGTGGTGACCGTGCTGGGCGCCCAGGCGCCGCTGATCGCCGCCATCGCCGCCGTGCTCCTGGTCATGATCGGTTTCGGCTTCGGGCTGGAAAAGGTTGTGCTGCGGCCCTTGCTGGGCCGCCCGGTGGTCGCGGTGATCATGGCGACGATCGGTGTCGCCGCCGTGCTGC
Organism: Pseudomonadota bacterium; assembly: GCA_023386865.1. Classification (GTDB taxonomy): domain Bacteria; phylum Pseudomonadota; class Alphaproteobacteria; order Reyranellales; family Reyranellaceae; genus Reyranella. The sequence goes on from JAEWIV010000396.1 coordinate 1,318, forward strand.
GCGGCTGGGGACCGCTGGTGCTGGGCATCGAGACGCGCGCCCTGCCGCTGCCGATCGGCGACGAGCCGATCACCATCGGCCCCGCCACCCTGCCGCCGATCCAGGTGCTGGGGGCGGTCGTCGCCGTCCTCTTCTTCATCGTCTTCAGCTGGTTCTTCAAGAAGAGCCGGATGGGCGTGGCCATGCGCGCGGTCGCCGACAACCAGCAGGTGGCGCAGGCCATGGGCATCAACGTCGAGCGCTACTTCGCGCTTGCCTGGGCGATGGCCGGCATCGTCTCGGCATTGGGCGGCATCGTGTGGGGCGCCATGCTGGGCGTCGACGTCCAGCTCGCCCTGGTCGGCCTCAAGGTGTTCCCGGTGGTGATCCTGGGCGGCCTCGATTCGATCGGCGGCGCGCTGATCGGCGGCCTGATCATCGGCATCGTCGAAAGCCTGGCGGCGGGTTATCTCGATCCTTACGTCGGCGGCGGCACCAAGGACTTCGCGCCCTACGTGCTGATGATCCTGGTCCTCATGGTCAGGCCCTACGGCATCTTCGGACGCCGCCAGATCGAGCGGGTGTGATGGCGATGGTGCTCTCTCATCGGAGGGCGGCCCTCCAGGTCCGTAGCATGCTCATGAGCGGACCTGGAGGTCCGTGCTCCACCGGCGGAGTCTAGATGTTCCATCGCGAATCCGGAGTCTTCAAGACGACCTACGCCGCCGACATGGCGCTTTATCCGCTGCCGGTCGCCAAATGGACCGTGATCGCGCTCGCGGTGATCTTCGTGCTGATCGTCCCGCTGGTGGTGCACGAGTACTACCTCTCGATCCTGAACCTGATCTTCATCGCCATCGTCGGCGCGCTCGGGCTCAACATCCTGGTGGGCTACACCGGCCAGATCTCGATCGGGCATGGCGCCTTCATGTCGGTCGGCGCCTATACCGCGGCCAACCTCGCGGTGAAGCTCGGCCTGCCGTTCTGGCTCACCTTGCCGGCGGGAGGCCTGATGGCGGCGCTGATCGGCGTCGTCGTCGGCATGCCCAGCCTGCGCATCAAGGGCCTCTATCTCGCGATCGCCACGCTGGCCGGCCAGCTCATCATCGAATGGACGATCAACCGCGTGCCGGCGATTTCGGGCGGCGCCCAGGCCTCCATCGAGGTCGACCGGCCGAGCCTGCTGGGGTTCGCCTTCAACACCCAGGGCCGGCTGTACTTCTTCCTGCTGTTCTTCGCGGTGATCGCCATCGTGGCGACGCTGAACCTGGTGCGCAGCCGGATCGGCCGCGCCTTCGTGGCGGTGCGCGACCAGGACATCGCCGCCGAGATCATCGGCATCAACATCTACCGCTACAAGCTGCTCGCCTTCGCGATCTCGTCCTTCTACGCCGGCGTCTGCGGCGTGCTCTACACCTACTATTTCGGCATCGCGAACTACGAGCAGTTCCAGCTGATCGTGTCGATCGACTACCTGGCCATGATCATCATCGGCGGCCTGGGCTCGGTGCTGGGATCGATCCTCGGCGCGATTTTCGTCACACTGCTGCCCATCGCCATCCGCATTTTCATGGAGAATGTCGGATCCCTGTTCTTCACTGCGGCGGAAATGGCCAACGTGATCTCGGGGCTGCGGCTGGGCGTATTCGGCGCGCTGATCATCTTCTTTCTCATCGTCGAGCCCGAAGGGCTCAATCGTCTGTGGAGGAATATCCGGAGCTATTTCCGGGTCTGGCCCTTCTCGTACTAGGGGCGGGGCATACAAAGGGAGGAACCCATGCGGAGGTTCGTTAAGAGTTGGCTGGGAGCGGCGGCAACGACCGCGACCCTGGCACTGGGTGCGGGCCAGGCCTTCGCCCAGAAGGAAGTCATCTTCGGTCTGCAATGCGATCGCACCGGGCCGACGGCGAACGTCGGCACCGTGCTCTGTCCGGGCTATCAGGACTACATCGCCGTGGTGAACAGCAAGGGCGGCGTCGAGGGCCACAAGATCAAGGTCATCGAGATCGACAACGAGTACAAGGTCCCGCCGGCGATCGAGGCGCACGAGCGCTTCAAGAAGGAAGGCGCGGTGCTCGAGGGCCTCTACGGCACGCCGCAGACCGCGGCGCTGAACAAGAAGCTGGAAGAGGACAAGATCCTCGGCACGTCGCCCGGCTTCGGCACCGCCTCGGCGGCCGACGGCAAGCGCTATCCCTACACCTTCCCGATCGCCGCCAGCTACTGGTCGCAGGCGGGCGCGGCGGTGCAGTTCGCCAAGGAGCGGCTGGGCGGCAGCCTCAAGGGCAAGAAGATCGCCTACGTCTACTACGACAACCCGGCCGGCAAGGAGCCGTTGGCCGTCCTCGAAGATATCCAGAAGATGGAAGGCTTCGAGATGCGTACCTTCGCCGTCCCGGCGCCGGGCCTGGAGATGGGCGCGCAGATCCTCGACATCACCGGCCGCTTCAAGCCGGACTTCATCATCACCCACCTGTTCGGACGCGCGCCGTCAGTCTCCATCAAGGAGCTGAAGGGCAAGGGCTTCCCGCTCAGCAAGGTGGTGGCGCTGGTGTGGGGCAGCTCCGAGGCCGACATCATCGCCGCGGGCGGCATGGGCGTGGCCGAAGGCTACAACACCATCCAGTTCGCCGGCGTCGGCAAGGACTTCCCGGCGATCAAGGACATCGAGGCCATGTACAAGGCCCAGGGCAAGCAGCCGCCGAAGGAGATGGATTCAACGGTGCTCTACAACCGCGGCGTCCTCGTTGCGGCGCTGCACGTCGAAGCCCTGCGCAACGCCATCAAGGCCAAGGGCGGCGCCACGCCGAGCTCCGAGGAGGTCAAGAAGGGCATGGAGGCGATCAAGGGCTTCACCCTGGGCGGCCTCGTCCCGCCGATGGAGATCACGCCGGCCGACCACGAGGGCGGCGGCTGGGTCGAGATCTGGACCGTGAAGGGCGGCAAGCTCGTCCGCACCAAGGAGTGGTTCCAGGGTTACCGCCCGGTGATCCAGAAGCACCTCGCGGCCGAAGCCTCGAAGTCGTGACACGTGAAG
>JAEWIV010000496.1 GCA_023386865.1 Pseudomonadota bacterium
GGCGATTTCATCACCGCGCCGGAAGTCAGCCAGATGTTCGGCGAGCTGCTCGGGCTATGGGCCGCCTCGGTATGGCGCGCGATCGGCCAGCCGCCCTTGATGCGGCTGATCGAGCTCGGCCCCGGCCGCGGCACCATGATGGCGGACGCGCTACGCGCGCTTCGCGTATTGCCGCCGCTCTATCAGTCGCTCACCATCCACATGGTGGAGGTCAATCCGGTGCTGCGCGAAAAGCAGCGCTCGACGCTGTCGGGCGTGCGCAACATCACCTGGCATGACAGCATCGACGACGTGCTGGACGGTCCGGCCGTGATCTTCGCCAATGAATTCTTCGACGTGCTGCCGATCCATCAGATGGTCAAGCGCGAGACCGGCTGGCACGAGCGCACCGTCGAGCTCGACCAGAACGAGAATCTGGTGTTCACCCATGCGAGCGAGCCGACGCCGCGCTTCGAGGTGCTGCTGCCGCCCCTGGTGCGCGCCGCCCCGGTCGGCGCGGTGTTCGAATGGCGGCCCGACAAGGAGATCATGAAGATCGCGCGGCGCGTGCGCGAGCAGGACGGCGCGGCGCTGATCGTCGACTACGGCCATATGCGCAGCGACGCCGGCGACACCTTCCAGGCGATCGCCCGCCACAGCTTCACCGATCCCTTGAAGAACCCGGGCCAGGCCGACGTCACCGCCCATGTCGACTTCCAGGCGCTGGGGCGCGCTGCCGAAGATCTCGGCGCGCGGGTGCACGGCCCGGTGACGCAGGGCGATTTCCTCATGCGGCTCGGCATCGAGACGCGCGCGGCGAGCCTGATGGCCAAGGCCACGCCCGAGGTCTCCGCCGGTATCGACAGCGCACTGAAGCGGCTCACGGATTCGGGCCGCGGCGGCATGGGCTCGATGTTCAAGGTGATCGCCATCTCGCAGCCCGATCTGGTTTCCCTCGCCGGGCTCTCCGACAACACGCAGGATGAAGAGGCCACGCAGCCATGATGCTCGGCTCGTCGCTGCTTTCGGCCGTTCCCGGCCTGCGCCACGCCTTCTTCACCTGCGAGGGCGGCGTGTCCGAGTGTGTCTACGCGACGCTCAACGGCTGTCCGGGATCAAAAGACGATCCGTCGAAGGTCGCCGAGAACCGCGCGCGCATGGCGGCACAGATGGGCGTGACGCCCGAGACTTTCCTCACACTGCACCAGATCCACTCACCCGACACCATGGTGGCCACGGGACCGTGGAACGGGTCGCGGCCCAGGGCCGACGCCATCGTCACCCGGACGGAAGGGCTGGCCATCGGCGTCACCACGGCGGATTGCGGACCCGTGCTGCTCGTCGATCCCTCGGCGCGCGTGATCGGCGCCGCCCATGCCGGCTGGAAGGGCGCGCTGACCGGCATCGTGGAATCCACCATCGATGCGATGGAAACGCTTGGCGCCGACCGTGGCGGCATCGTCGCCGCGATCGGCCCGCTGATCCGCCAGTCTTCCTATGAAGTGGGTCCCGAATTCGTTGAACGCTTCCTCGATGCCGATGCCGAATATGCGCGCTTCTTCCTGCCCGGCGAGCGCGACGGGCACGCGATGTTCGATCTCGCCGGCTTCATCCGCCTGCGGCTGGAAAATGCCGGCATCCTTGTCATCGACGACCTCGGCATCGACACCTATTCCGACGGGCGCTGCTTCAGCTATCGCCGCTCGGTGCATCGCGGGGAGACGGACTACGGCCGCCACGTCCACGCAATCGCGCTGGAACACGAATAGTCCCTAGACTAGCTGGCGGCTTTGAGGCTTGTGTCATGCAGGCACTGCGGGAGCATGCTCAACGCGATTTTAGATCGCACGGTCCTCAACCTGCCATCGCGGCACAAATGCTTAGCTGAACTTGCAGAAGTCGAGCGGGGACCTCTGCGTTCACGCGTCCATCAGGCGACTTGGCCAGCCGATTCGCACCAACAAATCGTCGGGACCATTGAGAGAGAATTCGTACATTCCCCACGCCTTATGGGTCGGCGCCTTCTCTTGCTCAATGATCTCATCGCGCATTGTCTCTGCGAACGCTTCTACCTTGGGAGTGTAGATATAGACGCCGAACGGGTTGCGTCCCGGGACAACCCATCCCTCCACCGCGCGATTGAGATGTAGCTCGCCGCCATCGCCATCGGAGAGTATGCGGTAGTCTTCATAGCTTTGGTCGACAGGCCGGCTGAATCCCAACCTGTTCCACCATTTCTCGGCTGCGTCGAGATCGTTGCAGGGGATGATTGCGGTTGCGCGGGGCGATGCGGACATGATTCGAATCCGATTAAGTCGAGAAAATTTGTACACACAGCTATCTAACGCACCTTGAGCACCACCTTGCCGCGCGCGTGCCCCTTCTCGAGATAGGCCAGCGCCGCGGGCAGCTGATCGAAGGCGAATTCGCGGTCGATCACCGGCCTGATCGCGCCGGCATCGACGAGGCCGGCGATCTCGCGCAGCTGGTCGCCATTGGGCTCGGTGAAGAACCAGCAATAGCTGGCACCGGCCGCTTCGCTTGCCGCATAGACCTTCCGGCTCATCAACCAGACAGCGACGCGCACCAGTAGGCCGGCACCCTCGCGCCGCGCGAAATCGCGGTCGGGCGGGCCGCTCAGCGAGATGACGGCGCCGCCCCGCTTCACCAGCTTGAAGGCGTCGACCGTGAACGCGCCGCCCAGCGTGTCGTAGACGATGTCGTAACCGCTGCCCTGCTCGAGATAGTTCTCGCGGTCATAGGCGATGACCCTGTCGGCGCCGAGCGATTTGACGAACCCGGAATTCTTCGAGCTTGTCGTCGTGGTGA
>JAEWIV010000006.1 GCA_023386865.1 Pseudomonadota bacterium
CCCGCCACCCCGCCGCGGCACGCCCGCGGCGCACTGGGCGACGACCGGCCGGCTGGCCGCCTCGAGGCCCTTGCGGACGTTGTTGAGCTTGGGGTTGAAGGTGTCGTCGCAGCCGACCAGGATCGGCGCGTCGGGCCACGTGGCGCGGGTGCGTCCGACCGCCTCGTCATCCTCGGCCATCACGCAGATCAGGACCTCGGCGCCGGCCCGCGACAGACCGGCCAGCGTGCCCACATAGCCGGGCGATGCGTCACGCGCCCCGACCATCGGCGCAACGATGCTGAAGTCGGCCGCGCCATGCCGCACCGAGCCGGGCCGCCGCCGCCATCTCCCAAGGCCCGCACTTATCCACTGCACCAGCATCGTGGCCGCCCACCAGCCAAGCCCCGTCCAGAAGAGGATGCATGCGGCCATCCGTCATCACTCGCTCACCGAGAAGCGATGGATGTCGTCCTTCTCCATGGCCATCGCCCGATGATAGGCGCGGATGACCACGCTCGGCTCGCCCTGGGAGCGGATGCGACCGTCCTCGATCCAGATGGCGCGGTTGCACAGGCGGCGCACCTCGGAAGGCGAGTGCGATACGAAGAGCAGCGTGCCTTTACGGCGGAAACTGTCGATCCAGTCGAGGCATTTGCGCTGGAAGGCGGCATCGCCCACCGCCAACGCCTCGTCGACGACCAGGATATCGGCCTCGACATGGGCGCAGATGGCGAAGGCGAGGCGCGTGCGCATGCCCATTGAGTAGTGCTTGACCGGCTGCTCCATGTAGTCGCCGATACCGGCGAACTCGGCCATCGAATCGAATTTCTCCAGCACCTCGGCGCGGGTCAGGCCCATGACGGCGCCGCCGATCATGATGTTCTCGCGGCCCGACAGCTCGGCATCGAAGGTGGCGCCGAGCGCCAGGACCGGGGCGACACGGCCGGTGACGCGCAGCTCGCCGTTGGACGGCAGGGTCATGCCGCAGATCACCTGCAGCAGGGTCGACTTGCCGCAGCCGTTGCGGCCGAGGATGCCGATCGAATCGCCGCGATAGACGTCGAGGTCGATGTCACGCAGGACCCAGAACGGCTTGTAGTAGGTCTTCCACGTCCCGAACATGACCTGCTTCAGCCAGTCGCTGCGATGAGCGTAGAGCTGGTAGGCCTTGCCGAGGTGCCGGGTCCGGACGACGACCTCAGATGACGTCGACGATGACATTCCGGTACCTGTCGAAGAACCAATAGCCGAAGTAGAAGGTGAAGATCGCCGTCGCCAGCGCCCACAGGACGGTCAGCGGGTTGGGCAGCACACCGCCCAGCACGAGGTCGCGCATGATCTCGACGTAAGCGGTCAGCGCGTTGCCATAGATCAGCAGATTGGCGGGGAACGACCAGCTATTGGGCGAAAAGAACACCGGTGTCATGAACATGAACAGCGGCACGATGTTGATCATCAGGTAGCCGGCATCGCGCGTGAAGGCGCCGATGGCGGACAGGAACCACGACAGGCCCATGAGGAACGCTGCCAGCGGGATGAAGACCAGCGGCACGAAGATCACGGTCCAGGGCAGACTGCCTTTCACGGCGGCAATGCAGATCAGCATGACGATGGCGCCGATGCCGGTGTAGGCCGCGGCGCGCAGGGTCGAGATGACCGCCAGCATGTCGCTGGGGAAGATCGTCTGCTTGATGAAGTGGGCGTACTCGTGCAGCAGCATCGGCGAGCGGTACGCCATCTCCGAGAAGAAGTTGAAGACGATCAGGCCGGCGAAGATGAACAGCGCATACTCGATCGGCCGCAGCCCCTGCTCGCCGACGAAGGTCATCTGCAGCTTGGTCGTGAACGCGAAGGTATAGACCGCGATGGCAAACAGCGGAGCGGCGACCGCCCACAGCCAGCCGCCGGCCGAGCCGGTGAAGCGCGAGGCGAGCTCGCGGCGCAGGATCGCCAGGATGATCTCCTGATTGTAGCGCATCTGGAGCAACGGCTTGGCGAGAAAGCGCCTGAAGCGCTGCGACGGGTCGAGGACTTCGACGACGATCTGCTTGCCGTTGACAACTTTCACCGACGGCATGAACCGCGTGCCTCCTTCCCGCCTGTGCTGGTGAGCCCGGTAGGGATCGAACCTACGACCACCTGATTAAAAGTCAGATGCTCTACCGCTGAGCTACGGGCTCGCTCCGGCCTGGCGCAGAGGGCCGAAACCCCGCGCGGCGCCCGTATAAGGTGCGCAGGCCGCCCGGTCAACGCGGCCGCCGCCCCCCTCAGGCCTTCTTGAACTTGTGCTTCAGGCGCTCGAACACCTTCTTGGACACGAACTGGGAGGTGTCGCCGCCCAGCCGCGCGATATCCTTGACCAGCGACGAGGCGATGAACTGGTGCCGGGCGGAGGCCATCAGGAAGATGGTCTCGATGTTGGGCTCCATGCGGGCGTTCATGTTGGCCATCTGGATCTCGTACTCGAAATCCGAGACCGCCCGCAGGCCGCGGATGATCACCGAGGCGCCGACCTCGCGCGCGAAGTGAATCAGCAGCCCGTCGAACGGCACGATTTCGATGCGCGCCTTGTCCGTCGCCGAGAAGTCCTCGATGTCGTCCATGATGATGTCGATGCGTTCCTGCAGCGAGAACAGCGGCCCCTTGCCGATGTTGGTCGCCGGCCCGATCACCAGCCTGTCGACCAGGCGCAGCGATCGACGCACCACTTCCATGTGGCCGCTGGTGATGGGATCGAACGTGCCCGGATAGACGCCGACGCGGTCTAACGCCATGCCTGCCCCCAACTTCCCCATGACTGGTGCGCCGCAAGCGGCGGCGAAGTCTTAACGACACGGGACGCCCTTATCCACCGTTTGTTTCACCGTGGCTGTCGCCGGTGCCGTTGCCGGCATCATCCTCGCCGATGCGCACAGCGGACACGACGCGTTCGCCCTCGCTGACATTCACGATGCGTACGCCGCGCGTGCCGCGTCCCGCAATGCGAATTCCATCCACCGGACAGCGGATCAGCGTGCCGCCGTCGGTGACCAGCATGATCTCGTCGCTGTCGCCGACGGGGAACGCGGCCACGACCTCGCCGCCCCTGGCGAGGCTCATCAGCTCGACACCTTTGCCGCCACGGCCGGTAACGCGATACTCATAGGCCGACGTGCGCTTGCCGAAGCCCGACGAGGCCACGGTGAGCACGAACTCTTCCTTGGCCTGCAGCTCGCCGAACCGCTCCGACGACAGCGTCGCCGCGACGGCTTCCTCGGCCGGCGCCGCCACCTCCTCCTCGGCGTTCTCGGCCTGGCGCAGCGCGCGCGACTGGCGCAGATAGCCCTCGCGCTCCTCGGTCGTGATGCCCTTGCCGCTGTCCACCAGCGACATCGAGATCACCTCGTCGCCCTCGGCCAGCGCGATGCCGCGCACGCCGGTCGAATTGCGGCTGGCGAACACGCGCACCGTGGCGACCGGAAAGCGCATCGCCCGGCCTTGCCGCGTCGCCAGCAGCACGTCCTGGTCCTCGCCGCAGACGCTGACGCCGATCAGCCGGTCGCCGGCATCGTCGCCCTCGAACTTCATGGCGATCTTGCCGGTCTGGTTGACGTTCACGAAGTCGCTGAGCTCGTTGCGCCGCGCGCCGCCGCGCGCCGTGGCGAACATGACGTGCAGCGTCGACCAGCTCGCCTCGTCCTCGGGCATCGGCATGACGGCGCTGATCGTCTCGCCTTCGCTGAGCGGCAGCAGGTTGACGAAGGCCTTGCCGCGCGCCTGCGGCGCCCCCAGCGGCAGGCGCCAGACCTTGAGCTTGTAGACGATGCCGCGGCTGGAGAAGAACAGGACGGGCGTGTGCGTATTGGCGACGAACAGGCGCGCGACGAAATCGTCGTCGCGCGTGGCCATGCCCGAGCGGCCCTTGCCGCCGCGGCGCTGGGCGCGATAGGCCGACACCGGCACGCGCTTGACGTAACCGCCGTGCGTCACCGTGACGACCATGTCCTCGCGCTGGATCAGGTCCTCGATGTCCTCCTCGAACTCGTTGTCGAGGATCTCGGTGCGGCGCGGCGTGGCGAACTGTTCCTTGATCTTGATCAGCTCGCTGCGCATCAGCGCGTAGAGCTTGTCGCGATCGGCCAGCAGCTCGAGATAGCCCTCGATCAACTGGGCGACCTCGCCCAGCTCCTCGGCGATCTTGTCGCGCTCCAGGCCGGTCAGGCGCTGCAGGCGCAACTCGAGGATGGCGCGGGCCTGCGCCTCGGAGAGCCGGTAGGTGCCCTCGGCCGAGACCTCGCGGCCGGGCTCGGCGATCAGCACGATGAGCGGCGCCACGTCGGCAGCGGGCCAGTCGCGCGCCATCAGGCGCTCGCGCGCCGCCACCGGGTCGGGGGCGCGGCGGATCATCTCGATCACCTCGTCGATATTGGCGACGGCGATGGCGAGGCCGACCAGCACATGGGCGCGGTCGCGGGCATGGCGCAGCTCGAAGTTGGTGCGCCGCGTCAGGACCTCGGCGCGGAAGCGGATGAAGGCCTCGAGCAGCTCCTTGAGGCTCATCAGCCGCGGCCGGCCGCCGTCGAGCGCCAGGGCGTTGACGCTGAAGTTGGTCTGCAGCGGCGTGTAGCGATAGAGCTGATTCAGCACGACGTCGGCCATGGCGTCGCGCTTCAGCTCGACCACCAGGCGGACGCCGTCGCGGTCGCTCTCGTCGCGCACCTCGGCCACGCCCTCGACCTTCTTGTCGCGCACCACCTCGGCGATGCGCTCGTGCAGGCGCGCCTTGTTCTCCTGGTAGGGGATCTCCGAGATGATGATCGATTCGCGGCCGGAGCGGCTCTCCTCGATGCGCGTCTTGGCCCGCATGATCAGCGAGCCGCGCCCGAGCTCGAAGGCAGCGCGAATGCCGTTGCGGCCGAGGATGGTGGCGCCGGTCGGGAAGTCCGGTCCCGGCACGAACTCCGTGATCTGCTGGATGGTGAGGTCGGGATTGTCGATTAGCGCGCAGCAGGCGTCGATCAGTTCGCCGAGATTGTGCGGCGGGATGTTGGTCGCCATGCCGACGGCGATGCCGCCCGCGCCGTTGGCCAGCAGGTTGGGGAACGCCGCCGGCAGCACCGTCGGCTCCTGCTCGCGCTCGTCGTAGTTGGGTTGGAACTCGACCGTTTCCTTGTCGATGTCGGCCAGCAGCGTCTCCGCCGCCGGCGCCAGCCGCGCCTCGGTGTAGCGCATGGCCGCCGGCGGATCGCCGTCCATCGAGCCGAAGTTGCCCTGCCCCGAGATCAGCGGCAGGCGCATCGAGAAGTCCTGCGCCATGCGCACCATGGCGTCGTAGATCGCACTGTCGCCATGCGGGTGGTACTTGCCCATCACGTCGCCGACGATGCGGGCGGACTTGCGATGCGGCTTGCCCGGATCGAAGCCGTTCTCCTTCATGGAGAACAGGATCCGGCGCTGCACGGGCTTGAGGCCGTCGCGGACATCGGGCAGAGCACGCGCCACGATCACG
>JAEWIV010000096.1 GCA_023386865.1 Pseudomonadota bacterium
CTCCAGGCCCGCTCATGAGTCATGAGCGGGCCTGGAGGCCCGCGGTCCGCTGACTTAGCCCCGCCGCGTCGGCACCACGGCGATGTCGACCGACGGGCGCAGCTCGGCGCACACCTTCAGGACCTCGTGGATGTTGCTCGACAGGAACTTGTCGAACGGCGTGGCGCCCTTGCCGGCCGTGTCGTCGATCGCCGGGAAGGCCTGCTGCTTCAGGATGTAGTCGAAACGTGACGCCCACTTGCGGGCGCCGAGCCGCGCCGTGGTCGAGCAGTTGTCGACCATGTACGACACGCCCTTGTAGTCCATGTAGGGATTGAGCGAGTCCACGGCCTCGATGATCGATTCGTTGGCGATCTCGGAGTAGGGATGGCCCTTGTCCTTCAGGAGGTCGACCTGGGCCATCATGCAGGCCATGTAGACGCCGGCCGTCTCCGGGTTGAGCGGCGCGTAGTTGCGCTCGGTGTTGGCGCGGACCTTCTCGCCCACCACCCACATGTCGGTGCTGTCGATCTTGCCCATCGGATAGTGGCCGTGGCGGCGCGTCGCCTGGATGACCGAACGCACCTCGTTGCCGGAGGCGACGTCGTCGTAGATCTCTTCCAGTATCTCGCGGCAGGGGTGGTAGGCGGCGTTGTAGGCCTTGCGGAACGCCGCCTTCTCCTTGTCGTCGAGCTCGTCGTAGACGGCCTTAAGACCCGAGCGCGAGATCGTCTTGCTGATCGGCCCGGTGATCGACTCCGAGGTGTTGAGATAGGCGTCGTCCTTGCCCATGCCGTTGCCGACGTAGCGGGCATAGAGGCTCTCGGCGATGCCGTGCACGGCGCCCAGCAGGATGCCGCGCTCGCCGAAGATGTCCGAGCGGTACTCCGACTCCAGCGTCGTCTCGAACGTGTAGGGCGAGCCCAGCGCCACCGACCAGCCGAGCGCATAGTCGGTCGCCTTGCCGTTGACGTCCTGGTGCACGGCGAAGCTCGCATTGATGCCCGCACCGTTCACCTCGCGACCCTGCTCGTAGAGGCGGCGCACCGAGGGGCCCATGCCCTTGGGGCAGACGGCGATGACGTTGATGTTCTTGGGGAAGTCCTCGCCCTGCGCCTGCAGATGCGACAGCAGGAAGCCGTGGCTGAGGCCGAGCGTGGTGCCCGGGCGGAAGGCCGCGAAGATCTTCTTGTAGTTCTCGGCGAAGGCGGCGTCGGAGATCAGCAGCAGCGACATGTCGCTCTCGCGGATCACGTCATACATCTCGCCCAGCGTGCCGTTGGCCTTGGTGAAGCCCACGGCCTCGGCCTCCTTCATCGACGAGGAGCCCTCGCGCAGGCCGACCTTGACCTTGATGCCCGTGCCCTCCAGCGACTCGCGCAGGTTCTGCGCCTGCGCGGGCCCTTGCGAGGACCAGCCGATGACGCCGATCTGCTTGATGCCGTCGAATGCCTTGGGCAGCAGCTTGAAGAGGTCGCGGCCGCCCTTGACGATGGTCTCTTCGCGGTCGGCCATCTTCACGGTGCGGGTCTGGAAAACCTTTGAAGAGAAGCTCATGACTGTCCTCGATGAATTCGCGGCGGCTTCTATGGCTTGCAAAAGGCCCGATGCCAAGGGCTATTCTTGAGAGGTAATATAATACCGCGAACTTAAGATATTGATATACAAGGATTATCGAAGTCGATTTGACAGTCTGCGGCTTTCTCTCCATAAGCGCCGCCTCAACGCAGAAAGACCCATGAAAACCTTCAATCTCAAGACTGCCGACGTGCAGAAGAAGTGGGTGCTGATCGACGCCGACGGGCTGGTCCTGGGCCGCCTCGCCTCGATCATCGCCATGCGGCTCCGCGGCAAGCACAAGCCGAGCTTCACCCCGCACATCGATTGCGGCGACAACATCGTCGTCATCAACGCCGAGAAGGTGCGCCTGACCGGCCGCAAGGCCGAGCGTGAGTACTTCTACTGGCACACCGGCCATCCCGGCGGCATCAAGGGCGAGACCCTGGGCAAGCGCCTGGAAGGCCGTTTCCCCGAGCGCGTCATCGTCAAAGCCGTCGAGCGCATGATCACCCGCGGACCGCTCGGCCGCGCGCAGATGAAGAACCTGCGCGTCTACAAGGGCGCCAAGCACGAGCACGAGGCCCAGCAGCCCGAGAAGCTCGACGTCGCCGCACTGAACCGCAAGAACTCGAGGATCGGCTGATATGGCTACCGAACTTTCGTCGTTTGCCGAGCTGAAGAAGGCGCCGCTGGCGCCGTCGCAGGCGCCCGCGCCGATCCGCGAGAAGGAGGTCGACTCCCAGGGTCGCGCCTACGCCACCGGCCGGCGCAAGAACGCCGTCGCCCGCGTCTGGGTGAAGCCCGGCACCGGCAAGATCACCATCAACGGCCGCGACCAGAAGGTCTACTTCGCGCGTCCGACGCAGCAGATGGTCATCCAGCAGCCGTTCGACGTCAGCGAACGTCGTGACCAGTTCGACGTGATCGCCACCGTCTCGGGCGGCGGCCTGTCGGGCCAGGCCGGCGCGGTGCGTCACGGCATCGCCCAGGCGCTCGCCAAGTTCGAGCCCGGCCTGCGCGGCGCCATGAAGAGCAACGGCTTCCTCACGCGCGACCCGCGCGTCGTCGAGCGCAAGAAGTATGGCCGCGCCGGTGCGCGCCGCCGCTTCCAGTTCTCCAAGCGCTGAGCGACGCGAACGAACAGACGGGAAGGGCGCCGCAAGGCGCCCTTCTTTCTGGGCGCTGCCGGTGGCCGGCCGATTGGCGTCCGTTCGGTCTTTACTGGCCGGGGATCGACAAGGAGCCCGAAGGATCGAAAGCCTTCCGCCGCAGCAACTCCTCCATGGCCGCGATGCCTCGGGCATGGTTGCCGCGCCGGCAGTCGATCGAGGCACCGATATGGACATGGTTGCGGGCGCCGTCGGAGTTCTCCTTGCGTCCGGTGCCGTACCATTCATAGAAAGCCAGCAGCTTGCTGCAGCGGGCCTTCAGCTCCGCCGATGTCTGTGCGGGAGCTGCTTCGGCAATCGCCAGGACGGCAAACGACATGGCGGTGGACAGGCGCGTTCGGGAAATCATGGACTCTTTCGACAGGGTGACCGGGTGTTGCGCCATCAACGCATCGGCCACGGCGGCGGTGCCGTGGCAATCGACATGGGGAGAGACGTTGAATGTCGGGCCTGATCGTTCCGCACAGGGGCTTCGTGCCGAAGGTCGCGCGTTCGGCCTACATCGCGCCGAATGCAACCCTCGTCGGCGACGTGGAGATCGGCGAGAACGCCAGCATCTGGTTCGGCGTCATCTTGCGCGGTGACGGGCCGGGCATCCGCGTCGGCGAGAACTCCAATTTGCAGGACGGCACCGTGGTGCACGTAGCCGCGCGCGGTCTGATGACGGTGGTCGGGCGCAACGTCACCGTCGGCCACATGGCGCTGCTGCATGCCTGCGAGGTGCAGGACGGCGCTTTCATCGGCATGCACTCGACGGTCCTCGACGGTGTGGTGATCGAAAGCGAAGCCATGGTCGCGGCCGGCGCTGTCGTGACGCCGGGCAAGATCGTGCGCCGCGGCGAATTGTGGGCCGGCAATCCCGCCAGGAAGCTGCGTGCCCTGACCGAGGAGGATTTCGCGACCTTCAGGCGGATCGCGGCCGACTATGTCACCCTGTCGCGCACCTACATGCCGGACGAGGCCGCCAAGGCCGCGGACTAGATGACACCAATGAAAGGCAGGACGATGAAGACCTACACAATCGCCGCGATCCCCGGCGACGGCATCGGCTCGGAGGTCGTCTCGGCGGGCCTCGAGGTGTTGCAGGCGCTGGCCAGGCGCGAAGGCAGGTTCACCTTCAAGGTCGACCACTTCGACTGGGGTGGCGAGTACTACAAGAAGCACGGACGCATGATGCCTGCGAACGGCCGCGACCTGATCAGGAAGCACGACGCCATCCTGTTCGGCTCGGCGGGCCACCCCGACATTCCCGACCACGTCACTTTGTGGGGCCTGAGGCTCGCCATCTGCCAGCCGTTCGACCAGTACGCCAACGTCCGGCCGACGCGGGTGCTGCCCGGCATTACCTCGCCCTTGCGCGGCGTCAACGACAAGGAACTCGACTGGGTGATCGTGCGCGAGAACTCGGAAGGCGAGTACGCCGGCGTCGGCGGCCGCGTCCATCAGGGCTCGCCGCTCGAGGCGGCGACCGACGTCGCCATGTTCACCCGGCCCGGCGTCGAGCGCATCATGCGCTTCGCCTTCAGGCTGGCGCAGTCGAGGCCGCGCAAGCTGCTCACCGTCGTCACCAAGTCCAACGCCCAGCGCCACGCCATGGTGATGTGGGACGAGATCGCCGTCGAGATCGCCCGCGAGTTCCCCGACGTCACCTGGGACAAGATGCTGGTCGACGCCATGACCATGCGCATGGTGATCAAGCCGCAGTCGATCGACACGGTGGTGGCGACCAACCTGCATGCCGACATCCTGTCCGACCTCGCCGCCGCGCTGGCGGGCTCGCTCGGCATCGCGCCGACGGCCAACCTCAATCCCGAGCGCACCTTCCCATCGATGTTCGAGCCGATCCACGGCTCGGCCTTCGACATCATGGGCAAGGGCATCGCCAATCCCGTCGGCACCTTCTGGTCGGCTGTCATGATGCTCGACCATCTCGGCGAGGCCGCTGCCGGTGCCCGCCTGATGCGCGCGATCGAGCGCGTTACCGCCGACAAGCGCCATCACACGCCCGATCTCGGCGGCACGGCGCGGACGGCCGACGTCACCGCCGCCGTCATCGGCGCGATCGAGGGCGCCAACGACTGAACTTTAATTGTCGTTGGGCAGCTTGTAGCCCCAGCCGCCCTGGATCGATGTC
This sequence comes from Pseudomonadota bacterium, assembly GCA_023386865.1. Lineage (GTDB taxonomy): Bacteria > Pseudomonadota > Alphaproteobacteria > Reyranellales > Reyranellaceae > Reyranella. Next base: position 4,843 of record JAEWIV010000096.1, read on the forward strand.
CTGATCGTTCGCGACAGGTCGAGCGACAGCGACTTGAGCCGTGCCTGGGCATCGAGGCATTCGTCGGAGCGCGCGCGGCATGCCTCCGCCTGGGGAATGCACTCGGCGGTGCGCGTTCGGCAGGCTTCCAGCTCGACCAGGCACTCCTCGAGGCGAGTCCGGCAGCTCTCGATCAGCCCGACCTGGCTTCCGAATGTGGCCATCGCCGCTCCGACGGCTTTGTCCTCGACCACGACGAGTTCGCCCCAATGCAACTCCCAGAAGCGCCGCTTCGCCGCATCCCAGGTCCCCTCCGGCCCGGCATCGGCGGGAGCGCGCAGGGGCAGCACCGTGAGCTGGGCGGCGACCTTCGAGGCTTCGACGTAGTATTGAAGCTGCTTCTCCAGGAAGGGCTTCTGCGATTCCCGGACCGCGACCTCGTCCCAGGTATAGAGCGTCCAGATGCCGCCCACCATGGCGACGACCACGCCGCCGATGACCGAATAGCGGTTGATGAGGCCGGTCAGGCGCTGGTCGATGCTCGCCTTGGTCGTCTCCGCTTCGCCAGCCATGCGGCCCCCTCGATATGCCTGCCGTAAGCATGCCACCTCTCCCGCAAGATGGCAGCGTGGTATGCATCGGGCGCCCACTGTTTACGGGAGCAGCCATGGCAAGGATCGAAACCGCGTTGACGCGTTTGCTCGGCATCACCCATCCGATCCTCCTGGCGCCGATGGGGTCGGCGGCCGGCGGCAGACTCGCCGCGGCCGTCACCAATGCGGGCGGCCTGGGCCTGATCGGCTCGGGCTACGCCGACGCCGCCACCGTGTCGCGCGAGCTTCTCGCCGCCGGCAACGCCCGGGTCGGTGTGGGCTTCATCACCTGGGCGCTCGACGCCAGGCCCGAGGCCTTGCGTGCCGCGCTCGACGCCAAGCCGGCGGCGGTCATGCTGTCGTTCGGCGATCCGGCGCCCTACGTGGTGCAGATCAAGGACGCCGGCGCCAAGACCATCTGCCAGGTGCAGACGCTCTCGGAAGCCGAGCAGGCCGCTCGCCTGGGCGTCGACGTGATCATCGCCCAGGGCCGCGACGCCGGCGGCCATTCGGGCACGACGCGCGGCACCATGGGCTTCGTGCCGGCCGTGGTCGACATCGCGGGCGCGATACCCGTGGTGGCGGCCGGCGGCATCGCCGACGGTCGAGGCTTGGCGGCGGCGCTCAGCCTGGGAGGATCGGGCGTATCGATGGGCACGCGATTCACGGCGACCCGGGAGTCGCTGTGGGACGAGGCGATGAAATCCCGGGTGACAGGGTCGGGCGCCGACCAGACGGCGCAGACCCGCGTGTTCGACATCGTCCGCGGCGCGCCATGGCCGGCGCAGTATCCCGGCCGGGCGCTGAAGAACGACTTTTATCAGCGCTGGCACGGCAAGGAGGAGCAGCTCCAGGCCGAGCGGGTCGATGTCGAGAAGCGCTACCTCGACACCAAGCCCGACGATTTTTCCGCCCGCGTCATCTGGGCCGGCGAGGGCATCGATCTGGTCAAGGATGTGCCGGCCGCGGTCGAACTGATCGAACGCATCGTCGACGAGGCGGCGGCGGTCCTTGCCCGCGGCGCCGGGATGGTGCGATGAGGCGGCCGTCTTGCCGTCTACATGGAGCGGACGCCGCTCAAGGCGACGAGCGACGTCGGCCCGCTGGGCCGAGGCCGTCGGCTACGATCCGATCGATCGCCACGTCTTCTTCGAGTTCAATCTGGCCTACGCTGTCGCTACGACCTAGTTGATGCGGTTGCCCCGCGAGTCGTAGCGATTGCCATACTCGTCGCGAATGACCGGCTGGCCCGATGAGGCATATGTCCACGGCACGTAGTAGGGACCCTGGACCGGCATGCGGCGGCCCATGCTATCGACGACGTAGCCTTGAGCGTCGACCATATTGTTGTACTGGTCCAGCCGGTAGGGCCGAACCGACGGCCCTGGATTGCGAGAGTCCTGGTAGGCCACGCAATCGTTGAACGTCGTCCCGCCGATGCGAATGCCGTAGCCGGCGCAAACCGAAGCACCAGGCTGGGCAGCGATGGCCGGGTTCTGGCGATCGGCCCCCTGGCAGCCAGCCACGAGCAGTCCCAACCACAAAGTCGCTATAGTCGGTGCGCGCATGACGAGGTCCTTTCCGAAGGAGCCAGGCTTTTCTAACACTGCTGTATGCACTGCGCGAGGCTACGCCTTAAAACACCATTTCACCGGCAAAGTGGCAACGGCTGACGTGACCCGGCGCGATCTCGCGCAGCGTCGGCGCTTCGACCTTGCAGCGCGCCTGGGCGTGGCGGCAGCGCGGATGGAAGTAGCAGCCCGAGGGCGGCGCGGCCGGGCTCGGCACTTCGCCGCCCAGAACGCCATCCCCTGAGCGCACTCGCGGGTCGGCGGCGGGCACGGCACGCATCAGCGCCGCGGTGTAGGGATGTAGAGGCTGGCGGAAGATCGCGTCGGTCGGCGCCAGCTCGACCAGCTGGCCGACATACATCACGGCGATGCGGTCGGAGATGTGGCGCACCACCGAGAGATCGTGGGCGACGAACAGGAAGGTGAGCTTCAGCGTGGCCTGCAGCTCGAGCAGCAGGTTCAGCACCTGGGCCTGGATCGAGACGTCGAGGGCTGAGACCGGCTCGTCGGCCACCACCAGGCGCGGGTTGGTGGCGAGCGCGCGGGCGATGCCGATGCGCTGGCGCTGGCCGCCCGAGAAGGCGTGCGGGAAGCGGTGCATGAACTCCGGCCTGAGACCGACCAGGCGCAGTAGCTCGGCGACACGGTCGGCGCGCTCGCGGCGGTTCCTCATCCCGTTGACCAGCAGCGGCTCGCCGACATTGTCCAGAAGCGTCATGCGCGGGTTGAGGGAGCCGAACGGGTCCTGGAAGATCATTTGGATCTCGGCGCGCAGCGGCAGCAGCTCGGCCTGTGGCAGGCTCGCGAGGTCGACGACCTTGCCGGTGCGCGTGCGATAGAGGATCTGGCCGCCGGTCGGATCCATGGCGCGCAGGATGCAGCGCGAGGCGGTGGTCTTGCCGCACCCCGATTCGCCCACCAGCCCCAGCGTTTCGCCTTCCTTGACCGTGAAGTCGACGCCGTCGACGGCGCGCACATGGCCCACGGTGCGCTGCAGGAAGCCGCGGGTGATGGGGAAGAATTTCTGCAGGCCGCGGACGTCGAGCAAGGGGCCGCTTGGTTCCAGCCCCCCATTCTTGAGCGGGCGTGGAGGCCCGCGGTCCGACAAGGTGCCGGTCATGTCGCGTCGGCCTTCTCGTGGTGCAGGAAGCAGCTCGCGAGCTGGCTGGTCCCGACCGGCATCAGCTTCGGGACTGCCGTCGAGCAGCGCGCCATGACGTCGGGGCAGCGCGGATGGAAGGGACAGCCCGGCGGCCGATTGAAGGGATGGGGCAGAGCGCCGCTGATCACCGGCAGCGCCACGCGCGTCTGGCCGTAGAGGCTCGGGATCGAGCGCAGCAGCGCCCTGGTGTAGGGGTGCTTGGGCGCGTGGAAAATGTCGTCGACCGGCCCTTCCTCCATGACGCGGCCGAGATACATGACCACGACATAGCTCGCCATCTGGGCGATCACGCCGAGGTCGTGGGTGATGAAGATGATGGCCGTGTTGTACCGCGCCTGGAGGTCGCGCAAGAGTGCAAGCACTTGGGCCTGTGTTGTGACGTCGATCGCCGTCGTCGGCTCGTCTGCGATCAGCAGCCTGGGCTTGCAGGACAGCGCCATGGCGATCATGGCGCGCTGGCGCAGGCCGCCCGAGAGCTGCCAGGAATAGGAATCAATGCGCTGCTCGGGCATCGAGATGCCGACGTCGCGGAACAACCCGACGGTGATGTCGCGCGCCTCGTTGCGGCTCATCTTCTTGGCCGCGCGCCAACGATGGCTGTGCAGCAGGATCGCCTCGACGATCTGGTCACCCACGGTATGGACGGGGCTGAAGGCCGCCATCGGCTCCTGCGGGATCAGCGCGATCTCGCCGCCGCGGATGTCGCGCATGGCGGCCCCGCGCGGCTCGAGGCGCGCCAGGTCGACGATGCCGTCGTCGCGGCGGAAGCGGATCTCGCCGTTGGTGATGCGGCCCGGCCGGTCGATCAGCTGCAGGATCGCCTTCATCGTGACGCTCTTGCCGCAGCCCGATTCGCCGACCACGCCCAGGACCTGGCCGGGCATGACGTCGAAGCTGGTGCCGTCGACGGCGCGCACCAGGCCCTCGTCGAGGGCGAAGGAGACGCGGAGATCGCGAACAGAGAGCAATGGCTGGCCTTCGGTGCTCACGTCGTGCTCAGTGGCTATGTGGGTCGGCGGCATCGCGCAGGCCATCGCCGACGAGGTTGAAGGCGAGCACCGCTACGATCACGACCAAACCCGGGATCAGCAGCCACGGCGCCAGCGCCAGGGTCTGGATGTTCTGCGCCTCCTGCAGGAGAACGCCCCAGCTGATCGCCGGCGGGCGGATGCCGAGGCCGAGGAAGGAGAGCGAGGTCTCGTTGATGATCATGACCGGGATGGCGAGCGAGCTGGTCGCGATGATGTGGCTCAGGAAGGTCGGCACCATGTGGCGCAGGATGATGCGCATGCGCGAGCAGCCGGCGAGCCGTGCGGCCAGTACGAAGTCCTCCTCGCGCAGCGCCAGGAAGCGGCCGCGCACCTCGCGGCCCAGCGTGGTCCAGCCGACCAGCGACAGGATCACGGTGATGGCGAAGAAGATCTGCGTCGGCGTCCAGTCTCGCGGCAGGGCGGCCGACAGCGCCAGCCAGATCGGGATGGTGGGCACCGACTGCAGCAACTCGATCAGGCGCTGGATCACCGAATCGGTCTTGCCGCCGACATAGCCCGAGAGGCCGCCCAGCACGACGCCCAGGACGACGCTGAGCGCGACCGCGACCAGGCCCACGGTCATGGATGTCTGCGTGCCGTGCATGATGCGCGACCACTGATCGCGGCCCAGGCGATCGGAGCCCAGCAGGAAGATGCGCTGGTTGGCGTCGACCGGCACGATCAGGTGGCGGTTGGTCTCGAACAGGCCGAAGACCTTCCATTTGTAGCCGGTCCCGAAGAAGGTGACCGGCACCTTCTTCTTCGGATCGGTCGTCCATTCCATGCGCAAGGTCGTGGGATTGCGCTTGCCGACGATGGCCGGGACCCAGGGCGAGAAGCCGCCGTCGTTGAACAGGTGCACGGTCTGCACCGGGATGAAGGCCTGCCGCGCGTCGGTGCGCTCGGGGTCCTGCGTCGAGAAGAAATCCGGGACCAGGACGATCAGGTACATGAAGATCAGCAGCACAGCGCTCGCCATGGCGAGGTGATGGCGCCGGAAGCGCCACCACACCAGCTTCCAGTTGGAGGCGACGGCGATGCGGTCCTCAGCCTCCTTGCCGACGGCGATGTCCGCGGCGGTCACCTAACCCTCCACCCGGATGCGCGGATCGACCAGCGCGAGGAGGACGTCGGACAAGAGCGTGCCGACGATGGTGAGGAAGGAGTAGATCAGCAGGATGCCGCCCGCGAGGTACATGTCCTGGTTCACGAGCGCACGCAGCAGCAGCGGGCCGATGTTGGGCAGGTTCATCACCGTGGCCACGATCAGGCTGCCCGAGAACAGCATCGGCAGGTACCAGCCGATGGTGCTGATCAACGGATTGAAGGCGAGGCGCACCGGGTAGCGCAACACCAGGCGCCATTCCTTCATGCCCTTGGCGCGCGCCGTGACGACGTAGGGCTTGTTGAGTTCGTCCAGGAGGTTGGCGCGCATGATGCGGCTGAGACGCGCGGTGCCGGCGATGCCGAGAACGAGCGCCGGCAGCCAGAGATGCGCCATGAGGTCCAGGAACTTGGCGACGCTCCACGGCGCGTCGGCATATTCGGGCGAATAGAGGCCGGTGACGCTGACGTCGAAGTAGGCGAAGGCCACCCACATCAGGATCAGTGCCAGCATGAAGTTGGGCGTGGCGACGCCGACATAGTTGACGACGGTGAGGATGTGGTCGCCGATCGAACGCGGATGGGTCGCCGAGTAGATGCCGGCCGGGATGGCGATCGCCCAGGTGAGGAAGAAGGAGAACAGAGCGAGCGCCAGCGTGAGCCCGATCTGCTCGCCGATCAGCTCGGCATTGGGCCGCTGATACTCCAGCGACAGGCCGAAGTTCCCGTGCACCAGGTGCTTCACCCACAGCCAGTACTGCACGATCATCGGCTGATCGAGCCCGTACTGGGCGCGCCAGGCCTCGATCTGCTCCTGCGAGATCGACGAGCCCGACGAGGCGAGCGTGGCGACATAGGCCGTCAGGAAGTCGCCCGGCGGCGCCTGGATGATGACGAAGATGACGAAGGAGTAGATCACCATCAGCAGCGGCAGGAGCGCCAGCCGCTGCAGGATGTACCGGGTCATGGATACGCCACGCTCATGATCATGACTCCTCCCCCGTCATACGGGGGAGGGTAGGGAGGGGGAGAGCCACAAGCGTGCTCTCGCATTTTTCAGATCATGATCTGCAATGATCATGTGTGTCCTTTGAGGCCTTCCCCCTCCCGGCCTCCCCCATATGACGGGGAAGGTGGATGAGGGAGCCGACGGCGCTGCCTAGGCAGCATCACTTCGCAAAATAGAACTGCTCGGTCCGGGCATTGCCCGGGCTGCGTAGCGGCCAGTCGTTGCCGAGCGTGGCGGGGACGTTGCGGAACTTGGTGTTGGTGACCACCACGCCCTGCACCATGGGGGTGAGCCCGATCGTGCCGATCTCGAACAGCTGCTCGGCCCAGATGCGGTAGAGCTCCTGGCTGAGCTTGACCTGCTCCTCGGGCCCGACGGTGCGCGCCTTGTCGACGATCTCGACGATGCGCTTCATCTCCGGCGGCGGCTCGGCGCCTTCCTTGCCGCCGGTGGCGTACCAGCGCCGCCACAGCGGCCCCATGGTCAGGATCGGCGCGTTGCGCGGATCGGCCTTGGCATTGCCGGTGTAGGGAAACGCGCTGGTGTCCTCGTTCCAGATCTCGGCCATCAGCTCGTTGTTTTCGTTCATCTTGAAGTGCAGGGCACGCTCTCGGATCTGCACGATGGTCTTCACGCCCACCGCTTCCCAGTCCTTCGACACCAGCAGGGCGACGTCGGGCCAGGCGCCGAACGCCGGCACGACGCTGATCTCGATGGTCACCGGCTTGCCCGACGGCAGCAGGCGCATGCCGGCCGCGTCCTTCTTGGTGAGACCGACGGCGTCCAGCATCTTGTTGGCCTCGTCGCGCTTGAAGTCGGTCCACTTCTGCGCCCACTCCGGCCCCGGGAAGTAGGGATGCCACGGCGCCGGCACGCCCTGTCGCGCTTCGCCGAGCCCGAGGAACACGCTCTCCTTGATCTGGTCGCGATTGATGGCGAGCGAGAGCGCGACGCGGAAGTCCTTGTTGGCCATCAGCTTGCCCATCTCGGGATCGGCCGCGTAGGTCTGGTTGAGCGCGATGACGGCGTCGGCGCCGCCGAAGGTCGGCCAGGCGGTGATCTTGTACTTCCCGGTCTTCTCCTGCTCCTTGAGCACCGGGTAGTTGGTCATGTTGATATGGCGCTCCTGCATGTCGAAGTTGCCGGCGATGGCGGCGAGGTTCAGCGCCTGGGCATCGGCGAAATAGGTGAAGCGCACCTCGTCGATATAGGGCAGCTGGTTGCCCGCCGAATCGACGCCGATGTAGTAGGGATTGCGCCGGAGCGTGAACACCGGATCGCTGGCGCGGCTGGCCGGCGCCCATGCCGCCATGGTCGGCCGCTCCGGGTTCTCCGGCGGAGCGTTGCGGTTGGCGAACAGCTCGGTCCAGGTCTTGAAGCCCGCCGCCTGCGCGGCCTTGTCGACGTCCGCCTTGGGCGTGTGGCCGGGATGGAACTTCTTGAGGTAGTGCGCCGGCAGGAACATCGCGAACGTGCGGTCGGCGCCGTCCTGGTTGGCGACGGCCGTCAGGAACAGGGTCGCCGGCGCGGCGTAGGTGAAGCGTACCGTGCTGTCGTCGACCTTCTCGACCTTGGCCGGCGTGCCGTCGGCGTTCCTGATCCAGCCCGGCAGGGTCGGCGTCAGCTCCTTGTTGAGCAGCACGTCGTTGTACCAGAACAGGATGTCGTCGGCGCCGAACGGCGCGCCGTCGGACCACTTGGCGCCCTTGCGCAGCTTGACCGTCCAGGTCTTGTAGTCGGCCGACGGCTCGGCGCTCTCGGCGATCTTGGGCTCGATCTTGGCGCCGTCGGGCGAGAAGCGGAACAGCGCGTCGTAGACCACGCGCACATAGTTGTTGGCGTCGGCCGGTCCCAGGAACGCGCGGCGCCAGGTGCCGCCATACTCTCCGACCTTCTCGACAGTCGGCACGACCAGCGGCACCTCGGGCAGGCGGGCATCGACGGCGGGCAGCTTGCCGGCCTTGACCTGCTCGGCGAGCGCCGGCGCTTCCTTGTACTTGCCCTGGGCCAGGGCGGCTTCCCCGAAAGCAAGCAGGCTGGCGCCCGTGGCTAGAGCGGCGAGCGTTCGCCGATGGAGAGTGCGGGTCATGGGCGCTCCTCGATTTTGCTCTTGTTTTCCCCGTACCATGAGCCTCAATCGGCGGCACGAACGAGTCAAGACATTCGCCGTGTCGGGGCGGAATCGAAGCGTTGTCCTCCTGTCGCAACAGTGAGGATTGACGGGCGCGGCGGCCTGCCCACCAATTGCCGAGACAAAGGAGGACCGCATGCAGGCGCATACCGTGTTCGGCTCGCTGACCGACTACGCCAAGGGCAGCATCGAGCTGGTGTCGGGGGAAGCCCGGCACTACGTGTTCTCGAACATCTTCGAGGTCGCCGCCCGCTCGAAGCCCTACGAGCGCATCGTCGTCGCCAAGAACATGGAATACGTCCAGGAGGTCATGCGGGCCGAAGGCGTCTCGCCGTGGTTCGCCTGCGGCCATGACGAGTTCGCGCTGTGCATGGACGGCGAGGTCACCGTCGACTTCATCAGGATGAAGACGCCGCCGGAGCCAGGCGGGAACGGCGCGGTCCTGGTCGGCGACGCGCCCGACGGCGAGCGCATGGGCCATGTTAAGCTCAGGCGTGGCCACCAGGTGTTGCTGGGCGCCGGGAACGCCTATCGCTTCTCGGCGGCCCGGACGGGTGTGCTGCTGCAGCAGACCATATTGGGAGACCTCAGCGTCCAGAAGTGGCGCGAGATCTGTTTCACCTGACGGAGGCCGGTCATGTCCATCACCAACCCGCAGGTCGTCGCCAGCGAGCCCAGCAACCGCACCGGCTACCGCAGCTTCAGGCTCGGCAAGTTCGAGCTGTCGCGCGACGAGTACTTCGTCACCGTCCATTGGCCCGCCAAGGGCGCGCGGCGTTCGCACCAGATGCCGGCCGACGCCTTCTTGCGCGCCTGCATGCGCGATGTCGCCTGGAACTTCTTCTATGGCTGGGTGAACTTCGACCACGTCATCGGCACGCGCAACCGCTACGGCCGTGTCGATTTCTACGCCGGGACGTTCAACGGCACGCTCAAGGAGGCGGGCGTCGACTATCTCGAGCAGTTCGACTCCGAGCTGATCATGGCGACCTTCAAGGCGATCCTGCGCGACTGGGGGAACGAGGGCTTCGATCCCTTCGCCGCCCCGACCGAGACCGGCAGTGCGTTCGGAGCCAAGCACGGCGACAACCTGGCGGCCATCGAGCGCACGCGCATCGCCACGAAGCGCATGCCGGGCCTCGCCGGCGATTCGCCGCTGCGCGACGACATGCCGATCAACCGGGCCTTCGCCGACGTGCCCCAGGACGAACCGGAGATCCATGCCGAGCCCGGCTTCGAGGGCCAGCTCCACGCCTTCAGCCTGTTCAAGTATCTCAGCCGATCCGACGTCACCTGGAATCCGTCGGTCACGGCGGTGTGCAAGGCCTCGCTCGCCTGTCCCACGACCGAGGAGTTCATCCTGCCGGTGTTCCACGGCAACGATCGTGTCGAGTGGTTCATCCAGCTTTCCGACGAGATCGTGTGGGACGTCGGCGACAAGAATACCGGCGCGCCGAGGGCCCGCGTCACCATGAAGGCGGGCGACGTCGCCGCCATGCCTGCGGATATCCGCCATCAGGGGTACTCGACCAAGCGCTCGATGCTCTACGTCTGGGAGAACGTGACGCCGGGCCTGCCGCAGCGTTACGAAAGCGGCGAGCTGTCGCCCTATCCGGTCGATTTCTAGGACCATGAAAGTCTTCGTCTTCGACCTGCTCGCCTATGGCGAGAACCTCGATCACCTCAAGAACGGCGGGCAGGAACTGCCGTATCCTCTGAGCAAGCGGCACTTCAAGCCCGACGTGGCGGTGCGCACCTACGCCGAGCATCTCGAGGCGTGGGAGGAGCTGGATCGGCTGGGCTATGACGGCGTCGGCTTCAACGAGCATCACTGCTCGCCTTACGGGCTGATGAACTCGCCCAACCTGATGGCGTCGGCTGCGGCGCAGCGCACCAGGCGGCTGAAGCTTCTGATCTACGGCAATCTGTTGCCGCTGCACGAGCCGCTGCGTCTGGCCGAGGAGCTGGCGATGCTCGACTGCCTGTCCAACGGCCGCATCATCTCGGGTTTCGCCCGCGGCATTCCCCGCGAATACCAGGTGCACAACGTGCCGCTCGACCAGTCGCGGGCGCGCTTCGAGGAGGCCTACGACATCGTCACCCGGGCCTGGACCGAGGACGTCTTCTCCTATTCGGGCAAGTTCTGGTCGTACAAGGATGTCGCGATCTGGCCGCGGCCAGTGCAGCGGCCGCATCCGCCGATCTGGATTCCGATCGTCGGCAGCAAGGAATCGATCGAGTTCGCCGGCCGCCATGACATCCCGATCACGCCCGGCCTGGCGGGCGGTGGTTTGCGCAACGACATCATCCGTTTCTACGCGCAGTGCCTGGCCGATGCCGGCCACCGCATCACGCCCGACCACATGTCGCTGGCGCTCAACGCCTACATCGCGGATTCGAAGGCGCAGGCGGTGAGGGAGGTGGCGCCCTATCACCTCTATTTCAATCGCACCTTGTTCAGCCATGGCAGCTTCACCGAGACCGCGGCGCAGCGGAAGGTCGGTTACGTCAGCCCGACCTCGACCGACTACGTGCGGCCGGAGAACCAGCGGGCGGCGGCGCTGCTGCGCGAGGACTTCCGCGGCATGACCCTGGCCGACGTCGAGCGCATGGCCGAGAACATGCCGTGGGGCACCGCGTCCGAAGTGTCCGAACGCATCATCGCCCAGGCCGAGGCCGCCGGCGCCAACACGGTGCAGATCGGCTTCAACCGCGGCGCCATGCCCCACGACATGTTCATGAACCAGATCCGCCGCTTCGCGGCCGAGGTGCTGCCGAGACTGCAGGCGCATGAAGTGAAGACGGTGCCGCTGGCCGAAGCGGCCTAGCGTCACCCCTTGCGGCTCATCCCCTTCATGTCGATCGGCAGGTGATAGGGATCCTTGCCGAGTGCATCGACGCGGGTCCAGAAATCCTGGCCGGCGGCCAGGCCGCTCGCCGCCTTGGTGGCCGACTGGCGGAAGATGTTCCAGGAACGTGGATGCAGACGGCTCGCCTCGCCGAAATGCACGGCGGCTTCGTCGTCCTTGCCGTTCAGCTTCAGGTGCTGCGCCAGCCGGAAGTGGGCATGGGCGCGAGCCATGTCGGCATCCGGCAGGCGCAGATGCGCCCGTGCCGCGTCCTTGTCGAAGACATGCTCGCTGGCCTGCCCCTTCAGCACCCAGTCGCGGATGGCCTCGACGTAGACGGACTTCATGTGCACGCGTTCCTCGACCTGCTCGGCGCTCATCTGGCCGGTCGCGCGATCCATGTGCCGGAAGGCGTCGGACGAGCCGGCATTCTCCGGCGGCCGCACGATGCGGCCCTTTTCGTCGATCCACGCTGCCTGCGGAACGTTGACGAAGTGATAGAGCTCGGCAACGCGATGATCGCGATCGATCACGCAGGGATAGCTGGGCGAGGCGGCCTCGACCCAGGGACGCGCCGCCTCGGGCTCATCGAGGGCGACCGCGAGGACCGCAAAGCCGTGGCCGGAGAGGTCCTGGTAGAGTTTCTGCCACACGGGCAAGTCGGCTCTGCAGCCTCACCAGGAAGCCCAACTGACCAGGAGCACTTTCTTGCCGCGCAGGTCGGACAGCGAATGTGGCCGGCCGGCGAGGTCGGGCAAGGTGAAGTCCGGCGCCTCGAGCGACTGCAGCTGCGCCGATCGTGACGATGCGCTTTCGCCCAGCACCCACGTCTCGCCGGCAGCGTCGCGCGCCAGCGGCAGGTCCATGTGCTTCCAGAAGGTGGCGGCGTTGATCTCGCTGCCGGAGACGAATTCGTCCGCCCGGTTGCGCGGCACCGGCACGCAGACATCGCCCCTGCACAGGCCTTCGGGCTTGAGAGCCCAGCCCGTCGCGCTCTCGAGGTCGCGCGCGGAGAGCCAAAGGTTCTCGCCGTCGGCGCGCCCGGCGGCGGTCGCGCCGCGATCGGTCAGCAGGGTGGGCATCACGGCGTCTCCTTCAGTCGATGGTCCGAACCTTGACGTAGCTGCCCGGTGCATCCTCGATCGCCGGCAGGCCTCCTTCGCCCGGCACGCGCGCCGGCACCTTCGGGCCGGACTTGGCCGACAACCACTTGTCCCAGTCGTTCCACCAGGACCCCGGGAACTCCTGCGCGCCGGCGCGCCACTCGTCGAGCGTCGGCGGGTTCTTGGGCGTCTCGTTCAGCCAATGCTGATACTTTCTGTTGCGTGGCGGGTTCACGACCCCCGCGATGTGGCCGGAGCCCGCCAGCATGAAGCGCACCGGCCCGCTGAAGAGCTGCGTCGCCTTGTAGACCGACTTGGCCGGCGCGATATGGTCTTCCTTGCCGGCCTGGAGATAGACGGGAATGGCGATCTTGCGCAGGTCGATCGGCACGTTGTCGATGGTGAGCCCGCCCGGCTTCGCCAGCAGGTTCTTCTGATACATGTTGCGCAGGTAGTAGCTGTGCATCGCCGCCGGCATGCGCGTCGCATCGGCGTTCCAGAACAGCAGGTCGAAGGGGAAGGGGTCCTTGCCCAGCAGGTAGTTGTTCACCACGAACGACCAGATGAGGTCGTTGGCGCGCAGCATGTTGAAGGTCGTCGCCATCTCGGAGCCTTCGAGATAGCCTTTCCTGCTCATCATCTCCTCGACACTGGCGAGCTGGTCCTCGTCGATGAACACGCCGAGCTCGCCCGGCTCTGTGAAGTCGACCTGGGCGGTGAAGAAGGTGCAGGCGGCGATCCGATCGTCGCCGCGGGCCGCCATGTAGGCCAGCGTGGTCGCCATCAGGGTGCCGCCGATGCAATAGCCGATCGCCGAGACTTTATCCTCGCCGGTGGCCCGCTTGATGGCGTCGAGTGCCGCGAGCGGCCCGAGCTTCATGTAGTCCTCGAACACCAGGCCGGTCAGCCGCTCGTCGGGATTGACCCAGGAGATGACGAACACCGTGTAACCCTGCTCGGTCGCCCACTTGATGAACGAGTTCTCGGGCTTCAGGTCGAGGATGTAGAACTTGTTGATCCACGGCGGCACGATCAGCAGCGGCATCTTGTAGACCTCGCCGGTCGCCGGTGCGTACTGAAGGAGCTGCATGACGTCGTTCTGGTAGACGACCTTGCCCGGCGAGGTGGCGACGTTGCCGCCGACCTTGAATGCCTTCATGTCGGTTTGTCGCATGGCGAGCGTGCCCTTGCCGCGCTCGAGATCGGTCAGCAGGTTCTGAAGCCCCTTGATCAGGTTTTCGCCCTTGCTTTCGACCGTCGCCTTCACGACCTGCGGGTTGGTCATGGCGAAATTGGACGGCGACATCGCATCGATGAACTGGCGCGTGTAGAAGTCGACCTTCTTGGCGGTCTTGTCGTCGACGCCTTCGACCTCCTTGACGGTCTGCTGCAGCCAGCGCGCCGTCAGCAGATAGGATTGCTTGAGGTAGTCGAAGACGACCTCGTCCTTCCACGCCGGATCGGCGAAGCGCTTGTCGCCCTTGGCGGGCTCCGCGACCGGCTCGACCGGCTGGCCCATCATGCGCTGGGCGGTGACCTGCCAGAGCTTCATGTATTGCTGCCACAGGTCCATCTGCGCCTGCAGGAGCCGATTGGGATCGGCCAGCATCCTGGCGGTGAAGTCCATGAAGGTCTGGGTGAGGCGCAGCGGATCGGCCGGCTGGGGCCCTTCAGCCTTGTATTTCTCGGCGAAGTCCTGCAGCAGCTTCTGGCTGCGCTCGGCGATGTCCTTGAAGGCCTCCTTCATCCGCTCGGATTCTTCGGCGGACCATCCGGGACCGGCGCCCGTCGCGGCTTTGGGGGCGGACTGCTCCGACATGCGTTTCCCCTTCCAGATCATCGGCTTTGCAGCGTTTCTTGCGATACTTCCAGCGTCCCGGTACCATACTTGGTGTTCGTTCATCCCGGACCGTCAGCATCTCTCCTTAGGTAGGCTGCGACAACACACGGGTCAATTTTACTCTCGGCGTCGGGTAGACAGCAGCGACGGCCGGGTTTCAAGCAAGGGCAGGCGGCAATGCGTAAACGGCAGGACAGGACGGGCAGGGGCTGGCTGAGCTTGCTTGGCGTGTCCAGTTTCGCGCTGCTCACCGGCTGCGGCTGGTTCGGCGGAGGCGGGCCTCCGCCAGGCAGCGCCAAGCTGCGTCCCGGCGCCGACCGCCAGGTCCAGGCGAACAGCGCGCTGCCGTCGGCCAATCCCGGCCAGCAGTACGAGCAGGGCATTTCCGCGGCCGACGAGACGCGCGGACAGCAGCCGCAGATCGGCTCCGTCGTCCAGGGAACCGGCGGACAGAAGGCACAACGCGACAAGGCGGAGAAGGAAGCCGCCGAACGCGACGCCAAGGCACGCGAGGCCCGTCTCGAGCGTGAAGCCGCCGAGAGGGAGGCGAAAGCCAAGGAGAAGGAAAAAGACAAGGACACCAAGCCTACCGGGCCGGCCACCGGCATGCCCGGCAAGCCGGCCGCCGCCGAGCCCGGCAACCCCGATGGCGTGACGAAGGTGACGCCGGCGCCGCCAGCGCCTCCGGGCCAGCCTGCTGCACCGGCGGCTCCCCCGGCTCCATCT
>JAEWIV010000099.1 GCA_023386865.1 Pseudomonadota bacterium
GTCCAGCCCTGCAGCAGGATCGCCGCGTTCATGGCGCCGGCGCTGGTCCCGCTCACCGCCTCGATCGCGATCCGCTCGTCCTCGAGCAGGGCATCGAGAACGCCCCAGGTAAAGGCGCCGTGCGAGCCACCGCCTTGCAGCGCAAGATTGACGCGCCTGGTCTGGTTCATGCGGCTGTTCTCCCGGGACACGCGACGCTACCTTCACCGTTCTGCGGCGTAAGCAGCGAGGGCAGCGTACTATGGCGAAGGGTGGGATGCAGAAGGCGTGGCGGAAGCGCCCGTCGACGATCCTGTGGATGCTCTCGTTGGGACAGCTCGTCTCCTGGGGACTGGTCTACTACACCTTCCCTCTGTTCGTCGTGCCGATGACGCAGGAACTGGGCTGGTCGCGCAGCGGCATGTTCGGCGCGCTGTCGGCCGGGCTGATGGTCGCCGGCCTGTGCTCGATTCCGGTCGGCGCCTGGATCGATCGCGGGCACGGCCGGAAGCTGATGACCGGCGGCTCGCTGCTTGCCGCCGCCCTCCTGGCGATGTGGGCGCGCATCGAGTCGCTGCCGCTGTTCTACGCGATGTGGATCGGCCTCGGCGCCTGTCAGGCCGTGCTGCTCTACGAGCCTGCGTTCGCCGTCATCACGCGCGTCTACGGGCCGCGCTACAAGCAGGCGATCCTGCTGATGACCTTCCTCGGCGGCCTCGCCAGCACCTTCGGCATCCCCTTCACGCAGTTCCTGATCGAGCGCGTGGGCTGGCGGGAGAGCCTCGACGTGCTGGCGGCGATCAACGTCGGCGTGGCGCTCATGCATTGGCTGTTTGTCCCGGGTCCCCAGGAGGAGCCGGTGCCGATCGGCGAAGCCAAGCCGCCGGCCGAAGGCAAGGCGAAGAAAGGCCCGCTGGCGACGGCGGTGCGTCTGCCTGCCTTCTGGGGCCTGGTCGTCGCCTTCGCCGGTTACGGCCTCGCCTTCTCGGCGATGAGCTTCCATCTGATCCCGCTGCTCGACGATCGCGGCGTTCCGACCGGCGTGGTGATGGCCATCATCGCCCTGATCGGACCCATGCAGGTGGTAGGTCGCGTGCTGCTCATGGTCGGCCAGCGCCACATCACCACCATTCAGCTCGGAGCCGGCATCTACTTCGCCTTTCCCATCTCCATGGCGATGCTGGCGATGGGGATCAGCGACGTCTACGGGCTGATCCTGTTCGCCATCGTCTACGGCGTCGCCAATGGCCTCATCACCATCCTGCGCGGCATGGCGGTGCCCGAGTTCATCGGCCCCGAGGGTTACGGCGTCGTCTCGGGCGCGCTCACGATGCCGACCAACCTGATGCGTGCCGCCGGCCCTGTGCTGGCGTCGCTCGCCTGGGCGGCGTTCGGCGGCTACACGCCCGTCTTGTGGGGACTCGCCGGCATCATGCTCCTTGCAGCGGCCGGCTTCGCCGCAGCGGCGGTTCTCGCTGCGCGACATTCATGACCGACACCTACGCCGTGTTTCGCCACATTTGCACATCAACTGTATCGCCGTTTCACGGCGGACAGGAGAGGCGGGACGCATGTTGGATGCGAAGGGTTTGTTGGATCAGTTCCTCGGCGGCCAGGATGGCAAGGGCCCCGGCGAGTTCATGCGCGGCGCGGGTGGCGGTGCCCTGGCGGGCGGCCTCGCCGCGATCCTCCTGGGCAGCAAGACAGGCCGCAAGATCGGTGGCGAGGCGCTGAAGTTGGGCGGTATGGCCGCCGTCGGCGCGCTCGCCTACAAGGCCTATCGCGACTGGCAGGCCGGCAAGGAAGCACCTGCCACGCCCCCGACGCAGCAGCCGAGCGTGCCGATGCTGCCGGCGCCCAGCGGAACGCCCTTCAACCCGTCGACCGAGAGCGGCCAGCAGAAGCTCGCGCGTCACCTGCTGCGCGCCATGATCGCCGCAGCCAAATCGGACGGGCACATCGATGCCCGGGAGCAGGCGCGCATCTTCGCCGAGATGGACAAGCTGCCGCTTGGCGCCGACGACAAGGCATTTGTCATGGACGAGCTCAGAGCCAAGCTCGACATCGATGCCGTCGCTGGTGCCGCCGAGACGCCGGAGGAAGCGGCCGAGATCTACACCGCGTCGTTGCTGGCGATCGACATCGACAACGCCGCCGAGCGCGGCTACCTCGCCATGCTGGCGGCGCGCCTCGAGCTCGACGATGCGCTGGTCGCGCATTTGCAGCGGACGGTGGCCGGCGCTGTCGGCAAGGTGGCGCAGCCGGTCGGTTGAGATGACGCGCAGACCCCGAGGCATCGCCTCGGGGGCGCAACCATCGGCGCTACGCCGGCTGGGTCTTCAGGCGGTCGATCTCGATGCGCAGCTCGGCGGCGGTCGGCTTGCGCCGGTCGGCCGGCACGTGCGGTGGATCGGGGCTGACACGCACGATCGGCGGTGTCTTGGCCAGAGCCAGGCGCGCTTCCGCCTGCTCGCTGCGTCCGGCAGCGATGTCGGCCAACGCCTGCAGCGTGCACAGCCCCTCCCAGCGATCGGGCTCACGGCGGGCGTTCTCGATGGAGCGAACGAAACGGTCGGCGCGTTCGATCAGGGTGCGGAGGCTGGCGGGCATGGCGGGTCACGAATGGTGGCTGCTGCCGCAAAGCCGTACAGCAGCCTGCCCGGTCGGTAGGTGACTTTCCGCACACAGGCCGAAGGGGCCCGTGTGCCTCCGTCGAGCCGACGAGCCGTCGGCGGACGCCCGTCGCCCGGGCCCTTACTCCGCGGCCAGCTTGGCCTTGGCCGGCTTGAGATGCCGCACCTTGGGCATCACCTCCTTCGACAGGAGCTCGAGGGAGTGTCGCCAGGCCTTGGGATTCTCCGCGTAGTCGAAGCCGAACACCAGGAGCTGCCCGAAGCCGCCGACCTCGTCGTAGATCTTCTCGATCTTCTCGATCACGGTTCGGGGCGAGCCCACGATCCAGTTGTGCCTGGCGCAATATTCCGGGGTCACGTCGGAGTCGGCCGTGTCAGGACTGACCTTGAGGAATTCGAGGAATCCGAACTGGCCGAGCAGCGGCAGGAAATACTCGCGCATCATGCGGCCCATATGGGAGCCGACCGAGAGCTTCATGGCCTCGGCGTCGGTATCGGCCACGAACACCTCGCGCACCATGCGCCACTCGCCGCGGTCGGGCGTGCGGCCGGCCTTGGCGGCGCCGGCCTCGACGGCGTCCCAATGGCTGCCGACATAGGCCGGGTTGAGGTTGAGGCTCATGGGCAGGAAGCCCTTCTCGCCGGCGAGCTTCAGCGTGTCGGAGTTCTTGCTGAGGCCAGCGACGCCGATCGGCGGATGCGGGCTCTGCAACGGCTTGATGTGAGGCTTCAGGAAGCCGAACATCGTGTCGGGTGCGGTGACGTGCCAGAACTTGCCCTTGTAGTCGAACGGCTCGGACGAGCTCCATAGTTTCAGGATGATCTCGAGCGCCTCGCGCGTCATGTCGCGATTGACGCCCGACATGCCGTCGACGTTGAACATCGCCCAGTCGCTGGGCAGGCCCGAA
Organism: Pseudomonadota bacterium; assembly: GCA_023386865.1. Classification (GTDB taxonomy): domain Bacteria; phylum Pseudomonadota; class Alphaproteobacteria; order Reyranellales; family Reyranellaceae; genus Reyranella. Next base: position 3,521 of record JAEWIV010000099.1, read on the forward strand.
GCCGCGACGCCGAAATTGAGTCGGCCGCCCGAGATGTGATCGAGCATGGCGACGCGGTTGGCGAGTTCGGCGGGATGGTGATAGGGCAGCAGGAAGCCGCCGGGACCGAGCCGGATGTTCTTGGTCTGCATCAGCCCCTGAGCGACCAGCAGATCGGGAGAGGGATGTGGTTCCCAGGGAGCGGTGTGATGCTCGCCGATCCAGCACTCGGCGAAGCCAAGCTCGTCGAGCCAGCGGATGACCTGGAGGTCCCACTCGTGCCCGTCCTTGAGCGGCCTCTCGGGCGGATGCGACGGCATCGTGAAATACCCGAACTGCATGGTTTCCTCCTGAGTTATCCAGCGAAGTCGACTACCATCGGCCGGCAAGTGCAAGAGGGGCGGCGCATGGCAGGGTCTCGGCGGGCGGTGTTCGTATGCTGTGACGGTCTTGGCCGCGACTGGGTGCGGCCCGAGACGACGCCGTTCCTCGATGCGCTGCGCGGCGCCAGCCTGTGGTGCGCCGAGCACAGCGCGGTCTTCCCTTCGGTCACGCGCGTTTCGGCTGCCTCGATCGCGACCGGGTGCCTGCCGGCGCGCCACGGCCTGCACGGCAACCGCATGGGCCTCAGGGAGGAGGGCAAGATCGTCGTGCGTGACGTCGGGGCGCCCGATTTCCGCGCCCACATGCGCCGCGCCACCGGCGGCACGCTGCTGGCGCCCTCGATCGCCGAGCGCGTCGCCGGCGCGGGCGGCTTCATCGCCTTCTCGAACGTCTCCCCCGGAGCCGCCTACTTCCTCGACCCCGAGCATTTCGGCTACATCCATCATCGCTCGGGCTCGTTCGCGCCGGGCGGCAAGGATATCGGCGCCCTCGCGGTCACTCACGACTCCGCCGGCGACCGGACGATGACCCGGCGCTTCTGTGCCGAGGTCCTGTGCGACGCCAGGCCGGCCGTGGCCTTTCTCTGGCTATGCGACCCCGACCACACGCTGCATGCCGTGCCGCTGGGCTCGCCGGCGCATACCGACGCGCTGCGGCAGGCCGATCGCTGCGTCGCCGAGGTCCATCGTACCGTCGAACGGTTGCGCGGCGAGGGCGAGGAGATCCTGCTGCTGGTCGGCTCCGACCACGGCCACGAGACGATCGGCGACAGCATCGATATCGACGACTGGCTGGCCGGACGGGGGCTCAGGGACCTTCTGGAGGCGGGCGACGTGGCCGTGGCGGGCCAGGGTACGTCGGCGCTGCTCTATGCCACGGACCGCGGAAGCCAGCGCCTGCTCGGCCTCGTCGAGGAGATGCGCCGGACGCCGTGGGCCGCCGACGTCCTGGTCGGCGTCGACCTCGCGGCACGGGGCTTCACCGCCGATGGGGTTGTCGCCGCCGTCGACATGGCGCGCCTGGCCGAGGCCAATCCCTACGGCGTGGCCGGGCGGCGTTGGGCGGTCGACGAAGGCAAGGCCGTGCCGATCGGCTGCGGCCAGCATGGCGGCCTGGGGCCGGACGAGACGCGGCCGTTCCTGATGGTCGATGATGGCGGTCGGTCCTCCAGGACGCTGGAGCAGGCGACCAGCCTGACCGACATTGCGCCGACCATCTCGCGCTTCCTCGGCCTGCCGCTCGCGGGCTTCGACGGCGCGCCGCTGCCGTTGTAGCGGTACCGCCGCTTTGGCGCCGTCGGGCGAGTGTGACCTGCGGTATCGCTCATCCCAATACCGCAGGTCAGGAGAGCAAGGCGTCGCCGGCTCAGCCGAGCTGAATCCAGGTCGTCTTCACCTGGGTGAACTTGTCGAAGGCGTGGAGCGACTTGTCGCGGCCGATGCCCGACTGCTTGTAGCCGCCGAACGGCGTGGTGATGTCGCCGCCGTCGTAGGTGTTGACCCACACCGAGCCGGCGCGCAGGCCCTTGGCGAACTTGAAGGCCTTGTTGATGTCGGCCGTGAAGATCGCGGAGGCGAGACCGTAGATCGTGTCGTTGGCCACGGTCAGCGCCTGCTCGGGATCCTTGACCGGAATCACCGACAGCACCGGCCCGAAGATCTCCTCCTGGGCGATCTTCATCTTGTTGTCGACCTGGTCGAACACGGTTGGCTCGATGAACGAACCGGCGTTGTCGATATGGACCTGCTTGCCGCCCATCTTGAGCTTGGCGCCTTCCTTCTGGCCGGCCTCGATGTAGCCCATGACGCGCTTGGTCTGGACCTCGTCGACCATGGCGCCCATCTGGGTCTTCGGATCGAGCGGATCGCCCGGCATCATCTTCTGGCCGCTCGCCATGACCTTCTCCAGGAACTGGGCCTTGATCTTGTCCTCGACGATCAGGCGCGAGCCAGCGGTGCAGACTTCGCCCTGGTTGAACCAGATGCCGAAGGCGGTGCGCTGGGCGGCGACGTCGAGGTTGGGCGCGTCGCCCAGCACGATGTTGGGCGACTTGCCGCCGCACTCCAGCCAGACCTGCTTCATGTTGCTCTCGCCGGAGTACTTCAGGAAGTACTTGCCGACCTCGGTCGAGCCGGTGAAGGCCAGCACATCGACATCCATGTGACGGCCGAGAGCCTGGCCCGCCGTCTCGCCGAAACCGGGCAGCACGTTGAACACGCCCTCCGGGATGCCGGCCTCGGCCGCGAGCTCGGCCAGGCGAATGGCGGTGAGGGGAGACTGCTCGGCGGGCTTCAGGATCACCGAGTTGCCGGCGGCGAGCGCCGGCGAGATCTTCCAGCACGCCATCAGCAGCGGGAAGTTCCACGGCACGACGCAGGCCACGACGCCCGCGGCCTCGCGCGTGATCATGGCGACGACGTTGCCCGGGGTGGGGGCGACCTCGTCGTAGATCTTGTCGATCGCCTCGCCGAACCACTGCACGGTGTTGGCCGAGCCCGGGATGTCGACGCGGGTTGAGTAGGCGATCGGCTTGCCCATGTCGAGCGTCTCGAGCAGGGCGAGCTCGTCGCGGTTCTTCATCATGAGCTCGGCGAGCTTCAGCATGATGCGCTTGCGGTTGGCCGGCGGCATGTTGGCCCAGGTGCCCTTGTCGAAGGCGGCGCGTGCGGCCTTCACGGCGGCATCGACGTCGGCCTGCTCGCACGCCGCCACCTTGGTCAGCACCTGGCCGGTGGCCGGGTTCACGCAGTCGAAGGTCTTGCCGGTGAGGGAGGGCGTGAACTTGCCGCCGATGAAGGCCTGGTTGCGGTAGTTCAAGCCGCCGACGCGGCCCTTCCAATCGTCGCGCGAGAGCTGGGCGCTCATGTCGTTCTCCTTGTCATTCGAGGGGCGGAGACTAGCCCACGAAAAAGCCGCCCGAAAGGGCGGCTGTTCCGGTCGAACATTCCTGTCGGAATGTCACTTCATCTTGGATTCCTTGAACACGACGTGCTTGCGCACGACGGGGTCGTACTTCTTCAGCTCCATCTTCTCGGTCTTGGTGCGCGGGTTCTTGCGCGTCACGTAGAAGAAGCCGGTGTCGGCGCTGGACACCATCTTGATCAGGATCGAGGTCGGCTTGGCCATGGTCTTGTCCCTATGCCCGAAAGGGCGAATCTCCGGAAGGCGGGCAAACTAGTCGCTGGCCCGGCCGTGTCAAGCCGCCTATTGGCGGGCCGTGGCCGCCGCGGTTGACGTGAGCTGGGTCGCCGCCTGCACGGCGTGGGCATAGAGACTGCGGTCGCGCAGGAGCCGGGTGGCGACCTCGACGTCGCGCTCGGGGCTGGCCTCGCCCGGCGGGCAGATCTTGCGCAGGTCGGTGACTTCCTGCTGGGTCGGATTGCGCAAGGCATGCCAGCGCATCAGCGTGCCCTGGCTGGAATCGACCGAGTTGGCATTGAGCTGGCCGAGGTCGGCGATCTTGGACGTGCAGATGTTGGGCAGTACGCCGAGCTCGTTCCAGGTGTAGCCCGACGGCGCCTGCAGGCGCGACCACGTCAGGATCAGCTCGCCCTCGTTGGCCAGCCGCACCACCGTCTGCACCGTGCCCTTGCCGTAGCTCGTGCTGCCGACGACGACGGCGCGGCCGCGGTCCTGCAGGGCGGCCGCCACGATCTCGGCGGCTGACGCCGAGCCGCCGTTCATCAGCACGACGATCGGCATGTCGGGCGTCTTGCCGCCGCTGCCGCTCTTGTATGTGCGGCGGCTGTCGGGATGACGCCCGTTGGTCGAGAAGATGGTGCCATTGTTGATGAACAGCTCCGACACGGTCTGCGCCTGGTCGAGCAGGCCGCCGCGGTTGGAGCGCATGTCGATAATGACGCCCGCCATGTCCTTGCCAAGCTCGGCCCTGGCCTTGTCGATGGCGGCCTTGAGATTGTCGGTCGTGGCGCTGTTGAAGCCGGTCAGGTGGATCAGGGCGACGTCGCCACGGCGCTCGTAGGTGACCGTGGTCGGGATGATGCGGGAGCGCTTCATGGTGAGCACATAGTCGGCGCCCTGCGCGGCGCGCCGTACGGCGATGGCGACCGGCGCACCGACCGAGCCGCGCAGCTTGGCGACGACGTCGCTCAGCGGCCGTTCGATCATCGATTCGCCGTCGATCGACAGGATCTGGTCGCCGACCTGGACGCCCGCCTTGGCGGCGGGCGCACCGTCCTGGACGGCGCGGATCATGATCTTCTTGTCGTCGGTGCGCTCGACGGTGATGCCGACGCCGCCGCCGCCGTCGCGCTGGAAGCGGTTGTCGCGCGCCTCGTCTGGATCGGCGTAGCGGCTGTTGCGGTCGAGCTGCTTGGTGGTGGCCGTCATGGCCTCGCGTATGAGTTGCTGGCGGTCGACGAGCTGAAGCGCCGGCGAGGCGTCGAGCGAACCCGCCATCAGCTCGGCCAGCATGCCGCCCCAAGCGCGGCCGTCGGTCGGGTCGGCCGGCGTCGGGCGGCTCAGCACTTCGCGGCCGTCGCGCCTGACGGTGAAGGTGCTGCCGGAGGTCTCCAGCACCATCGCCGGATCGGCGCTGGCGAAGCCACGGTAGGTCTCGGTCGAAAGCGTGCGGAAGTTCGGCTCGAACAGATGGCGGTCGCCGATGGCCCGGTAGGCCTGCAGGACGACCCGCTCGAGGTTGACGTCGGCGGCCGTCGATGGATTGCGGCCGGAAGCGCCGGAAATGGCGGCGGCCTGTGTGCCGTCGGTCGAGGTCGCACAGGAGACGACCAAGGATGAAGCAAGAAGGGCGGCCGCCGCACGCGGCACCGCCTTACGGAGAAAAGGGATCAGCAGCACTTCCATACCCAGCAACGGCGACAATAGCACAGGCCGTCGGCGGGCGGCCACGTTTTAGGCTGAGGGGTCGTAGCTCCCGGTCGTCGAAGGCTTGGGAGCGGCTATCCGGTGCGCCCACAGGAGCGCGATGACGGCGCCTTTTATGCGAGGCAGGAGAAAAAGTGCAAGAAATACCGAAAGGGGAAGCCACAACGCCGCATGTATCCAGAGGGGCGGGTGGCCGCCGTAGCGCTCGACCGCCAGCACCAGCGGCACGACGATGTGCCCGACCGCGAAGATGGTGAAGTAGGCCGGCGCGTCGTCGGCGCGGTACGGCTCGAGCGCCAGCTCGCAGGCCGGGCAGTGGCTGCGCATCTTGAGGAAGCTCGAGAACAGGCTGCCGACGCCGCAGCGCGGGCACCGGCCGCGCCAGCCGCGCCACAGGCAGGTCCACAGGTCCGGCGAGCGTTCCTCTTTCATGCCGCCAAGATGAAGCCTGGCCCTACCGGCGTCGTCGCGACCGTTTGTCCTTTGGGCCTCCGCGCTGCGCGACCGGACGCCGCGGCGCACGGCGATCATGGCGGCGGCCGCGCGGGGCGGCATGGCGCTCGACCCGCTCGATGACGTCGACGATCTCGAAGAGAAGTCCGCCGGTGGCGATGTCGGCCTCGACCAGTTTTAGCCGCAATCGGTCGCCGAGGCCGAAAGTCTCGCCGGTCCGCTCGCCGATGAGCATCTGCCGGCCCTCGTCGTGGCGGAAGAACTCCTGGCCGAGGGACCGGATGGGGATCAGGCCGTCGGCGCCGCTGGCGTCGAGCTCGGCGAACAGGCCGAAGCGGGTGACGCTCGTGACGCGGCCGGGGAAGGTGGCCCCGACATGGGCCGCCATGAAGGCCGCGACGTAGCGGTCCATGGCGCCGCGTTCAGCGGCGACGGCGCGGCGCTCGCACATCGAGAGGTGCTCGCCGAACTCGGCGAAGCGGCCCTTGTCGGCGTCGGGCAGGCCGCCTTCGCCCAAGCCGTAGGCCGTGATCAGGGCGCGGTGCACGATCAGGTCGGGAAAGCGGCGGATCGGCGACGTGAAGTGGGCGTAGCGCGCCAGCGCCAAGCCGAAGTGCCCGAGGTTGTCGGGGCTGTAGACCGCCTGGCTCTGGCTGCGCAGCATGGTTTCATTGACCAGGCGGGCGACCGGCTTGTCGGCGACCTGGTGGAGCACGCGGTTGAGGTCGACGGGCCTGACACGCGGTCCGGCCGGCAGGGCGACGCCCAGGGTGCCGAGGAATTCGCGCAGCCCCTCGATCTTGGCGGCGTCCGGCTGATCGTGGACGCGGTAAAGGCAGGAGGCGTGGCGCTGCTCCAGCGCCTGGGCGGCGGCCACGTTGGCCAGCACCATGAACTCTTCGATCAGCTTGTGGCTGTCGAGCCGTTCGCGCAGCCCGATTTCTGCGATGCGGCCGTCTTCGCCCAGCGTGACCTTGCGTTCGGGCAGGTCGAGGTCGAGCGCGCCCCGTTTCTCCCGCGCCTCGAGCAGGACCTTGAATGCGCCATAAAGCGGCCGGACGACGTCGTTCATCAGCGGCGCGATCTCGGCGTCGGGCATGCCATCCTGGGCGCGCTGGATGCGGGTGTAGGTCAGCCGGGCCGCCGACCGGATCATGGCACGGTGGAAACGGTGGCGCTTCAGATGGCCGGCCGCGTCGATCCACATTTCCGCCGCCAGCACCGGCCGATCCTGGTTCGGCACCAGCGAGCACCAGTGGTTGCTGAGCGCCTCCGGCAGCATGGGCACGACGCGGTCGGGAAAATAGACGGAAGTGCCGCGGCGGTAGGCGGCGCGGTCGAGCGGCTTGTCCGGCCGCACATACCAGGCGACGTCGGCGATGGCGACGAGGATGCGCCAGCCACCCGCATGGTCAGGGTCGGCCTCGGCGAACACGGCGTCGTCGAAGTCGCGGGCATCCTCGCCGTCGATGGTGACCAGGGGCGTATCGCGCAGGTCGAGACGCTGGCCGAGCGGGGCGGCGCGGGCGCGTTCGGCTTCCTCCAGCGCCGCCGGCGGGAACTCGACGGGAATGTCGTTGGCGGCGATCGAGATCAGGCTGACGGTGCGCGGGTCGCTCATGGTGCCGACACGCTCGACGACGCGAGCGCGCCGGGCGAGCGCGCCGCCGGACGGCTCGACCCAGACGATGTCGCCCGGGCTGGCGCCGTTCTTGTCGGCCGGCCGGATGTCGTAGCTGAACTTCAGCTTGCGGTCGGTCGGCGTCACGATGCCAAGGCCGTCGCGGCCCGGCGGTTCCTCGTAAAGGCCGAGCACCCGTCGCGGGGCGCTGCCCAGCGTGCGGATGATGCGCGCCTCGTAGGTGTTCTTGCCGCGACGCTTCAGCGAGGCGAGGACGCGGTCGCCGACGGCGGGGGCGGGTCCGGCGCGGCCGGCCTGGGGATTGATCTCGATGCGGGGCGGCGGCCCCTCGTTCTCCTCGTCGTGGCGACGCGGCACGGCCAGCAGATGGCCGTCGTCGTCGACCTTCACGATCTCGAGGACAGTGATGTCGGTCAGTGCTTTGGGATCCTTGAATGTCTTGGCGCGGTCGGCGGCGATGTCGCCGGAATCGCGCAAATCGCGCAGGAGCTGCTTCAGCTCGATGCGCTGGTCGCCCTTCAGCCCGAAGGCGCGCGCGATCTCGCGCTTGCCCACGGGGGTGTCGCTCTCCTTGATGAATGCCAGCAGTTCGTCGCGGGTCGGGACGCGGCCCCTAGCCATCGGTTCCGGTGCGCGGTGGCGACTCTGTCTTGGCGGCCTTCTTCCTGGGCGCTGCCTTCTTCTTTGCCGCCTTCGGCTTTTCGCCCGCGTCGTTGGCGGCGACCGGCGCCGCCTTCCTGGCCCGCGCCGGCTTCGGTTTCTTGCCGCCTTTTGCCGCCCGCTCCGCCAGCAGCGACACCGCCAGGTCGAGCGTCAGCTCGTCGGGCATGAGGTCGCGCGGCACGGTGGCATTGACGCCGCCATGCTTCACGTACGGGCCGTAGCGGCCTTCGTAGAGCTCGACCGGCGCCTCGTCCGTGGGATGGTTGCCGACCACACGGATCGGCTTGGCGGCGGCGCGGCCGCGGCCCGTTGCCTTGGCTTCCGCCAGCAGCGCCATGGCGCGGTTCATTCCGATGTCGAGCACGCTCTCGTCGACCGGAATGGTCTTGTACTTGGTGGCGTGCCGGACGTAGGGCCCGAAGCGGCCGACCCCGGCCAGCACCGGCTGCCCGTCCTCGGGGTGGGGACCGAGCTCGCGTGGCAGCGACAACAGCGCCAGCGCCTTCTCCAGGGTGACCTCGTCCGGGGTCATGCCTTTCAACAGCGATTGCCGCTTGGGCTTCTCCTTGCCTTCCGGCTCGCCGAGCTGAACGTAGAGCCCATAGGGGCCGTTGCGCAGGGTCACCACCTTGCCGGTCGCAGGATCGGTGCCCAGCACCTTCGGGCCATCGAGGTTGGCGCCCGAGGCGGCGTCGGCCTCGGGATCGACGATGCCGAGCTTGCGGGTGAAACGGCACTCCGGATAGTTCGAGCAGCCGATGAAAGCGCCGAACTTGCCGAGCTTCAGGCCGAGACGGCCGTTGGCGCAGGACGGGCAGTCGCGCGGGCTCTTGCCGCCATTGTCGTTGGCCGGGAAGAAGTGGGGACCCAGCTCCTCGTCGAGCTTGTCGAGCACTTCCTTGACGCGCAGGTCCTTGGTCTCGCCGACCGCGGCGGAGAACTGCTTCCAGAACTCGCGCAGCACCTGGCGCCAGTCGATCTTGCCGTCGGAGATCTCGTCGAGCTCGTCCTCGAGATGGGCGGTGAAGTTGTACTCGACGTAGCGCGGGAAATAGGTCTGCAGGAACGCCGTGACGATGCGGCCGCGGTCCTCCGGCACGAAGCGCTTGCGGTCGAGCTTCACGTAGCTTCGGCGCTGCAGCACCTCGATGATGCTGGCATAGGTCGATGGCCGGCCGATGCCGAGCTCTTCCAGCTTCTTCACCAGGCTCGCCTCCGAATAGCGCGGTGGCGGTTCGGTGAAGTGCTGCTCGGGAATGACGTCACGGCGCTCCAGGCCTTCGTCCTGGGCGACATCGGGGAGGATGGCGTTGCCTTCCTCGTCCTCCTTGCTGTTGTCGTCGTGGCCTTCATCGTAGAGCGTGAGGAAGCCGTTGAACTTCACGACCGAGCCGGTGGCGCGCAGCTGCACGGTCTTGTCGCCGCTGGCGATGTCGACGGTGACCTGGTCGAGCACGGCGCTTTCCATCTGGCTGGCGACGGTGCGCTTCCAGATCAGCTCGTAGAGGCCGAGCTGGTCCTTGTCGAGGTACGGCGCCACGTCCTGCGGCGTGCGGAAGAGGTCGGTCGGTCGGATCGCCTCGTGCGCCTCCTGGGCATTCTTGGCCTTGGAGGTATAGACCCGCGGTTTCTCGGGCAGGTAGCTCTGGCCGTAGCGGCTTTCGATCAGGCGGCGGGTCTGGCCGATCGCCTCGGGCGCCAGGGTGACGCCGTCGGTGCGCATGTAGGTAATGAGCCCGACCGTCTCGCCGCCGATGTCGGCGCCCTCGTAGAGCCTCTGGGCGATCCGCATGGCGGTGGCGGCGCCGAGCCCCAGCTTGCGCGAGGCCTCCTGCTGCAGGGTCGAGGTGATGAAGGGCGGCGGCGGATTGCGGCGGACCTGCCGGCGGTCGATCGAGGCCACCGAGAAGGCGCGGCGCTCGATCTCGCGCTTGGCCTGCTCGGCCCGTTCCTGGGTGTCGAGGTCGAACTTGTCGAGCTTGCGGCCGTCGAGATGGGTCAGCCGGGCCTTCAGCGTCTGCTTCTTGGC
>JAEWIV010000155.1 GCA_023386865.1 Pseudomonadota bacterium
CGGCCGGCGTCAGCGGCCCGATCCCTGGCCGAAGCCGTCGAGCCGCGCCTGCGCGCCCTGGTGAAGGGCGGTTCGCCGGCTGGCGAGGTCACGCGCCAGGCCGGCCTGCTGGCGCAGGCGCATTTTCGCACCAATGGCGTGCTGCTGGCACCGCTCGAGCTGCGTGGTTACGTGGCCGACGTCCTGCGCCCGGTGCTGCCGGCGACCAGCTTCAGTGCGCCGGCTGCAGCCGAACCCGACAAACCCGAACGTCCTCCTGCCGCTCCAGCCGAACCACCGCGCCCGGTGGCGACGCCGGACCTGTCGGAGCGGTCGACCCAAGCGGCGCGCATTGCCGCCGTGCGGCCGGCCGAGCCCGCAGCCAAGCCCGACGTGGCCGACAAGTCGGCGAGCCGCCTGTCGCGCAGCAAGGTCGAGCAGGCGCGACGGGCCGTGCAGCCCGGCGTCATGAGCCGCATCGATCTCGCCGCCGCCGTCAGCTTGCCGCGCAAGGAGCTGGTGCGCCAGCTCGAAGGGCTGGTCGCCGAGCTCCTGGTCGAGCATCGCCTGCAGCTCAATCGTCCCGAGCAGGACGATGTCGTCTACCAGATCGTCAACGACATGCTGGGCCTCGGCCCGCTCGAGCCGTTGCTCGAGGACGAAAGCATCACCGACATCATGATCAACGGCCCCAAGCAGATCTACGTGGAGCGCGCCGGCAAGCTCGACCTGACCTCGGTGACGTTCGAGGACAACGCGCACCTGCTGAACATCTGCAATCGCATCGTCAGCCGCATCGGCCGGCGTGTCGATGAATCGAGCCCGATCTGCGATGCCCGGCTGCTCGACGGCAGCCGCGTCAACATCATCATCCCGCCACTGGCCATCGACGGCGCCTCGGTGTCGATCCGTAAGTTCGGCAAGCGCCAGATCGGCTTCGACCAGATGGTCCACCAGGGCAATATCTCGGCCGCCATGGCCACGGTCCTGCGCATCGCCGCGCGCTGCCGCCTGAACCTGGTGGTCTCGGGCGGCACGGGCTCGGGCAAGACCACGCTGCTGAACGCTCTCTCCGGCATGATCGACAATGGCGAGCGCGTCGTCACCATCGAGGACGCCGCCGAGCTTCGCCTGCAGCAGCCGCATGTCGTGCGACTCGAAACGCGACCCGCCAACCTCGAGGGCAACGGCGAGGTCAACATGCGCGACCTCGTGAAGAACGCGCTGCGCATGCGACCCGACCGTATCATCCTGGGCGAGGTGCGCGGGCCGGAAGCGATCGATCTCCTGCAGGCCATGAATACCGGCCACGACGGATCGATGGGCACCCTGCATGCCAACCGCCCGCGAGAGTGCCTGACCCGGCTCGAGAACATGGTGACCATGGGCGTCGCCAGCCTGCCGCCCAAGGCGATCCGCACCCAGATCGCCGGCTCGCTGAACTTGATCGTGCAGATCAGCCGCATGCGCGACGGCGTCCGGCGGATCACCCACATCACCGAGGTGATGGGCATGGAAGGCGAGGTCGTCATCACCCAGGACCTCTTCACCTACGAGTTCAAAGGGGAGGCCCAGGACGGCAAGCTGGCCGGCGCCTTCAAGAGCTCGGGGCTGCGCCCTCATTTCCTGTCGCGCGCCGCCTACTACGGCCTGGACAAGGTGCTGATGGAGGCGATGGGATGACGAGCGCGGGCCTCGATCTCGCGACGGTGACGACGCTGATCGCCTTCGGCGCCGGCTTGACCTTCCTCGCCCTCTGCATCGTCTTCGGCGGCTTCTTCGCCGAGCGGCGCCTGCGCGACCGGCTCGAGGACATCGAGACCCGCGCGTTGACCGGCTCGCGCTCCCTGCAGATGGCGACGCTCAGGCGGGTCGAGCAGCAGGGCCGGTTGCCGACCCTGGACCGGCTCCTGTGGCGCTGGTTCCCCAATGCCAGCACCATCCGCCGCAAGCTTGCGGCGTCGGGCAGCAACATGACGCTGGGCGACTACGCCTTCCTCGCCATCGCGATCGCGGTCGCCGTTGCGTTCGTGCTTTACCTCGTGCTCGACATGGCGCCAAGCATCGCCCTCGGCGGCTCGCTGCTGCTCGGCATCGGCGTGCCCAACGTGTGGGTCGGCTGGCGCGCCAAGAAGCGTGGCCAGAAGTTCAATCTCCTGTTCCCCGAAGCGGTCGACCTGATCGTTCGTGCGCTGCGCGCCGGCCTGCCGGTGCAGGAGGCCATCGGCAACGTGGCGCGCGACATCAAGGAGCCGGTCGGCGCCATCTTCCAGCGCGTCCAGCAGGAGACGCAGCTCGGGACGCCGATAGAAGCCGCCTTGTGGCGCGCCGCCCAGACCGTGCAGACCGACGAGTTCAACTTCCTGATCATCGCCATGTCGATCCAGCGCGACACCGGCGGCAACCTCGCCGAGACGCTGGCCAACCTGAGCGCGCTGTTGCGCGCGCGTCAGCAGCTGCGCCTCAAGATCCGCGCCTTCACCTCGGAGGCGCGCACCACCATGCTGATCATGGCCGGCCTGCCGTTCCTGGTGGGCGGCGGCCTGTTCCTGATTTCGCCGGGTTACATCGGCCCGCTGTTCACGACCGAGACGGGTCAGTTCGTCGCCGCCGCCGCCGGTTGCAGCATGGGCTTCGGCATCTTCGTCATGAACAAGATCGCGACCATCAAGGTGTAGGCTGCCATGGACCTCGCCAGCACCGAAAAGAGCTTCGTTGTCATGGTCGCAGCCGCGACCTTCGTGGCCTTCTGGGCGACCTGGCTCGCGATCACCTGGGAGCCGCCGATCGAGGCGCGCCTGCGGGCGCTGCGCACCAGGCGCATGAAGACACGCAGCGAGCAGGGGGCGGCGGCCAAGCCGTCGCCCAAGGCGACGTCGCTCGGCGTCATGCGGCAGCTCGCCGATCGCCTGAATTTGTTGCGCGGCTCGGCGGCCGACCAGACGACGCGCAAGCTTCGCCGCGCCGGTTTCCTGTCGCGCGATGCCGCGGTGGTCTATGTCTTCATCAAGCTCGCCTTGCCGCTGGCCCTGGGCTTCCTGATGATCCTCCTGACCTCATCCGGCCTGCTCGGCGTGTCGGAGGACATGAGCCTGCCGGTCTGCATGGGCGCGGTGCTGTCGGGCTTCGTCATGCCGGAGGTCTACCTCAAGAACGTCATCACGCGCCGCCGCGACATCCTGAACTACGTCCTTCCCGAGGGGCTCGACCTGCTGACCATCTGCGTCGAGGCCGGCCTCTCGATCGACGCCGCCTTCCGCCGGGTCTCCAAGGAGATGCAGCATTCGATGCCCGAGCTCGCGGCCGAATTCGAGCTGACCGCAATCGAGCTGACCTACCTGCCGGATCGCCAGCAGGCGCTGGAGAACATGGCCGAACGCTCCGATTCGCCCGCGGTGGCCGCCCTGGTGAATGCTCTCCGTCAGACTGAAAAATACGGCACGCCGCTCGCCAACTCGCTTCGCATCCTGTCCCAGGAGTTCCGCCAGACCCGGGCCTCCAAGGCCGAAGAGAAGGGCGCACGCATGCCCGCCCTGATGACCGTGCCGCTGATGGTCTTCATCCTGCCAACCCTCGTCACCGTCTTGATCGCGCCGGCGATCATGTCGGTAATGAACTTGACATGATTTGTATCAATTACTAATAGTTAGAGAATATTTCTAAGAGTTTAGTTGAATTTATTCTTGTGCTCTCCAGGAGCACCCATTGATTTTGGGAGAGACCCATGATGCGAGGGGCTTCGCGCGTTATCCAATCTGCGCGCCAGACATGTCAGCGTCTGCTCAAGGACGAGCGGGGCTCCGTCCTCGCATTCTTCGTCGCCATCCCTGTCGTCGCCGGCACCGTGGCCGTCGGGGTCGAGACGGGTCAGCTCTATCGCACCAAGCGCCAGATGCAGGGCGCGGCCGATGCCGCCGCACTCGCCGGCACGATCGACAAGATGAAAGGCGGGGGCAGCACCAGCATCACCGCGGCGGCGCAATACGAGGCGCGGCGCAACGGCTTCCAGAACGGCGTCGGCGGCGTCACGGTGACTGTGAACACTCCACCGACGTCGGGATCGCACGTTTCGACCGCGAACGCGGTCGAGGTGATCGTGACCAAGCCGAGCAACTTCGTCCTCGCCAAGGTCCTGAGCAGCGCCCTGGGCAACTCCTTCACCATGACCACGCGCTCGGTGGCCGCGCAGAGCAGCGTCACCTCGACGTCGACGGCGACCACCAGCGTATCGAGCCTCGACGGTTGCCTGGTGGCACTCACCACGGCGGCCGAGCAGGGGGTGAGCTTCACCTCGTTCAACAACTTCACGTCCGACTGCGTGGTCTACTCGAACGGCTCGTCGACCGGCACGACCTCGTCGACCGCCTCTGTCTACCTGTCGGGATTCAACAACGCGACGCTCAAGTCGGTCTATACGCGCGGCAGCTTCGCCGCGGCATCGTACAACAATCTCTACCTGACCAGTCCTGCGCAGCAGAACCAGTCGACGGCGATCGTCGACCCTTACGCCGGCCTGTCGACGCCGTCGCCGGGCGCCTGCAGCCATAGCGACTTCAACAGGTCGGGAACGAGTTCGCTGACGCTGTCGCCGGGCACCTACTGCGGCGGCTTGCAGGTCTCGAGCATCAACAACGTCTACTTCACGCCGGGAATTTACTATGTCGCCAATGGCGACCTCTACATCGCCAGTGTGAACAACGTGACCTGTCCGACCTGCACGGTCGACAACGGCGTGGCCATCGTGCTTACCCAGACGACCGGCAACAACTCGGACATCGGCGGCGTGCGGATCTCGTCCGACAACAACATCTCGCTGAATGCTTCGTCGGCCAAGCAGGCTTCGCCGCCGCTTTACGCCGGCGTGCTGTTCTATCAGGATCGGCGGGTCCCCAACGGCACGATGACGTCGACTTCCAAGATCTTCACCATCAGTTCGCTCAACACGGTGACCCTGACGGGTGCGATCTACTTCCCGAACAACCGCATCGACATTGCGAGCATCAACAACGCGAGCCTGCAAAACAAGGGCTGCACGGTCTGGATCGGCCGCTACATCAAGTTCTCGTCCTACAACAACAACTATATCGCGGGCTGCTCGGAGATCGGTGTTACGCCGCCTGGCGTCATCACGACGACCACCACCACCTCGACCACGACCTCCAATACGGGCCGGGTCCTCGAATAGGTCGGACATGCGCCCTTGCCGTCGACGACCGGGTCGGCCGCCTGTCCTGGCCGACCGCGCAGGCAACGTGATTCTCGAGTTCGCGCTCGCCCTGCCGCTCCTCGCCTTGCTGGTGGTCGGCCTGCTCGACCTCGGCAGCTACAGCCTCCAGAAGTCGGCAATGCTGCAGGGCGCCAGGGCCGGGGCGCAGTACGGCATCGTCGACTACTCCGATGCCGCGAAGGTGAACGCGACGGCGCGGAACGCTGCTGGGCTGAGCGGCGCCACCGCGTCGACGACGTGGTTCTGCGAATGCGTCTCGGGCACGGTGGTGGCTTGCACTGCGACCTGCAGCGGGGGCACGGCGCCCAAGCGCTATGTCACGGTCGGCATGACCAAGGCGTTCGACTCGGTGCTGACGACCGTCACGCTCGACTTCGGCAGTTTCGGCCGCTGGACGCCGCCGACGTCGCTGTCGGCGTCGGTGACGATGATGGTGGTAGTGCCCTGACATGACGAGGCTTGCGGCCCGGCTGGCGGGTGATCGGCGCGGCGGTGCGCTCCTCGAGTTCGCCCTGGTCCTGCCCTTGCTCATGACCCTTCTCGTGGGCGGCGTCGATATGGGCCGGATGTTCTACGTACGCCAAGGCCTCGAATACGCCACCGAGGAAGCGGCGCGCTACTACATGCTCAACCCGACGACCGCCTCGAGCAACGTCACGGCCCGCCTGCGCAGCAAGATGCCTGGCAGCATGGGACCAAGCGTCAATGTGAGCTACGCCGACACGGCCAACTGCAATTCTAACACCAGCGTCACCTGCACCACAATCAACGCCACCTACGTCTTCAATTTCGCCGTGGGCTACCTCCGGCTCGGGGCCCAGACCCTGCACGCCACCGCCCAGGCCGTGCGCTATTGAGTCCGCACGACATCAAACGAAATCAACGCGTTACCCACAATACTTAGGGTCTTGGTTGCAGTCCGCCCCTACAATTTGTTATCTTTGAGACATGAAGCGATCCCGCGCTGACGGGAGGTTATCTGGGGTTGGAATGAAACTGGCGCCGATCTTGTCCGCCGGCTTGGCGCTTTTCCTGGCGGCTTGCGGTACCGACCCCGATCCTGCCGGCAAGGGAGACGACTACACCGCGTCGGTCAAGCAGGCCGACGAGGCCCGCAAGGTCGGTGATTTCGACACGGCTATTCCCCTCTACTCCCGGGCTCTGCAGGCCAAGCCCGACGGCATCGAAGCCAAGCTCGGGCTCGGCCAGTCCTATTTGACGCTCGGCCTGCCGGACGAGGCCGCCGCGCTGTTCCGCGACGTGCTCGACAAGCGCTCGGGCGAGCAGACGGCGCGGCGCGGGCTTGCCATGGCGATGATCTCCATGGGGCAGGCACAGCTCGCCGAACGCCAGCTAGAGGCCGCCCTGCAGTCCGATCCGCGCGACTATCGCACCCTCAACGCCTACGGCGTGGTCCTCGACATGATGGGGCGCCACGTCGAGGCGCAGGCGCGCTACCGCCAGGGCATCGAGATCGCGCCGGATTTCGTCGCGCTGCGTTCAAACTACGGCCTGTCGCTGGCGATCTCCGGCCAGGCGCAGGAGGCGATCGCCCAACTCGCGCCGCTGATCGGCAGCCGCGGCGCCGACGGTCGGGTGCGGCAGAACCTTGCCTTCGCCTACGCCATGAACGGCGATCTCGAGAATTGCCTGCAGGTGTTGCGCCGTGACCTCGACGAGGTGAGCGCGCAGCGCCAGCTTCAGTACTTCATGCAACTCCGCGCGCTGCCGGTGGAATTGCGTAGCGCCGAGCTCAGGCGAAATCCAAACTTCTTCCCGCAGTCGGCCGCAAGTGGCTAGGTTAAAGTAGGGCGCGGGAGGGCGGTCATCATGCGTGGACTTCGACAGGGCATTCTGGGCTTCTCGGCCAGCTTGGCGGCGCTGACAATGATGGCGGCGGCGCCGGCACCGGCACAGACACCGCGCAGCAGCGTCGACATGTCGTCGAGCCAGCCGGTGCCGCAATTCCGCGATCCCAAGACCGGCCAGGTCTGGACGCCGCTCAACGTCGGCCAGCCGAGCGGTCCGCCGACGCCGCAGGACCTCGCGTTCGATCCGCTGGGCCAAGCCGTCTACGTGAAGGGCGTGGTGACCCAGCAGCCGGCCATCGTGCCTTTGTCGTCCGTGCCGATCACGGCCGGGCCGACCGTGCCGATCGTCAATATCGGCGATGCCTCGTTGAGCGCCATCCCCGGCAAGCGGTGGCAGGTCGTCCTCTACCTCCAGAACAACAGCGCCAACACCGTGGCGCCGTTACTCAGCTGCCGCTTCACCAACGCGGGCAAGCTCGTCGAGGAAACGCACGTGCTGGTGCCGGCGGTCGGTGCCGGCCTTCGCGTCGGCATGGTCATCCACGGACCCAAGACCGACCTGTTCGTTGATCGCGCCAATTGTGGCGTGAAGTCGCCGTAGCTCTGCAGACCAAGTCTAGCCCAGCACGGAATAGCCGCCGTCAACGGTGATGGCCGCACCGGTCACGAAGTCGGACGCGGCTGCCGCCAGGAACACCGCGATGCCGGCAAAGTCGTCGGGCACGCCCCACCGCCCGGCCGGCGTCCGGCGCAGCACGTTGTCGTGCAGTCCCGGAATCTGCTCGCGGGCGCGGCGGGTCAGCGCCGTGTCGATCCAGCCCGGCAGGATGGCATTGACCTGGATGTTGTCCTTCGCCCAGGCGGTCGCCATCGCTTTGGTCATCTGTACCATCCCGCCCTTGCTCGCGGCATAGGCGGTGGCGAAGGGCGCACCGAAGATCGACATCATCGAGCCGATGTTGATGACCTTGCCCATCCCGCCCTTCTTCATGTCCTGATAGGCGGCGTGACTGCACAAGAAGGCGCTGGTGAGGTTGCTGTCGATCACCGTATGCCATTCGGAGAGCGTGTACTGCTCGGGCTGCTTGCGGATGTTGACCCCGGCATTGTTTACCAGGATGTCGAGGCGGCCGTGAGCCTTCACGGTTTCGGCCATGAGGGCACGACATGATTCTTCTTTGAGAACGTCGACCGGGATGGCGCTCGCCTGGGCGCCAGTCTTGCGGATTTGCTCGACTGCCGCGGCGTTCTTGCCGGTATCGCGGCCTGCCACCACGATGGTGGCTCCGGCGCGCGCCATGCCGAGCGCCATGCCCAATCCGATGCCGCCATTGCCCCCGGTGACCACGGCGACGCGGCCGGAAAGGTCGAAAAGCTCCATGTCGATGTTCCTCCCTCAAGGTCGGTCTGTATAGCGAACCGACGCAACCTCGACCAATGGCACTCGTTACCTGCACGGCATGGACATTTGGGAGGAGGCGCACCTTCTCCCTGCAGCCGAGTTCGCGGTGCGCCGGCCGGGCTGACCGACGCGTTGCGAATGAGGGTGG
>JAEWIV010000174.1 GCA_023386865.1 Pseudomonadota bacterium
GCCGCCCGGCTGGGCTATCGCTGCGTGGTCTATGCACCCGAGGACCATTCGATCGGGGGCGATGTCGCCGCCGGGCACGTGCAGGGGGCCTATGACGACACGGCCAACCTGGCGCGCTTCGCCAACCAGGTCGACGTCATCACCTACGAGTTCGAGAACGTCCCCGAGACGACGGTTGCCGAATGCCTGCGCCACAAGCCGGTCCGGCCAGGGGTGAAGCCGATCCACATCGCCCAGCACCGCCTGCGCGAGAAGGAATTCTTCCGCACGCTCGGCATCGACACCGCGGGGTATCAGGCCATCCACAGCGAGGCCGACATCGCCGCGGCCACAGCGCTGCCCGGCATCCTGAAGACCTGCACCGAGGGCTATGACGGCAAGGGTCAGGTCCGGGTTGCCGACCGCGCCGGTCTCGCCGCTGCCTGGCAGAAGCTAGGGCGGCGCGAGTGCATCCTGGAGGCGCTGGTCGATTTCGCCTGCGAGACCTCGGCCATCGTGGCGCGCGGCCTGGACGGCGAGACGCGCTGCTTCCCGATCGGCCTGAACGACCATCGTGACGGCATCCTGCGCACCACGACCGTGCCCTCGGGGCTGGCGCCGGCGACGCTGGCCACCATCGAGCGCTACGGAGCCGAGCTGGCGCGCGGTCTCGATCTGGTGGGGCTGGTGGCGCTGGAAATGTTCGTCACCCGGGACGGGCGCGTGCTGGCCAACGAGTTCGCGCCGCGGCCGCACAATTCAGGCCACTGGACGATCGACGCCTGCGCCACCAGCCAGTTCGAGCAGCTGGTGCGCGCGATCTGCGGCCTGCCGCTGGGGCCGGTCGACGTCCTGATGCCCTCGCGCATGGAGAACCTGATCGGCGACGAGGCAGGCGATTGGCCGAAATACCTCGCCGACCCGACGGCGCGCCTGCACCTCTACGGCAAGGCCTCGGCACGGCCCGGCCGCAAGATGGGCCACGTCACCTTCTTGAAGCGGTCCTGACCGAGCCACCGGTCCAGGACGCCACCTGGCCCTTCAGTTTCTCGATCTTCATGACGTCGTCGATGCGCCGGTCGAGGAAGCCCCACGTCGCCTCGCTGCCCGGCGACCGGTCGTTCAGCCAGTAGAACAGCGTCGAGGACCATACGCCGGCCAAGGTCGCGCGCTTGGTGTAGAAGCTGAAATCGGTGCTGGTGTCGCCCGCGGCATACCACATGGCGTCGACCGTGCGGTAAAGCAGGCGCAGCGCCAGCGGGGCGTTGAAGGGCAGCGACAGCAGGGCCAGCGCCCGACGCGACGCCTCGCGGTTAGCGCCATGGCGTTCCAGCCGGATGCGGACCGCCTGCTTGATGCGGTCGCGGACCTTGAGGTTGGCGACGCCTTCCCGCTCCATGTCGGCCACGGTGCGCTGATCGGCGCGCTCGCTGAAGAAGGCCAGGACCTGCAGCGGCCCGCCCGGGAACAGCCGGTCAGCCTCGCCGGCCGGCAGCTCCAGGCGCCTGGCCGACGCCGACAGGGCGGCCCGGCTCCAGCCCTCGAAAGCGGCCTCGGCCGCCATGGCGTCGGCGAGCTGGTCGCGCAGGGGGGCGTCCGGATCGGCCGAAAAGGCGGAATTCGGGCTAGTTTCGTCGGTCATACCGGCAAATATAGGGGGTTCCCCGGGCTTCCCAAGGGTCTTTGCCTGTGATACCACCGCCGCCTCCTAATTGCCCCCGGAGCCGTTTCCGGGGCGCCACACCATGCATGGAAGGAAGCGATCGAAGTGCAGGTTCTCGTTCGTGAAAACAACGTCGATCAGGCGCTGCGCGTCCTGAAGAAGAAGATGCAGCGCGAGGGGATCTTCCGCGAGATGAAGCTCCGCCGCAACTACGAGAAGCCCTCCGAGCGCCGCGCCCGCGAGCGCGCCGAGGCCATCCGCCGGACCCGCAAGCTGATGCGCAAGCGCATGGAGCGCGAGGGCTACTAGCCCTCACCCTCCGATCGAACACGACCCCCGGCCTGTCCGGGGGTTTTTACTTTTGGCTGAAGAGGAATGAGTAACGTCGCGTTACCCAGGCCCGCGACTCCGGATTCTTTAGCCGCCAGATTACCGAATCAAACCAAAAGTGAGCCAGCAGGATGCCGGTCGCCAGAGCGTCGCTGAGGTGCGCATCGTTGTGGCCACCGAGCAGGATGCCGAACTGATGCCCGAACCAGTGCTCGGGGACGACGAGATTGAAATAGTAGACATCGCCGGTGACGAGGACGCACAGCGCGAACACGGCCACCATCCAGGATCCGCCGCCGCGGTAGTTGGCGGAATGGAACATCAGGAACGCCACGTACTGGACGCCATGGGCAAGCACCGTGATGGCGAGCACGTTGGGCAGCGATACGGCCGTCAGATAGAACGGCAGGAAGAAATTGGCCGAAAAGAAGAAGGTGACGGCCGCGCTTGGTGTCATCCGTCGCCAGTTGCGAACGACATGGATGGCGCTAAAGGCCAACAGTCCGAAGGCGGCAAGCGTGGCAACCGGCGTCAGCGCATTGATCGTCGCCAGGATCAATGGGAAGCCGACCGTCGGTCCGCGTTGTGCCTGGAGATCGACTGCCCCGAAATAGGCGGCCAGGGCTCCGAGCACGCTGCCGGCAACAATCATGCGGCGCTCGGCAAGCGACATCGGGCCGATCTTCTGCGCCTGCCGGATCAGCGCGTAGACGCCGACATTCTGCTTTCCGAAGTGCCAGTTCTGCCAGATCGCTATCAGCAACAGTCCGTAGGTCAGCGGCCAGTTACCATATTTCGGCAGCATCGCTGCAGGCACGATGACAAGGAAGACGCCGAACATGAAGAAGGCCAGCGGCGCGCCGACGAGGGCCCCTGGATGGCGCTGCATCATCGATCGGATGTCGGCGTCGAACAGAAGGTACAGCGTCATCGGCACGTGGATGAGCGCGACGAATTCGATCGCGGCGGCCAACGAGAAACCGGAGGCCGTCGGTAGAACGGGCACGAGAAACGGAATAGCTGTGCCCAGGACGACGATCAGCGTAAACGCATGGCGGGTCGCGAAGCGCGAAATCGGCAAGCCGCCGCCCAGAACCACAGTGGACTGATCGGTCATGTCGGCGCGCATGATAGTCGCGACGCGGCCGGGGCGGCATCACGAATGCTGCAAAACCAACAATTGATACAACTTTGGCGGGACCTGGCCTGCCTAGCGCTGCGGCAGCCGCTCGAAGGTCGGGATCCCCTCGGGGATCTGGTGGAACGGCTGCTTGTCGACCGTGTAGATCGCCATGTTCGGGCCGCCGAACAGCTTGGGATCGTCGAGGGTGCCGACCTTGATCACGACCACCGGGCGCTGTGGGCGGGTCACCATGTGGGTGCCGCAGTCGGGGCAGAACTCGCGCGTCACGGGCTTGTCGAGGTCGCTGCGCGCAAACTGCCTGGGCGTGCCCTTGGTGTACTTGAACTCCTCGGGCTTCATCAGCATGAACATGTTGGGCGCGCCGCCCGCGATGTACTGGCATTCGCGGCAATGGCACTGCGCCTTCAGCATCGGCTCGCCTTCCGCCACGTAGCGCACCTTGCCGCAATAGCATCCGCCTTCGAACTTCATGGCGTTTCTCCTTTGACGATTTGTTTGCGACACTGGCGGCCATGGCCAGCAAGATCAAGCACTCCTACACCATCGTCCGCGGCGGCAAGCTCCTTGACCTCGCCAAGCGCAAGGCGCTGCCTGTCGACATCCTGATCAAGGGCGACACCATCGCCGAGATCGGCCGTCCCGGGCTCGCGGCACCAGCCGGCGCCGTCGTGATCGATGCGAAGAACCGGCTGATGCATCCCGGCCTGATCAACGCCCATACCCACGGGCCGGGCAATCTCGGCAAGGGCATGGGCGACCTGTGGTCGCTCGAGCTGCTGCTGACGGCGAGCCCCTGGATCAACGGCGGCCGCACGCTCGAGGACAAATACCTGTCGGCCATGATCGGCGCGGCCGAGATGGTGATGAAGGGCTGTACCGCGGCCTACGATCTCGCGGCCGAGTTCCCCCTGCCTTCGGTCGACGGGCTGGCGGCGATGGCCCGCGCCTACGAGGAGGTCGGCATGCGCGCCGTGCTGGCGCCCATGGTGGCCGACATCACCTTCTTCGACGCCATCCCCGGCCTGATGGAGCGTCTCGCGCCGTCGCTGCAGAAGGAGGTCGAGAGCTACCGCTACGCGCCATGGAAGGCGACCACGAAGCAGATGAAGAAGGCGCTGCAGAACTGGCCGTTCGAGAAGGTCGTGCTGGCCGTGGCGCCGACCATCCCGCACCACTGCAGCGACGACTTCCTGATCGCCTGCCGCGACCTCGCGCGCGAGTACGACGTCGGCATCCACAGCCATGTCGCCGAATCCAAGGTCCAGGTCGTGGCGGGCTACCAGCGCTATGGCACCACGCTCGCCGCCCACATGGACGAGCTCGGCCTGGTCGACGAGAAGTTCACGGTGGCGCACGGCGTGTGGCTGGACGGCGAGGACATGAAGCGGCTGGGCGGCCGCGGCGCCTCGGTGGCGCACAATCCCGGCTCCAACATGCGGCTGGGCAACGGGCTCGCCGACGTGCGCGGCATGCTGTCGGCCGACGTCAATGTCGGCATCGGCACCGACGGCGCCAACTGCTCGGACAATCAGAACATGTACGAGGCGATGCGGCTCGCCTCGTTCGCCTCCAAGGTCCAGGGCCCGGACTGGCAGCGCTGGCTCACCACCCACGAGGTGCTGCGCGCCGCCACCGAGGGCAGCGCGCGTGCACTCGGGCTCGGCAAGCAGATCGGCCGCCTCGCGCACGGTTACAAGGCCGACATCGTCTTCCTCGACCTGCACCACATCAACTGGAT
This sequence comes from Pseudomonadota bacterium, assembly GCA_023386865.1. Lineage (GTDB taxonomy): Bacteria > Pseudomonadota > Alphaproteobacteria > Reyranellales > Reyranellaceae > Reyranella. The sequence continues at coordinate 4,855 of JAEWIV010000174.1, forward strand.
CCCGACCAACGACCCGGTGAACGCCCTGGTCCACACCGAGGACGGCACGGCCGTGCACTCGGTGATGATCGGCGGCCGCATGGTCGTGCAGGACCGCAAGCTGCTCACCGTCGATCTCGCCAAGCTCGCCGAGAAGGCCGAGGCCTCACGCCTGCGGCGCGAGAAGATCACCGCGCCGGCCAGGAAGCTCTACGACCGCCTCGAGAAGGTGGTCGGCACCTTCTGCCCCGGCCTCGCCAAGGCGCCGCTGCACATCCACCGCTTCGGCGCCAGCCATCATCATCACTGAGCCTTTACGTCGTCCTGAGC
>JAEWIV010000115.1 GCA_023386865.1 Pseudomonadota bacterium
CGGCCAGGAATGAACGATGCCCGCCGCATAATAACTGGTGGTATTTCCGCACCCCGCTCAGCTCCAACGGCCAGCTCGAGGACGAGCTGGCAACGATCCGTTGAATCCGGGTTGATGAGTGAGCCGAAAATCCTGATCGAGACCGCGCCGCCGGTCACCACGATCGTCATCAACCGGCCGCGGGTGAAGAACGCCCTCGACAACGAAGCGGCTCACGCCCTGGCTGCGGCGCTGAAGGGATTCGAGGCGGACGCCGACGCCCGCATTGCGGTGCTGACCGGCGCAGGCGGGGCCTTTTGCGCCGGCGCCGATCTCAAGGAGCTGGGCTCGGGCACCGACTACTTCCCGTGGGCTGGCAGCGACGAAGGGCCGTTGCGCGCACCGCTCGCCAAGCCGGTGATCGCCGCCGTTGAAGGTCATGCCTGCGCCGGCGGCCTGGGCGTGGCGCTGTTCTGCGACATCCGCATCGTCGACGATACGGCGATCTTCGGCGTGTTCTCGCGCCGCTGGGGCGTGCCGATGAGCGACGGTACGACGGTCCGCCTGCCCCGCATCGTCGGGCAAGGACGGGCGATGGACATGCTGCTGACCGGCCGCGCCGTCGGCGCCGACGAGGCGATCGCCATTGGCCTCGCCACCCGCAAGGTTGCCCGCGGCACGACACGGGCGGAAGCCGAATCGCTCGCCCGTCAGATCGCCGGATTCCCGCCGATCGCCATGACATCGGACCGGCAGTCGGCCTACGAAAGCTTCGATCGCGACCAGGCTTCCGCCGTGCGGCGGGAAATGGAATTGTCTCTGGCGGCGCGGCGGCAGGAATCGCAGAAAGGCGCGGCGCGATTCGCCGAGGGCGAAGGTCGGCACGGCAAGTTCGAGAGGCGGTGAATGCGGGCGTTGGTTTGCGAGGCTTACGGGCCGATCGAGAATCTGAAAATTGCAGATGTGCCGGTGCCGGAGCCCAAGGCGGACGAGGTGCTGCTGCGGGTCGGCGCCGCCGGCGTGAGCTTCGCCGCCCTGCTGGGTGTCCAGGGCAAGCATCAGAACAAGCCGCCCCTGCCCTACGTGCCGGGCAACGAGATGGCGGGCCACATCGTCAAGCTCGGCTCGGGCGTCACCAATCTCACCGTCGGCCAGCGGGTCGCCACCGGCGTCAGCCAGGGTGCCTTCGCCGAATATGCGGTGGCGACGGCGGCCAATGTGGTGCCGATCCCCGAGACCATGCCCTATGCGCAGGCCACCAACTTTCCGACGCTCTATCCGACGGCGTATGGCGCCTTGAAGTGGAAGGCCGACATGCAGCCCGGCGAAGTGCTGCTGGTGCACGGCGCCGGCGGCGGCTCGGGCCTCACGGCGATCGAGGTCGGCAAGGCGATGGGCGCGGTCGTCATCGCCTCGGCCGGCGGCGCCGACAAGCTCGCCGCCGCCCGGGAGGCCGGCGCCGATCATCTCATCGACTACCGCTCGGAAGATCTGCGCAGCCGCGTCCTGAAGCTGACCGACGGCCGCGGCGCCGACGTCGTCTACGACCCGGTCGGTGGATCGGCCTTCGACGTTTCGCTGCGTTGCGTGGCGCCGGAAGGACGGCTGATCCCGATGGGCTTCGCCAGCGGCACCATCCCACAGATCCCCGCCAACATCCTGTTGGTCAAGAACGTGACCGTGATCGGCTTCTACTACGGCTACTACACGGGCTGGGGCGGCCGCAGCGAGCCTACCGAAAGGGACGCCGCCGGGCTGGCCAGAAGGCGGGCCATGGTGATGGCCGCCCAAGCCGAGCTGATGCGCTGGTTCACCGAGGACAAGCTCAGGGCGACGATCGCCGGCACGTTCGACCTCGCCGACTGGGTGCAGGGCTTCAGGCTGATCGAGGAGCGCTTGGTCGTCGGCAAGGCGGTGCTCGTCCCCTGAGGCTTTGATCTGCGACAAAGACTGAGCCCGGCGCGCGGTCGATACTGTGCGCGTAAGGACTGTCGAAGACCGGATCATGGCTTGGCGCAACGATGCAAATTCCTATGGGGCGGTCGCCCAGGCGCTGCACTGGGGCGCTGCTCTGTGCGTGGCGCTTGCCTGGGCGCTCGGCACGTTCGTCGACGACCTTCCGAAGGCCGAGGAGCGTTCCGTCCTCTTTGTGCACATGTCGTTGGGCCTGGCCTTGCTCGCCATCCTCGGCGTGCGACTGGGCTGGCGTCTCGGCAATCCGCCGCCTCGACCACTGCCGTCGACGATCGGAGCCTGGTCGCACCGACTCGCCACGCCGGTCCACTGGCTGCTCTATGCCCTGATGCTGGCCGCGCCTTTGTCGGGAATCGTGTTGGAGTTTCTACGCGGCCAGCCGGTGCCGGTGTTCGGGCTGTTCGAGATCGCCTCGCCCTGGCCAAGAGACCGCGCGTTCGCCAGGTCGGTCAAGGAAGTGCACGAGGTGCTTGCCAACGTCCTCCTCGTCGTCGCGGCCCTACATGCCTTCGCGGCCCTCGCCCATCACTACGTCGTGAAGGATGCCACCCTGCTACGCATGCTGCCCGGCCGTCACCGTCGCTAGACAGCACCGTCCGGCGACGCGACGCTTGTCGGCCGCCGGCTTTCCGGCTTAGCTGGTCGCGGCATGCCGATTCAATGGACCGTATCTCACCCGACGCGCCTGGTGATCGCGGTTGCCAGAGGCGACCTCCGCCTCGTGGACATCGAGAGCTATCTGGATGGTGTCGTCACGGCGGACGTCCTGGCGTACCGCAAGATATTCGACATGACCCAGGCGAGGCCCAAGCTCAGTGATGACGACCTGTTGACATTGGGCGCGCGCATCCGCGCCTATATCGCACTCGGCACGATCGGCCCGTTGGCCATCGTTGCCACGACGAATGAGAGTTACCAGCAAGCCCGCATGTTCATCGCGCTCGCCGAAGCCGACCGGCCGATCGAGATCTTCCGCGAGCTTCACCTTGCCCGACAATGGCTGGACGGCCTGCCCGATCTCAAGACCTGAGCTTCAAAGAACCTTCGGAAACATCGCGCAGGCCAGCCGGTCACCAGGCACGAGCCCATGGCCTTCGAGCGGCGGCGAAATCTGGCCGCCGCGCGCCGCGTAGCGCGCGTCGTCGCCGCACCAGCGCGTGGCCCAGGCACGGCGCCGGCGCGACGCCGAGAGATTTCCCGATGCGCCGTGCAAGGTGAGCGCATGGAAGGCGACGACGTCGCCCGGCTCCATGTCCCAGGCGAGGAACTCGTGGCGCTCGCGCTCGGCGTCGAGGTCGGGCAGCGGCTCGAAACGCGGATCGGAGACCGCGAGGTCGACCCCGCCCTGCCTGAAGAATTTCGGCTGGAACCATCGGCGCCAGCGATGCGAGCCCTTCACGTACTCCACGCAGGTCGCGCGATCGACCGCATCGAGCGGCAGCCACAGCGAGACGATCTGCTCGCCGTCGATCGGATAGTAGGGCTGGTCGTGATGCCAGGGCGTGCGCTCGCGCGTGCCCGGCTCCTTCACCAGCAGGTGGTCGTGATAGTACACGACCTCGCGCGACCCCATGAGCCGGGCCGCGATCTCGCGGGCCGGCGAGCGGTAGACGAAGTCGCGGGCCGCCGCATGGCGCTGCCAGAGCTGGAAGTCGACGAAGAAGAGGCCGGGCGCACCCTGCGGCGTGTTCAGCCGGACCATGGGACCGGGCTCGATCATGTCGGCATCGACCGCCTCGCGCAGACGCTCGATCCAGTCGGCGGAGAAGGCGCCGCGCAGGCAGATCGCGCCGTCCGCGCGATAGCGCGCGACCTCCTCGTCGGTCGGCAGTTCCGCCATCAGATGTCTCCGAAGGTGCCGCCGCGGCCCTTGCCGGCGGCGAAACGCGCCGCGCCCGAACGCGCCTCGGCCTGCAGAGCCGGCATGCCGCGCCGTGCTTCGTTGACCAGCGACGGGCCGACTTCCAGCGCCCACTGCTCGTAGGACGACAGGCGATCGGAGCGCATGCAGGTCTGGGGGAAGCGGGCGAGCTGCCGGGCAAGCCCGATCGCCTCGGGCAAGGCCTGGCCCTCGGGCACCAGGCGATTGGCCAAGCCCCAGTCGAACGCCTCGCGCGCGCCGATCTCGCGGCCCGTCAGGATCATGTCCAGGGCGCGGCTGTGGCCGATCAGGCGCGGCAGGCGGACGGTGCCGCCATCGACCAGCGGCACGCCCCAGCGCCGGCAGAACACACCGAACTTCGCGCTTTCCGAGGCCACGCGCATGTCGCACCACAGCGCCAGTTCGAGGCCGCCCGCCACCGCATAGCCCTCGACCGCGGCGATCACCGGTTTGGAGAGCAGATGCCGCGTCGGGCCCATTGGGCCCGGACCTTCGACGTTGCGCAGCGCCCCCGCCGACGCCTCCTGCGGGTCGCGGCCGGCCGCCACCTTGAGATCGTAGCCGGCGCAGAACGTTCCACCGCGCCCTGTCAGGATCGCCACTGCCTGCGTATCGTCGGCGTCGAAGGCGAGGAACGCTTCACGCAGCAGTACGGCGGTTTCCGGGTCTACGGCGTTGCGCGCCTCGCGGAAGCGATCGATCGCAACGACCGTGACCGGCCCCTCTTTTTCGATCGCGACCTCCGCCATGGTGCCCTTCTCCCGGCTAGCGCCCCTGCATCATGCGCAATGGCGTGTAGACCAGCACGGTCCCGCCTTTCTGGTTCTTCACGGTGTTGGTAGTGCGCACCAACGCCCGCATCGGATCTTTCGAGGTCGGCCGGATCTCGGTGAGCTCGATCTCGACATGGATCGTGTCGCCGACATAGGTCGGCCCCTTGATGTCGAAGCCCATCGACAGGAAGGCGAGGCCCGTGCCCTGCAGCGTCGTCGGGATCACCAGTCCCTCGGCCATGGAATAGACCAGGGCGCCGGGCACGGGATGGCCGCCGCGCATCGGCGCGTGCTCCTTCACGTACTCCTTGTTGGTGAACAATTCCTCGGAAAAGCCGCAAAGAGTGACGAAATTCAGCAGATCAGCCTCGAACAACGTCCGACCATAGGTGACGAACCGCTCGCCGATCTTGAGCTCGCGCCAGTTCCAGCCCTCGCCGAGCTGCTTCATGGTCGCGTCCATCAGTGGGCGTGGGCGTCGGGTTTGGCGCCTTCGGCCAGAACGTAGAGCCTGCTGCAATAGGGGCATTCCACCCGCCCCTCTTCGCCGAGGTTGAGATAGACTTTAGGATGGCCCAAGGCACCGCCCCCGCCATCACAGGCAACGCGGTCAGTATCGACAGTAATGACTTCAAACGGCTCGGTCACAATCTCACTCCTTTCGCGCCTGGCGATGATAGCGGCCATAGCGGCTGCGGTCATGCTTTCCGCCTGCGCTCCCACCGTTCGGCCCGCAGTTTCGGGCAACGGCTCGGCAGCGAACGGATCTGCCCATGCGCCAACCCTCACATCCGACCGTTATGTCGCAGCCGACGGTACGTCGCTGCCGGTCGCCGTCTGGCCGGCCGCCACCGCCAGGCCCAAAGCGGTGATCCTGGGCCTGCACGGCTTCGGCGACTACCGCAAGGCGTGGGACGAGCCGGCCGAGATCTGGGCCAAGGACGGCATCACCACCTATTCCTATGACCAGCGCGGCTTCGGCAGCAGCCCGACCCGCGGCCGCTGGCCCGGCACCGCGGCTCTGGTCGACGATGCCAAGGCGATGGTCCTGCTGCTGCGCGCGCGATATCCCGGCGTGCCGCTCTACCTCGCCGGCGAGAGCATGGGTGGCGCGGTCGCCCTGGTCGCGGAGGCCCAGGGTGCCGACATCGATGGGCTTGTCCTGCTGGCAACGGCGCTACGCTCGCGCGACTCTTTCGGTCCCGTGGCGAGCGCCGGCCTGTGGTTCTTCGCCCATACCATCCCGTGGTTCCCCTCGGGTCCGACCTCGATCGACTACAAGCCGACCGACAATCCCAAGACGATGGAGAAGCTGCGCAACGATCCGCAGATGCTGCGCCAGGCGCGTCTCGACATGGGCTACGGGCTGGTCAACCTGATGGACGCCGCGCGCGAAGCGGCGGCGCGCGTCCATGTGCCCTACCTGATGCTGCACGGGCTCGGTGATCGCATCATTCCGCAGGAGCCGGTGAAAGCCGCCATCGAAGTGATGCCGCGCCGGCCCGATTCCAAGCTCGCCTTCTACAAGGAAGGCTATCACCTGCTGCTGCGCGACAAGGAGGGCAAGACGGTGGCGGCCGATGTCGCCGTCTGGATCGCCGACCACCAGGCGGCGCTGCCGTCGGGCGCCGAGGCCGCGCAATCACAGCCGGCCATGGCCGCCTTGTGGGGCTCCAAGCACAGCCGTTAGCGATGGTGCTTCAGGCGCAGCGCACGACGACCGTGCCCGTGCCGCGCACGACCGTGGCATCGCCGCGGGTCGGCATGTTGTCCATGTTGAGCACGCTGTAATTGCCCTTGCACATGGCGAGCGCCCGGTTCTGGCATCCGCCCGGCATGCTGCAGGTGATCTGGATCGCCTGCTTGCCGTCGGTCCAGGTGATCATCGTGGCATTGGTGTCGGACCTGGGATCGGAGCCCGGCGCCGTCTTGGGATCCGTGCAAGCGGCGGAAAGGACGACCAAGCCGAGGACAACCATCCATCGGGCCGTTGCGCGCATGACCATGCTCTCTCCCCCTTATCACCCGGCGGTCGACCGGATGCATGACGATACCTCGCAGCAAGAGGCTCGTATAGTGTCGTCGCCCCCGGCTCGTTGGAGAACTCGACGCGGCCGGCTGCTGCCGCCCTGTCGATCCTGCTGATCGCCACCTCCGTTCACCGGCGCGCTCAGCCGTCGACGACGCCCCTGCTTTCGATCTCGACCACGAGGCCGGGCACGGCGAGCGCGCTCACTGCCACCAGCGTCGAGGTGATGACGGCGCCTTTGAGCGCCTTGCCCAGGGCCTTGGTCACCGCGCCCATGTCGCGGATGTCGGTCACGAAGATCGTCATCTGGGTCAGGTCGGAGAGCTTGCAGCCGGCCTTCTTCAGCGCCGCCTCGATCTTGCGCATGGTGATCGTGGTCTGCTCGGCGGCATCCTTGCCCTGCACGCGGCCTTTCGAATCGAGCGAGGTCGTCCCCGACACGAAGACCAGCGGGCCGCTGCGGATCGCGCGGACGTAGAAGGGAACGATTTCCGTTCCGTCGGGAAAGAGTTTCTTCGCCATGGATTGCTCCCCTACTGTAGGTGCGCAATCTAGTCGGCCCCTCGGCATTGCGTAAAGGAGACCCATGTCGCTCGACCGCTATCGCACCGCCATCGTCACCGGCGCCAGCCGCGGCATCGGCGCCGCGATCGTCCGGCAGCTGCGCATCGGCGGCCTCGACGTCTGCGCGGTCGCCCGCTCGGCCGGCGATCTCAGCGCGCTGGCGCAAGAGACCGGCTGCCGGCCGCTGGCGCTCGACATCAGCCATCGCGACGCGGTGCTGAGCGCGCTCGGCGGCCTCGACGCCGATGTCCTCGTCAACAACGCCTCGGCCATGGTCCGCGGCGGCGTCTCCTGGGAGACCGCGCCCGACGCCATCGACCAGCTGATGGCGGTCAACATCAAGGGCGCGCTCAACTGCCTCGCCGCCACGGTGCCCGGCATGAAGGCGCGCGGGCGCGGCCACATCGTCAACCTGGGCTCGCTCGCGGCGGTCTCGCCGATCCCCGGCATGCCGGTCTATGCCATGACCAAGGCGGCGATCCGCAGCCTCGGCCAGACGCTCCGGCTCGATCTGCACGGAAGCGGCGTGCGCGTCAGCGAGATTTCGCCGGGCCGCGTCGAGACCGGCGCGCATCTCGCCCTGGCGGAGGATCCCGAGGAGGGTCGTCGCCGCTTCTACGACGCCTTCGACTGCCTGCAGCCCGACGACATCGCCGAGGCCGTCATGTTCGTCCTGGGCGCACCGCAACGCATGGACGTGAGCTACATGGAGATCGTGCCCACCGACCAGTCCTACGGCGGCTCGCAGTTCCATCCGCGGGCGCGCTGATCGCGGCGCGCGCGGGTCGCAATCAGGGATTCCAGGCAATGCTGGCCAAAAGCTTGCGGCTGACGGCGTAGTGCCAGAACGGGCCGGGATGACCGTCGAAGCCGATGATGTCGTCCTGGACGACGGAGTCGAACTCGCTCTGCAGGGCGCCAACGACCGAGACCTTCGGGTCGACCTTGCGGCGCACCGCATTGTCGGGCGAGCCGGCGAAATGCAGCAGGTAGACCTTGGCCGGTGAACGGGCGGCGATCTGGTCGACCAGGGCCACCGTGACGTCGGTCATCTCCTGCCGGGACGGATCGGGACGGCGGCAGTAGGCGCCGAGCACCGCGCAGCGCTGGTCGACGTAGTCGAACGCCAGGCGGCCGTCCGCGGCCAACGTCGCCTTGGGCAGGCGGAAGGGCGGGACCGGCTGATTGATGCGCTCGAGCCAGGCCTGGATCTCGCGCAGGCGCGAGGGCGCCACGACGTGGCGCACGTCGAAGTAGTCGGCATAGCCCAGGATCACGACGTCGTCGGGGCCGATTTCCTTCAGGCGTTCGAAGCCGAGCCAGGCCTGGGTCAGCGACCAGCCGCCGAGCGCCAGCAGGCGCACGTTCCAGCCCGGCAGCGCCTCGTAGAGGCGGGCGGCGAAGGTGAGCTCGTCGGGCACGCCGTTGCCGAACACCCAGCTGTCGCCGAAGACGTAGACGGTTGGCCTGCCCGGCCGGGGCGGTCCGACCCAGCGCGTGCCGTCGCGGTCGATCGTCACCTTGTTGCGGAAGTGCTCCCACGCGCCGGTGCGTCCGTTGCGGCGAGCGTAGGAATGGGTGTAAACGCCGGCCGCCGCGCTGTAGCCCAGGAGCGGATCGGCGCGAAAGAACGGCGACGGCGACGTCTCCTCCAACACCCTTGCCGGCTCGCTCACGCCGACCAGGCGGCCGAACCGGCGGGCCAGGTTGACGACCGACAGGTAGCTTGTGTCGTAGGTCTCGAAATTCTGCTGATGGGTGGAGCGGTAGTAGAGCAGCATCAGCCACGACGCGCCGATCTCGAGGACCACCAGCGCGACCAGCACGGTGACTGCGGAATAGAGGACGGACCGCAGGCGCGAGCGTGCTTTCATCGACCGCCGGGGTTCGCGATGGCCATGCCAAACCTTACGGAACCGGCACTTTCAGGTCCACGCCGCCGCACGGCCGCGCATTGCGCCGCCGGGGCCCCTCCGGTATGTTCCGCGCGCCGGACCCGTAGCTCAGCTGGATAGAGCGCTGCCCTCCGAAGGCAGAGGTCGTGAGTTCGAATCTCGCCGGGTCCGCCATTTTATCTCATGTTTCCATCACTTAGCAAGAGCGCATTTTGTTCTCGTGGCGCTCGGATTGGCCGCGGAAGCACTGCGGAAGCAGTCGGACGCGTGTTGTGGCGTAGCGAAGCGCACTACATCGCAGCTTGGTTGTGACGCGGACCCGATGAAGTCGCGTCGCCACGATGCGCGCATTCGGTAGCCATCAAAGCCGAGCTGGGTTGGAAGGTCCGTCGTGACGCACCTTCGTTCTCGCCGTTGATCCGCTCGGCGACTTCGGCAGGGCGCATTTTCATCTTCGCCTTCGCATCCCGTGCGGCGTGAGGCAGGACTGAAGCGTGTGCTTGTCTGCAAAAGCGCAGGTCGCGCTCGACCGGAAGGCCAAGCTTGCTCTGCACGCTTTGCAGCTCCTGAAGCTGACGAAACCTCGCGCGCGTTGCATAGTCTTGCGCGCGGTCCCGATCGATTTTCCTCCGGCAACTTTGATGCCATCCCAGCTAGACGGACTTTTAGGCCGCAACTGTAGCGGAGAAGTCGCCTCTTCTGACGCGAGCGTCAAGCTCCTCCTCTGTCGTTCCAGTCCCTGCGGGATGCGTTCTGCTCCCTGCTCCGCTTCCGCCGCGCCCGACACGAACGGTCCGGGCTCGCCGGCCTCAAAGAGATGGAGAAAACAAGAAATCGATCGTTCACCTCCGCCGCCGAGGGCGGCACGAGCTTTACGGGCGTCAGCGTCTACTGGCTGATGGTGTTCGCCATTCCCCCCGCAGCGCCTCGCGCCGCCGCGTGGTTCCCGAAACTTGAGCTTCCCGCCGATTACCGACCCAGGGGCGCCGCCGATCCGAACCGAGCGGGCGTCGGACTATAACGCCCGAGCAAGGTCGTCAGCAGGCCATTTCGTATCGGCACCTACCGGAACCGCAAAGGCAATGGATCGGGCGGTCGCGGTGAGCGGAGCGAGATACCGCGCAGCCGCTTGTTCCGGGGTCAGCGCCGAGCGTGCAAAGCGCAGTGAAAGGCTTCCAAGCACGCTGCGCGATCGCTGAATGGGAACCGCGATGCCCAGAACGCGGCTGGGGCGCTGCGCCATCGTAATGGCGTAGCCGCAGCGCCGGACGAGCCTGAGGCCTGCCTCGATGCCACGTACATTCTCCGCTGCGACGGCATCCGACTTTGATTCGACCATCAGGCCGCGGATCAAGCGTTTCCTTTCCTCGGCCGGGCAGAACGCCATATAGGCCTGTCCGAGTGCGCTTGCGAGAAGAGGAAAGGTGCGGCTGTAGGCAGCCTTCTCGAAGGATAGATGGCTCTCGGGTGTCGTGCTGTGCAGCACGACGACGACGCCGTCGCGTACCTTTCCCAATACCAGTGGCCAGCCATGATCGCGCGTGAAAGCGCTCATTGGCTCCATGGCGGCGTCGACCAGGCGATCGACAAAGCGAACGCCGCTCGCTAGGGACAGCACGCGCTCGGTGATGCGATAGCCGGCCCGTGGCCCGACATGGGCGACATAGCCCGCCGAGACGAGGGTTTGCAGCAGCCGCACCAGCGTCGGCTTGGGCAAGCCGGTGGCTTGGTGGAGATCGTCCAAACGCGACAGCGGACGCAAATTCAACGCTGCGAGGACGGCAAGCGCCCGCACGACGGGTTCGACGGCAGCGGCGGAGTGATTTGGCATTGCTATAATTTTCCGTAATACGGAATCATGAAAGATTCAATGAAGCAGGTCTGCCCTTATCTCCTAGGATTCCACAATTGCGGGAAAACGAAGCCAAGGAGGAAGTTGATGAAGTACGAGACGATCGAAGTGCGCAAGCTGACGCCGGTGATCGGCGCTGAGATCTCGGGCGTCGACTTGTCCAAGCCCCTGGGCAACCAGCAGTTCAAGGAGATCCACGACGCGTGGATGGAGAACTTGGTGATCTTCTTCCGCGACCAGGATCTCAGCGTGGAACAGCATCTCGATTTCGGCCGCCGCTTCGGCAAGCTGCACCTACACCCGGCCGCCCATCAGCCCAAGGACCACCCAGAGATACTGGTCATTAAGGCCGATGAGAATTCTAAGCGCGTCGCCGGCGAGGAATGGCATTCGGACGTATCGTGTGATCCCGAGCCGCCCATGGGATCGATGCTCTACCTGACCGAGGTGCCGCCCGATGGCGGCGGCGACACCATGTTCGCCAACATGTATCGCGCCTACGAAACCCTGTCTGAGCCGGTCCGAAAGATGATCACCGGCCTGACGGCCATCCATGATGGCAAGCACGTCTACGAGCGGCCCGGCTACCGCGAGGGCGCACAATATCCGCGCTCGGAGCATCCAATCGTGCGCACTCATCCAGTTACCGGCAAGCCGGCGCTGTTCGTCAATCGGGGCTTCACGACCCGAATCGTCGGAATGTCCAAGAACGAGAGCAACGCCATCCTGGAAATGCTCTATCGGCACATCGAAACGCCCGAGCTCTGCGTGCGGTTCAACTGGCGGCCGAAGTCGCTCGCCTGCTGGGACAATCGCTGCGCCCAGCATCACGCCCTATGGGACTATTACCCGCATCGCCGTGCCGGCCGACGCGTGACGATCTGCGGCGACAAGCCGTTCTACAAGGCGGCTGCCTAGCCGAACGGCTGCACTTCCTTGGCCGTCGGGGCGTGGCGGAGTCACGCTCGTTCATCACGAGTGGGCCTCCGCCGACGCTCACTCGTCGGCAATACCTTGAAAGGCTGCGGCTCGTCTTTGCCGCGCCACGCGGTCGGCTGTTGATGGGAGGCAGCGCAACGAAAGGTTGGCCATGCCGCAGGACGACAAGACCAGCATCGGGATAGTCGGAGCCGGAGTGAGCGGAATCGCGATGGGGATCCATCTCAAGCGCGCCGGCTTCGAGAACTTCACGATCTACGAGAAGGCAGACGACGTCGGAGGCACCTGGCGGGAGAACACGTACCCCGGCCTGCATTGCGACGTGCCGTCCCATCTGTACTGCTACTCGTTCGAGCTCAATCCCGATTGGAGCCAGACCTTCGCCGGCCAGCCGGAAATCAAGGCGTACCTGCAGCGTTGCGCCGACAAGCACGGACTTGCGCGACATCTGCAGTTGGGTACCTTGATCGAGCGTGCCTGCTACGACGAGGACGACGGTAGCTGGACGCTCTCGACCGGCGACGGCCGAACCGTCCAGCACCGCGTGGTGGTAAGCGCCACCGGCGGGCTGACCGCGCCCAACCTGCCGAAGATTGAGGGTTACGACGTCTTCAAGGGTCGCTGGTGGCATTCCGGCGCCTGGGACCACGGCCACGACCTGTCCGGCAAGCGGGTGGCCGTCGTCGGCAGCGCAGCGAGTGCGGTCCAGGTCGTCCCGCACGTCGCCGGCCTGGCGCGCCAGGTCTTCGTGCTGCAGCGGACGCCCAACTACGTATTGCCGCGCCGCAACCTGGCCTATCGTCCGGATCAAAAGGAGGAGTTCAAGCGGCCGGACACGCGAGCCCTCGGTGACCATCGACGATGGCTGTACCGCCGCTCCCTACGCTCTTACCAAGTGTTCAAGAAGAGCCCGGCGGCCCAAGTCTGGCTGCGCACCGCGACCTTGGATCACCTGCGGGCCCATATAAGCGATCCGGCGCTGATCGAGAATTTGACACCACGTTACACGCCAGGGTGCAAGCGCCTGCTGGTGTCGGACGACTACTATCCCGCGCTGACAAAGAAGCACGTGCAGCTCGTCGCCGCGGGTCTCGACCGCCTGAACGAGACCGGCTTAGTCGCGACGAACGGCTCGGCGTTCGACGTCGACGTCGTGATCTTCTGCACCGGCTACAAGCTTGGAGGGCGCGCCGAGGGCGGACCGGCGGTCGACGTGGTGGGCCGCGCCGGCCACAGGTTGCGCCACGTCCTCGGTGCGCGACCGCAGGCCTTCTACGGCGTCGCCATCCCGGGATTTCCCAACTACTTCACGATCTGCGGCATCAACGGCGTGGTCGCATATGCCTCAGTAACGTCGTCGGCCGAGGTGCATGCCGAGTACATCGCCCGCCGCATCCGCGACCTGACGCAGCGCGGGCTACGTTCCATCGAGGTCAAGAGCGACGTCGTGCAGCGCTTCAGCGAGGAGGCCCAGGCGGAGCTGCAGTCGATGAGCTGGGCGGAAAACTGTCCCAACTTCTACCGGGATTCGTCGGGTCGTATTCTCAGCTTCTACCCCGGCACGCTGGGACGCCTGAGGCGCGAGATGCGGGTACGCACGCTGGCCGACTACGACCTCGAGGTGGTTCGGCCATGACCCGAATGATCCATCTCACTGGTTTCATGCTCTACAGCCCGGCGCCGCACATGATCATGTCGTGGGTCTATCCCAGGGCAAAGATCCGGCACCAATGGCATGAGATCGAATACTGGTCGGAAATCGCGCGCACGCTGGAGCGGGGCTGCTTCGACATGATGTTCTTCGCCGATGGGCTCGGCGGCGGCACGAATCGCGCAAGCGTCCGCTACGCCATCCAGTTCCCGACCCACGATCCGCTGACGCTGATCCCCTATCTCGCGGCGGTGACCGACCGGCTCTGCTTTGCCGCCACGATGTCGACCACCTTCTATCCTCCCTACTTGCTGGCCCGAAAGCTGACCAGCCTCGACCACGTCACCAAAGGACGGATCGGCTGGAACATCGTTTCCTCGATCGCGTCGGGCGAAGCGCGCAACTTTGGCATGGACACCCTGCCGCCGCACGACGAACGCTACGATCGAGCGGACGAGTTCATGGACGTCGTGCAAGCCTTGTGGCGGAGCTGGGACGACGATGCGCTGCTGATGGACCACGAGAATGGCGTGTTCGCTGATCCTGACAAGATCAGGAAAATCGACTTCAAGGGAAGATGGTTCAAAGTCCAGAGTCCCCTGGCCGTCCAGCCGTCGCCGCAGCGCGTCCCGTATCTGTTCCAGGCCGGCAGTTCGGATCGGGGCCGCGAGTTCGCAGCCCGGCACGCCGAATGTGTGTTCGGGGCGGCGGCGGGTACTGCACGCATGCGCGAGCTTGTCGACGACATCAGGACGCGAGCCGCGCGGTATCGCCGGGATCCCAATCAGATCAAGTTCGTGTGGTCCGCGCAGCCGCTGATTGCCACCTCCGAGCATGAGGCGCGCAGCAGACATGCTGAAATCCGCGGACGGATTCCGCTAGAAGCGCAACTTGCCCTGATGTCGGCGCACTTCAACTATGACGTCAGCAAGCTACCGCTCGACGTGCCGATCCAGGAACTTGCGCTGAAAGTCGAGGGGACGCGCGGCATGCTCGAAAGCTACATCCGCGGAGATCCCACCGTCACCCTGCGACGCATCGCCAGCACGTATCTCTCGAGCAGCGACAACAGCCCTATGGTAGGAACACCCAAGCAGGTGGCGGACTACTTCGCCTACCTTATCGACGAAGGCGGCGGCGACGGTTTCCAGATCACGCCCTCGTACTATGCGCCCGACTTCTATGTCGACATCGTCGATCTTCTCGTTCCTGAGCTTCAACGCTGTGGGATGATGAGAACCGCGTACGGCAATGCACCGACTCTGCGCCACACGATGACGGAGTTCTGAGCGGCACGCGACGCCGATCCCGCCGTCGGGCACCCTTCACGTTCGTCACGGATTATGCCGCGGGGACCGACTATATGACCATCGAGACAGCCCCAACCGCCCGCCCCATGCTGGGCGTTTTCATGCCGACCGGGTCCGGCGCGTTCTCGATCAGCACTCATCCGCGCTCGACCGTGCCGACCTGGGAGTACAACCGGGCCGTCGCCCTTCGAGCGGAAGCCGCAGGGTTCGACTTTCTCCTGGCCGGTGCCAGGTGGTCCACGCTCGGCGGCCGCATGGACTTCCAGGGCCTGCGGCTGGAGTCCATGACCTTCATCACGGCGCTTGCCGCAGTCACGAACCGGGTGCTGCTTTTTCCCACGGTCCATACCTTTGTCTTTCACCCGCTTCTCGCTGCCCGCATGGTCAACGACGCCAACCGTATCAGCGGCGGACGCTGCGGAATCAACGTCGTGTCGGGATGGGTCCAGTCGGATTTCGCGATGTTCGGCGTGACCCCGCGGCCCCCGGCCGAGCGGCTGCAGTACAACACGGAATGGCTGCGGCTGCTGAAACTTGCCTGGACCGAGGACGATTTCACGTTCGACGGCACGCATTTCCAGGCTCGCAATGGCTATCTGCGGCCAAAGCCCGTGCCGTTTCCAACGATCTCGAAGGCCGGGGAGTCAGCCGAAAGCCGCGAGCTCGTCATCCGCGAGGCCGATTGGCTGTTCATCCAGCTTCCCCAAGCCACCGATGTCTTGCGCTCGCGCGTGCAGGCGCTGAAGTCCGATGCGGCGCGGCTCGGCAGGCGCGTCAAGGTCCTGTCCTACGGGTTCGTCCTGCCGCGCCGCACGCGCGAGGACGCCTTGCGCGCGCGCGACGCCATCCTGGAGGCTGGCGACCTGGAAGCCGCTCGCAACATGGGACGGCAGCGCGGTTGGGGACCGTCGCACGAAGACCCTGAGGAGTTGAAGAGCATCGTCCTGTCGCTGGGAACCCGGGCCTTCATCGGCTCGCCCGAGGAGATCGCCGCCGATCTGCGCACCTACTTTGCGACCGGGCTCGACGGCCTCTTGTTCACCTTCTACGACTACGAGGAAGATCTCGGCCTGTTCATCGGGGAGATACTGCCCCTGCTGTGACCGCCGCGACCGGCCTGATCTCCGATCAATGCTCGGGGTGATGGCAGGCTACCACGTGGTTCTCGCCCGCCGGGCGCAACCGCGGCTCCTCGACGGCACATTGCGCCGTCGCCTTAGGGCAGCGCGTACGGAAACGGCAGCCCGACGGCGGATCGAGGGGCGACGGGATCTCACCCTCGATCACCCGCGCGAAGCGCCGGCCGAAGTCGGTGCCGGGATCGGGCACCGAGGCCAGCAGCGCCACGGTGTAGGGATGAGCGGCTTGGCTGTAGAGCCGGGCGGCCGGCGCGACCTCGCAGATCTTGCCCAGGTACATGACGGCGACCCGGTCGCTGATGTTCTTCACCACCGCCAGATCGTGGGCGATGAACAGCATGGTCAGGCCGAAACGAGCCTTGGCGTCCTCCAGAAGGTTCAGGATCTGGGCTTGCACCGAGACGTCGAGCGACGAGACCGGCTCGTCGCAGACAAGAAGGCGGGGGTTTAGGATGAGCGCGCGGGCGACGCTCACGCGCTGACATTGCCCGCCCGACAATTCGTGCGGCCGGCGGTCCCAGACTGTCCCCGGATCAAGCCCTACCGCATCGAGCATCTCGCGGACGCGTTCATCGCGCTGCCGCCGGTTCAAGCCGCCCGCGACGACGAGCGGAGCCGCCACGATATCGGCGATGGTTCGCTTGGGGTTGAGTGACGAAATGGGATCCTGAAACACCATCTGCATCCTCGGGCGTATGGCGCGCAGCTCGGCGGCCGAGAGGCGTGAGAGGGGCGTACCTTCAAGGATCACCTCCCCCGAGGAGGGCGGCGGCAGGGCCATCAGGGCGCGGCCGACCGTGGTCTTGCCGCAGCCCGACTCGCCCACCAGACCCAAGGTCTCGCCCGCAGCGATCTGGAAGCTGATGCCGGCGACCGCCTGCAACCGCTGACCGCCGGCCAGCGCGAACGTCTTGGTGAGATCCTGCACCTCCAGCACCGTCGCGTCGCTCTGCGGCGCGACCGAAGAGAGTGTCTGATCAGGCATGGCCGACCTCAAGCGGACGCCAGCAGGTCCAGCGGCGCTCGCCCGACGCTTCCGTGGTCTCGGCCGGCTCGCGACGACAAATCTCGGCGGCGCGCGTGCAGCGCGGCGCGAAGCGGCAGCCCGCCGGCGGATCGATCAGCATGGGCGGCCGCCCCTGGATGGCCTGCAGTCGCGTATGCGGCGGGTCGGCGAGGCGCGGCGCCGACTGCATCAGCGCCGCCGTATAGGGCATGCGGGGCGCCCTCAGCAAGTCGGCGGTCTGGCCGTGCTCGACGATGCGCCCGGCATACATGACAGCGACTTCGTCGGCGACTCCCGCCACGACGCCGAGATTGTGGGTGATGAGGATCAGGGCCATGCCGCGCTTTTCCCGCTGCTCGCGCAGCAATCGCAGAATCTGCGCCTGCACGGTGACGTCGAGCGCCGTCGTCGGCTCGTCGGCAATCAGGAGCTTGGGATCGCAGGCAAGCGCGATGGCGATCATGACGCGCTGGCGCATGCCGCCCGACAGCTCATGGGGGAACGACCGCGCCCGCCGCTCGGGCGAGGGAATGCCGACGGAGGCCAACAGCTCGACAGCACGGCGTTGCGCTTCGGCCTTGCTCGAGCCGAAGTGCAGGCGGAGCACCTGGCCGATCTGGTCGCCCACTCGCATCACCGGATTGAGCGACGTCATCGGATCCTGGAAGATCATGGCGATCTCCCGGCCGCGCAGCCGCCGCATCTCCTTTTCCGACAGGCCGCGCAGGTCGCGCCCGTCGAACAGTATCTGCCCGCCCGCCTTGTCGAGGACCGCGTCGGCGATCAGGCCCATGATCGACCGGGCGAGGATCGACTTGCCGCAGCCGGACTCGCCTACCAGGCCGAGCGTGCGTCCGGCGGCGAGATCGACGGAAACACCGTCGACCGCCCGCACCAGCCCGCGTGGCGTGCGGAGGTAGCTCTTGAGACCGCGGATCGAGAGCAGCGCGCCGGCGGTCAAAGCGCCGCCTCGCGCTGATCGATGCGACGCTGAAGCTGATCGCCCGCTACGTTGAGCGACAGCACGGTGAGGAAGAGGAAAAGCGACGGCCCGAACACGGCCCACGGCGCGTCGAGCAGGTTGGCCCGCTCGGCCGCCACCATTCCGCCCAGAGTCGGCTGCGGCGGCGGAACGCTGAGGCCAAGAAAACTCAGCGCCGCCTCGCCGATGATCGCGACCGCCACCATCAGCATGCCGTAGGCGATCAGCGGCGCCACGAGATTAGGCAGGATCTCCTGCAGCAGGATTCGGCCGTTCCGCATGCCCATGGCACGGGCCGCCAGCACGAACTCGCGGTCGGCCAGGCTCAGCGTGTTGGCCCGGGTGATGCGCGCGAAGGCCGGCACGAACAGCAGCCCGAGCGTGAAGATCACCAGGCCCAGGGACGGCCCCGCGTAGGACATGATGGCGATGGCGAGCACCAGCGGCGGGAACGACAGGATCAGGGTCATCGCCGCGGAGATCCAGAAATCGACTCGCCCGCGGAAAAAGCCGGACACGAGGCCGAGCGCGCCGCCCAACGCGAACCCGAACAGCACCGAGCCCAGGCCGACGACGAGCGAGACGCGCAATCCCAGGATCGAGCGGGCGAGCACGTCGCGACCCAGCGAATCGGTGCCGAAGAGGTTCGTCGGCGACGGTGACTGCAGCGTACGCAACAGGGACTGGCGGAACGGGTCCGGCATCGGCAGGTAGGCGGAGAAGATCGTCGCCAGCGCGGCGGCGCCCAGCCAGAGCACGGGCAGCGACACGGACAAGGACAGGCGGGAGCGCCGGACGGCCGCCGGCGCAGCAACCGGCGTTTCAGCGGCTTGCGTGGTCAATTCTTACCCTCGGATCCAGCATGACGTAAAGGACGTCGACGGCGAAATTGATCAGCACGAAGAACACGCCGACGAATAGCACGACGCCCTGAACGACGAGGTACTCGCGCTGATAGATGCCGTCGACCAGAAGCTGGCCAATGCCGGGCAACCCGAACAGGACCTCGACGATCACCGCGCCGCCGATCAGGCGGCCCATGTTGATGCCGACGACGGTGATCAGGCTGAACGAGGACGGCCGTAGCGCATGCCCGAGCAGGATTCGCCACGGCGGCAGGCCGATGGCACGGGCCAGGGATATGAAGTTCTGCTGCAAGGTCTGGATCATGTCGCTGCGCAGCAGCCGCATGTAGAGCGGGAACTCAAACAGCCCAAGTGTCAGGATCGGCAGCAGCATGGTGTGCAGGTTGCGCCAGACGCCCTCGCTCAGCGGCACGTAACCGGTCGCCGGAAACAGGTTAATCTGCAGGGCGAAGACGTAGATCAGGATGATGCCGATCAGGAAGGGCGGCGTGGAGATGAGCGCCAGGGCGGCCGCGAGGGCGCTGCGGTCGGCAAGGCCGCGCGCACGATAGGCGGTGTAGATGCCGACCGGCAGAGCAAGCCCCAGCGCCACGACCTGGGCGCCGATCAGCAGCTCGAGGGTGACGGGAAAGCGTCCCAGGATCGCCCCCAGCACCGGCTCGTTGGCGCGGAACGACTGGCCAAGGTCGCCCCGCAGGACGTTGCCGAGCCAATCCAGGTAGCGTTCCGACAGCGGCAGGTCGAGGCCGAGGCGGGCCCGCATCGCCGCGATCGATTCAACGGTGGCCGTTTCGCCGAGGATGGCCAGCGCGGGATCACCCGGTGCCAGGTTCATCAGCAGGAACGCGACCAGCGAAACCGCCAGAAGAATTCCCGCCAGCGCTCCGAGCTGGCGCAGCAGCTTCGCCGCCACCTACTCCACCCAGGCGGTGTGCAACCTCATGACCCCGTCGGCTACGTTGGGGCCGGCATGCACCTTGGCCGACATCACGATGTGGAAGGTCGCGTAGAAGAGGAAGAGGTAGGGCACTTCGTCGGCGAGCAGCCTCGAGGCCTCGTCGTAGACCTTCTTGCGCTGGTCCCGATCCAGCGTCGTGCGCCCCTTCTCCAGGAGCTCGTCCATGCGCGGATTGGTGAACTGCGTGTAGTTCGACGAGACTTGGTTGGCGAAGGACGAGTGAAAGGCCCTGTAGAGGTTTAGGTCAGGATCGGGACGACCCGCCCATCGAAAGAACGACATCTGGAACGAGTGATTGATGGAATCGCGGATGAAACGCGCCTGCTCGATCTGCTTGATCTCGACGTTGACCCCGACCTCCTTCCACATCTCCTGCAGCGCCTGGGCCGCCAGGGCATTGTGGGGGGACGTCGACACGCCGAGCACGAAGGACACCGGCTTGCCATACTCCTTGAGCAGGGAACGCGCCTTGGCGACGTCGTACTTCGGGAAGTTGTCGACTTGCCCGTGCGCCCACATACCCGGTCCGATGAGGCTGTCGGCGATTGGATACTGATCCTGATAGATTGCCTTGATGAACAGCCGCCGGTCGGTTGCGTGAGCTACCGCGCGCCGCACCCGGACGTCGTCAAAAGGAGCGGTCCGCGTGTTCATCATCAGGAAGTTCGTACCCAAGCCGGCGCCGGTCATGACCTTCAGCTTGTTGTTGGCTTTCGCTTGCACGACGAAGCGGGGGCTGGGCGACTGCATCGCGTCGATCGTGCCGGACAGTAGCGAGGTCTGGCGGCTCTCTTCATTCGCCAAAGGTAGGAACACCACGCGATCGAGATAGGGCTGCTGCTTGCGCCAGTAGTCAGGATTGCGCTCGACCACGATCTTGTGGCCCTGCTGCCATTCTTTCATCACGAACGGCCCAGTGCCGACGGGACGTTGCGCGATCGACTTCTCGTCGGCCTTGGCCGCGGTCGGGGAGATCATCAGGCCGGCCGCGTCCGAGAGGATGGCCGGCAACACCGCATCGGGACGATTGAGAGTGAACTCGACCGTGCGCGGATCGAGTGCCTTGACGCCGACGATGCTGTCGAGGTTGGCGAGACAACGGCAAGCGTTCTTGGGATCGCGCACCCGCTCGAGATTGAAGACCACGGCGTCGGCGTTGAACGGCGTTCCGTCGTGGAACTTGACGCCCTCGCGCAGCTTGACGAGATAGATCTTGCCGCCCTCGCGCACCTCGTAGCCCTCGGCCAGCACGGGCACGATGTTACCCTTGTCGTCGAAGTCGAACAGCGGATCCATGACGGCGAGCCCGACCTGGCGCTCGACCAACGCCGTCACGCGCAGCGGGTCGAGGCTCGGAAAGTCCGCTTCGAGAGCGAGTGTTAGGGTACCGCCGCGCTTGGGCGATTCGGCACCTGCCGGTCCGCCCGCCGGCCCGAATGCGACGGCGAGAATCGCGAGCAACAGCGCCTTGCCGCCCCCTGAACTGCGAACGGGCATCATTCCCTCCCTGACGTGGCTTTTGCATCGATTTTTCGGCATCTTCCCAACCCGTTGGAGATTGTCAACAATCGGATTGTCAGTGGACGTTTCGCACAGTAATGTTCGAGTTAATTGTCCACCTCCACTTCGCAGAGGAGCGCGTGAATTCGCCAACAGCGGCCAGAGCCTGGGAGGGCTCCGTCTTCGCGTATCGATTGCTGGGCGACTGCGCGCCGCTCACGCTCACGCTTCCGGAGCAGATCGCGGCGGGGATCGGCGAGAGGATCTTCGCCGACGTCTATGCGCCAGGAGCCCGCATCGTCGAGCAGGACCTCGCCCAGGAGTTCGCGACGTCGCGCGGCCCGGTTCGCGAGGCGCTGCGCATCCTCGAACGCGAGGGGCTGGTCCGCATCCATGCCAGGCGCGGCGCCCAGGTGACGCTGCTCACGGAACAGGAGGTCCGCGACGTCTTCGAGGTCCGGGCGGCCTTGCTGCGAATCGTCTCGGAGCGCCTCGTGCAGTCGCGCTCCCTGGCTGCGATCAGCCTGCTCGAGAACGGCGTTACCGATCTCGAACGATATGCCGCCGATCCGGCCTCCGGCCGCCTGTATGCGGACACGACCTTTCGACTGGCCCTCAGCGCGGTCCGCCTCGTCGGCAACGCGACGCTCACCAACGTGCTCACGTCGCTCTCCCTCCAGACCCTGCGTTACACGCGGCTGGGGCTCGCCTCCGCAGCGAGGCGCAAGCAGTCGCTGAAGCTCTGGCGCGAGGCGCTGGCCGCGATGAAGGCGGGCGACGCCAAGCGTGCGGGCGACCTGGTGGTGGAGCGCGTGGAGCGCTCGCGTGACGAAGTCGTGCGGCAGCTCGCGGTGGCCGCGTCGCCCAGGATCGCGGCGGCCTGAGCCCGGGGTCCGGCCGCCGGGCACCTTGGCGTGCCCCGTGTTCAAGCGGGCCGCAACGCTTCCGCCCGCGGAACCGTGATTCCGCCAGGCCGCTGCTCCACTGCTGCCTCTACCGCCGTCCCTGCGAAGAAGCCGGGATTGAGGCTGCCATGCAGTTCGACGACGTTGTCGAAGGTGAAGGCGCGGAAGTCGTCGAGATCGATGTGCCCGTGCTCGACCAGCTCGTAAGCTTCCTCAAGGACTCTGGCGATGTCGTCCACGTCCCAATGCCCGATGTCCGAACTGAACATCGCCTTCAGCTTGCTGCCCATGGGATTGAGCCCGGCATCGAAGGCCCCCGGCACGGTGGCGTCATCGGCCTCGCAGCCGAAGTAAAACGGATCGACAAACAGAGCCTTGAAGTCCTCGTCCGACGCGATGCGGCATCGGGCGCATTCGTCGATCGTGGCGGGGTCCTCCGCGAAGCGCTCTATCCACTGCCGATCTTCTCCATTTTCGCGCATCTTGGCGCGGAACCGTCTGCTACCGTAGCGCTCGACGAGCTCGAGAAAGGCGGGCATGTCGAGACTTGCAGGGGCGAGGCGATCGAGCGCGGCGCGGTTTCTCTTGTGCCAGTGGCCGATTAAGTCGGCATAGAGGCTCACCGCCCATCCGACGCCTCCTTCGAGGAAGCCAAACTTGAGGCCGGGAAAACGTCTCGTCACCCCGCCGAAGAACAACGCTTTCGCCGACGCTTCGTTGGCGGCGGCAAAATGACCGATGTGGTTGAAGTTGTAGTTGCTGATCGAGATGCGACTGCCCCAGCCCATGCTGCCGGTATGGACGGTGGGCGCGATCTTGAGCTCGATGCATTTGCGCCAGAACGGATCGTAGTCATGGGCGCTGTCGAGGGCCAGATTGTCGACCCATTGCGCCAGCGGAGCGAGGTCCGGCATCTCCTGGGCGACCTCATGGCGACCTTGTAGCCCAGCGCGCCGACGCAATGCTCGAGCTCCTCGATCCCTTCCTCCGGCGTATGCATGGGAATGGCGGCGGCCGGCGTGAGACGGCGCCCGTGCGGGCGAAAGAGATCCGCCAGCATGCGATTCAAGGCCCTGCAGGCGGCCCGCCTCAGCTCAGCGCTCGAATCGCGCGGCATGGTCAACCCGAACGTCGGATAGACGATCGAGAAGTCGATGCCGATCTCGTCCATTCGATCGACCAGAAGCTCCGGCATCATGGCCGTGGCGAGGTCGCGGGTGTTCCGGGTGGGTATTGCCCAGAAGGGCGGCCGCGTCGTGCGCCGGTCGCGGCGTTCCTCGGGCGTCTGGGCGTACCAGCCGCCGGCCGTCGAGTTCCGGTTCCCCTCCCCTGTCGCCGGGCGGTGGTGCCTGACCCAGCGGTCGCGCAGCTCCGGACCGGCAACGTCCTTCAGATAGTCCTCGAAGAGCGGAACGAACTCGACGACATGACCGTCGCCATCGACTACGGGATGCTTCAGCGCTGCACGAATCCTGGATGAACCTCGTTCTGAACGCATGCTAACCTCCCAATCGAACGGACAAGAGCTGCGACCCGCCGTCCGGTTAATCCACCTTGGCCCCCGCGAGCTCGACGACTTGACGCCACTTCATGATCTCCGCCTCGATGAAGCCCTTGGTGCCAACGGGTGTCGAGGATTGGCTGGCTTCCAGATTGAGGTTTTTCAGGCGCTCCGCCAGCGCCGGATCGGCCAGCGCCTTGTTCACGGCGGCATTGAGCCGCTTGACGATCTCCTTGGGCGTCCCGGCGGGGGCCACCACGACGTTCCACGTCCCGCCGACGAAATCTGGAAGTCCGGCCTCGGTCATGGTCGGGATCTCCGGCATCACCGTGCTGCGCCGGTCGGCCATCAGCCCGAGCGGCACGAGTTGCCCAGCCCGGATGTTCTCCATTACCGGCCCCAGCGTCCCGAACATGAAGGCATGGCGACCGGCCAGCAGATCCTGCAGCGCCGGCCCAGTGCCGCGGTAGGGGACGTGCAGTGCGTCGACGCCGGCCCGCTTCTTGAACATCTCGCCGGCCAAGTGATTGGTCGTGCCGTTGCCCGACGAAGGGTAGCTCCACTTTCCCGGCTCGGCCTTCAGCTTGGCGATCAGGCTGCTCAAGGTCTGCGGCTGCCCCGGCGGCACCAGCAGCGCGAGCGGCGCCAGCCCGACGAGGGCCACCGCCTCGAAGTCGCGCACGGGATCGTAGGGCAGGTCCTTGTAGAGGGAGATGTTGATGCCGTGGGTCGCGGCGGTCCCGAACAGGATAGTGTAGCCGTCGGGCCTCGACTTGGCGACCAGGTCGGTACCGACGTTGCCGCCGGCCCCACCTTTGTTGTCGATCACCACCTGCTGGCCGAGATCGGCTGCCATACCGATGGCGACCACGCGGGCGATGAGATCGGTCGGCCCGCCGGGCGGGAACGGCACTACCATGCGGACGGGCCTGTCAGGATACTGTGCGAGGGCACTGCAGGTCAGAGCCAGCCACGTCACGACGGCGATCGGCAACGACGACAGGCGGGGCATGTCAATCGACCTTCGCGCCGGCAAGCAGCACGACTTCGCGCCACTTGGCGATCTCGGCCGTCACGAAGGCTCGGGTGCTGGCCGGCGTGGAGTTGGTCACGGCCTCGATGCCGAGCTGGCGCAGCCGGTCGGCGACTGCGGGATCGACGAGGGCCTTGTTCACCGCTGTGTTGAGCTTGTCGACGATGTCCCTGGGCGTGCCGGCCGGCGCGGCAACCACATTCCAGGTGCCGCCGACGAAGTCGGCCAGGCCGGCCTCGGCGGTCGTCGGCACGTCGGTCATCACCTGGCTACGCTTGTCGGCCATCACCGCCACGGCATGGAGCTTGCCCGCCTTGATCTGCTCGAGCGTGGTGCCGAACGAATCGAACATGAAGGCGACGCGGCCGGCCATGAGATCCTGCAGCGCGGGAGCCGAGCCGCGATAGGGCACGTGCTCGACCTCGAGGCCGGCCTTCTTCTTGAAGAGCTCGCCCGCCAGATGGTTGGTCGTGCCGTTGCCCGAGGACGCGTAGCTCCACTTGCCCGGCTCGGCCTTGAGCTTGGCGACCAGCGCCTCGAGCGTGCGCGGCTGCCCGGGCGGCACCAGCAGCACCATGGGGACCAGGCCGGCCAGCGCCACGAGCTCGAAGTCCTTCAGCGGATCGTAGGGCAGGCTGGAGTACAGCGAAACGTTGATACCGTGCGTGGCGGCGGTGCCGAAGAGCAGCGTGTAGCCGTCGGGTCTCGCCTTCGCGACCATCTCGCTGCCGACCGTCCCGCCGGCCCCGGCCTTGTTCTCGATCACGACCTGCTGGCCGAGCTGGCCGGCCAGGCCCGTCGCCAACACGCGCGCGAAGACATCGGTCGGACCGCCCGGCGGGAAGGGCACCACGAGCCTCACCGGCTTGTCCGGGTACTGAGCCGAAGCGGCGCCGGCCGACACGGCTATGGCGAAGGCGGCGGCCAGCGCGCGCACGACCAATTTCATTGTTGCCTCCCTTTTCTTGTCTTGCGTTCTGCTTTGGCTGCGTCGGACCGCGGTCGGCAGCGATCAATGGGTCGCGACCTCGGCCATGTCGACGAAGCGGTAGGACGGCGGGCGCGGATTGGCACGCCACTTGTCCATGTCCTCATAGCGGTCGCGCAGGGCCGCCGGATAGTCGGCGAACGCCTCAGTGCGCAGCCACAGGCGCAGCAGGTGCCGCTTCCTCGATTCCTCGGCGTGGTCTTCGTAGGCCGTGCGCGAATGAAGGACGCAGTAGTTGTTGACGAACTGCATGTCACCGCGCTCGAGCTTCATGTCGAGCCGGAACGCCGGATCCCGGCACAGCGCGGCCACGGCATCGAGCGCCTCGATCTGCAGCGGCGAGAGCCGCGGCACCTCGGGGAAGCGCTGAGCCGAATCGATGAAGGTGCGGTTGAACCGATTGAACATGCGGCCCTTGTGCCAGATGAAGACCGGCGTGACGTAGTACGGCTTCTGACCCTCCGACTCCTCGCCGCGGCGGTCGGCATGGAACGGCTGGGCCAGGACCTTCGCCAGATCGGGCCGCGAACGGACCAGCGCGTTGTAGACCGACACCGAGCTTGCCACCGACGAAAGGCCGCCGCTCTTGGCGGTCTCCAGACAGCACAGGCCGACGATGTCGCAGGAGTCGTTGTGGAAGGGCAGCAACGAGGCCGTCTGGTAGCCGCGCGCGTGCATGTCCCGATACTGGTCGCGACCGAGATCGCGGACGTGGCCGAGGACGTCACCCTGCGCATTCTGCGCCACGGCACGGCCCATGTGGGCGCCGATGCCCCAGTAGATCAGCCCCATCTCTTCGGCACTGTAGCGGTCGCGCGGCAGGCCGCGCACCAGCATGATCCCCAGCCCGTTCTCGATCTCCGTCTGCAGCAGCCGCAAGGTGCGGGCGAGACGACCCAACGGGAAATGCTCGCGGCCTATTTCCGGGATCTGCCGGCCTGTCGACTGCAGATGGCGGAGCGCCGCGTCGATCTCGGCAACCTCGGCATCCGAGAGGCGATACATCCAGTCGTCGCGCGCCTGGAGATCCCGGCCGAGCCAGGCGGACCGCGTGACGACCTCCTCGAATGCCAGTTCCTTCATCTCCGCTCCGTGCGTTTTGTCAGAATGTCGACATTACGGCCGGCGGACGCGTGTGCAAAGTCCGCTGGATGCAGGTCAGCAATACCGATAGAGCATCCGGCAATGCCTGCCCCTTCTGTCTTTTCCTTGTTCAGCACCTTGCCCGCGCAGATCGCGGCCCGGGTCGGCAGCGCCATCGTCGAAGGGGAGTTCGAGCCAGGCAAGCGGCTGCGCGAGGTCGATCTCGCGGCCGCCTTCGGCGTCAGCCGGGCGACGGTACGCGAGGCCTTGCGCATCGTCGAACGCGAAGGTCTGGTGACCATCCGACCACAGCGCGGCGCTCGGGTCACAACCCTTTCCACCCAGGAGGTCCGGGATGTCTTCGAAATCCGCGCCTACCTGATGGGGCTAGCCTGCCGCCGGCTCGCCGCGGCACCGTCCGCCGTTCTCCGCCGCCAGCTCACGGCCCTGCTCCGGGATCTCGAGGCTGCCCGCAACGAAGGCGACCTCTACGCCCGCGCCAGCTTCGCGATCAGCGAATTCTGCGTGCGCAATGCCGGCAGTACGCGGCTCGCCGATCTCGTCCTGTCGTTCGCGCGCCAGACCGCACGTTACACCAGGCTCAGCCTGTCAACGGCCGAGCGGCGCCGTCGATCCCTGGCCAACTGGCGCATGCTGGTCGGGGCCATCACGGAAGGCAGGGCTGTCAAGGCCGAACGCACCGCCCGCCAGCTCGTCCTCGACACGCGGGACACGGCGATCGCCCTATTGGAAAAGAGGAAACCCGCGGCGGCCTCCGTGACGCCGGGCTTCAGGCCTCGATGATCGCCA
This sequence comes from Pseudomonadota bacterium, assembly GCA_023386865.1. Lineage (GTDB taxonomy): Bacteria > Pseudomonadota > Alphaproteobacteria > Reyranellales > Reyranellaceae > Reyranella. The sequence continues at coordinate 27,620 of JAEWIV010000115.1, forward strand.
GGAGCTGCCCCTCGCTCACGGCGTCGCCTTCGAGCACTCGCCACTCCTTCAGCGTTCCATCGCACGGTGCGCTCACCGGAATCTCCATCTTCATCGATTCCAGGATCGCGACCAAGGAATCCCTCGTGACCGGCGCACCGACGGCGGCCTCCAGCTTCCAGACTGTTCCGGCAATTTCAGAGACGACACGAACTGTAGCCATTTGATGCTCCGCTGTTATGGCAATACCTTGATACGGCCCACGCCTAAGCCCCCGATGCTTCGCGCGCGATCGCACGCAACTGGATCTCGGTGGTGCCCTCGGTGATGGGGTAGAGCCGAGCATCGCGGAAGAAGCGCTGGATCGGGCTGTCCATCAGATAGCTCTGCCCGCCGAAGATCTGCATGGCCGAGTCGGCGAGGTGAACCGCGGCCTCGCTGCACACCAGCTTCGCCATGCAGGCTTCGAGATGGACCTTGCGGCCGGCATCGTAGCCCTGAACCGCATTTTGCACGTGCAGCCGGGCGGAGGTCAGCTCGACCAGCATGCGCGACAGCATGAACTGGATGGCCTGGTGATTGAAGATCGCCTGCCCGAAAGTGCGGCGGCTGTGGGCCTGCTCGCGCGCCAGCTCGTAGCAGGCCCGCGCCACGCCCAGGCTGCGCGCGGCGTGGGTGATGCGGCCGCGTTCCAGCACCGCCATGACATATTTCATGCCGCTGCCCTCCTCGCCGAGCAGTGCGCTGTCCGGCACCGTGCAGTCGAAGAACACAGCCCCGGTCTCCATTGAGCGATGGCCGAGCTTGTCCAGCTTGTGGATCTCAACGCCGGGCGTCCTGCTGTCGACCAGGAAAAGGCTGACACCGCGCGCACGCGCGTCAGGGCGTGTGTAAGCGGCGACCAGCATGTAGTCGCTGAACGGCGCGCCGGTAATGTACATCTTGCTGCCCGACAGGCGCCACCCGTCGTTGGTGCGCGTGGCCTTGGTCTTCATCGCGAGCACGTCCGACCCGGCCTCGGATTCGCTCATCGCGAAGGCACCCGATTTCTCGCCGCGGATTGTCGGCACGTAGTAGGACGCGATCTGCTCGGGTGCGCCGATGCGGTGGATCAGCTCGATGCCGAGCCCGTTGGACAGCCCCGTTGCGAGACCGGCGCAAACCCGGCTGAACTCCTCAGTCGCGATACATTGGAACGCGAGACCAGCCTCAGCGCCGCCGTACTGCCGCGGCGCGGACATGCTGAGAAAGCCCATACGGCCGGCAACCTGCCGCAGGTCGATCGGGTACTTGCCGGTCGCCTCCGCTGCCGCCACCCGCGGTGCAATTTCCGCTTCGGCGAAACGCCGGCAGGATTCCCGGAACGCGCTCTGCTCCTCGGATCGGTCGATCATCATGTCCAATTCCCCCTAGTCTTCCTCTATATGGTCGCGCAGCGTGCGGCCGCCGTACTCCTTGCGCAGCAGCCCACGTGCCTGCAGCTCCGGCACCAGAAGGTTCACAAGACCGTCGATGCTGGACGGCAAGGCATCCGGCCGGAACATGAATCCTGCGCCGCCCGCGACCTCGATCGCTTCTTCGAGCTTGTCGGCCACCTGCCGGGCATCGCCCACGATGCGCAGCCCGCCGATGCCGTTACCGTAGATGATGGCAGCTTCCTTAAGCGAGATGTCGCCGTAGTCGCGTTGCAGCATCGTCATGTTGCCCTGGACACCCTCGGTTCCTTCGAGCCCCAGGTTGCGGATCGGCTCGTCGAGCGGCAACCGGGAGAAGTCGTATCCGAAATGGCCCGACATCAGCGCCAACCCACCTTCCAGTGGGACGGCGGCGCGGATCGCGGCTTCACGGGCGATCGCCTCGGCCTCTGTCTCGGCGACGATCGCGGAGGTGGCCCACAAAATGCGGATCGCATCGGGCTGTCTGCCCACGGGGCGCGCAGCGTCCGCCAGCTTGGCGGCATGCTCCTTCATGCCCGCCAGCGAGCCGCGCGAGGCGAAGTGCACCTCGGCATGCGTGGCGGCAAATGCCAGGCCGGCGCCGGACGCGCCCGCCTGGATGATGACGGGCCGGCCCTGCGGCGAGCGACGTACCGTGAGCGGGCCGCGAGACTTGAAGTAGCGTCCCTGGTGGTCGATCCTTCTAACCTTCGACGGATCGGCGAACATGCCCGTCGTACGATCCATGACGATGGCGTCGTCGTCCCAGCTGTCCCAGAGCTTGTAGCAGACCTCCATGTATTCGTGCGCCCGCGCGTAGCGCTCGTCGTGGGTCAGCGCCGATTCAAGGCCGAAGTTGGCGGCCTCATTGGCGCCGTAAGACGTGACCACGTTCCAGCCAACCCGGCCCTCGCTCAGATGATCGAGGGTGGCCAGCAGGCGCGCGAGATAGTAGGGATGCGTGTACGTGGTCGACGAAGTGACCGCGACGCCGATGTGGCTGGTCGCTCGCGTGATGATCGGAACCAGCGGCATGGGGTCGTGCTTGGGATACTGGACGGCATACCGGATGGCCGCATCCGGTCTTCCCTGGTAGACGTCGTGGAGGTTGTACGAATCGGCGAAGAAGACCATATCGAAGCGCCCGCGTTCCAAGGTCCGGCCGATGTGCTCCCAGAGCTGCGGCCGCGCGTAGTCGTATCCAACGAGCGATTGCGGCATCGCCCAGGCGCCGACGACGTGATGGGCCGGATCGTGGCCGAGGATGTAGGCCAGATGCAGCTTGCGGGCTCCTCTCATCTCTCTCCCCCTTTGCCGCGCTCAACATCGCGGCCGAGCCGAACATCGAGCCGCCCCTACTTCCGGTCGACGCGAGCCGTGTGTGCGCCGCTTTCGCGCAGGTGCTTCAGGTAGCGCCGATGGACCCTCATCAGGTGCTCCTGCATCACCGCGACGGCGCCTTCCTCGTCCCTCGCCCGCAGTCGCCTCAAGAAACGACGACGCCAGGCGATATGAATCTTGCGGCTCTCCGGCGGAACGGCTTGCGAGAAGCGCTGTAGAAGCTTGATCAGCAGCTCCATCACGAGCACGAGGACGGGATTGCGGGTGGCGAGCGCCAGGACGTTGTGGAACTCCAGGTTGGCCGCGACTTTCTCTTCGAGACGCCCCGCCTTCATCAGCCGCTCGGCGAGGTCGATGTTCTCCTCGAGGGCGCGCAGTTCGCGCTCGGTGCTGCGCCGACAGGCCAATCTCACGACGCTGATCTCGATCCACAGCCGCGCCTCGGTGAGTTCTTGCAAGGTGACGTCGCGAAGGATGAGCAGGTCGCCGATCGACGAGGCGACCGCGGAGGGGTTGCCGCGTCGGAGATAGGCGCCGCCGCTGGCGCCCGGCTCGAACCTGAGCACCCCTGACACCTCTAGTGTGCGCAGAGCCTCCCGGACGGCCCCGCGGCTGACTTGCATCTGCTCTGCGAGCGTCCGTTCCGCCGGCAGCCGATCACCCGACTTGAGGCCGCCGTCCGCCAACTGCGCGCGAATGTGGTCGACGACCTGCTCGAACGCCCGCGGCCGTCTCGGCAAAGAGGGGCTGCGCTGCACGGAAAGTGCCGTAATACTGGATGTCGCGCCGCGCGCTCTCATTCGGTCCCGTTGTTCCCTGCTAGGCAAAGTGACAGGCGACGCGCTGGGAAGTAGACACCTCCCGCAGCATCGGCTTCTCTGATCGACAGCGGTCGTCCGCCATCGGACAACGGGTGTGGAAGGGACATCCCGTCGGCGGCGACAGCGGCGACGGGATCTCGCCTTGCAGGACGCCGACCTTTCCATCCTCCCGGCGCACCGCATCCGACCGCGCCGCCTCGAGCAGGGCACGCGTATAAGGATGTCGTGCGCTTTCGACGATGTCGATTCGGCTCCCGACCTCCATGAGCTGCCCAAGATAGAGCACACCAATGCTGTCGCTCATGTAGGCGACGACCGCCAAGTCGTGCGAGATCAGGATGTACGTCAGGGCCTTCTGCTTCTGCAGGTCTTTGAGCAGATTGAGAATCTGGGCTTGCACCGACACATCGAGGGCTGACACCGGCTCGTCCAGCACCAGGCCGCGCGGCTCGATGCTGAGGGCCCGCGCAATGGCCACGCGCTGGCGCTGCCCTCCGCTGAGCTCGTGCGGAAAACGCGCCAGCACCTCCTGCGACAGGCCCACGCGGTCGACAAGCGCCTCGACCTTGGAGCGAAGAGCGGCGCGGCTGTCGTGGAGCCGATGGATGCGCAGCGGCTCATCGATTGTGCGCTCGACGCGAATACTGGGGTTCAGCGAGCTATAAGGGTCCTGCAGTACCGGCTGGATCTCGCGGCGAAGCGTCAGGCGTTCCGCCCGTCCTAAGTCGCCCACGCGCCGCCCTGCGACCATCACCGTGCCTGACGTCGGCCTTTCCGCCGCAAGGATCATGCGCGCGATCGTCGTCTTGCCGGAGCCGGACTCGCCGACCAGGCCGAATGACGAGCCTTCGGGGACTTGGAATGACACGCCACCGACCGCGTGCAGCAGGCGCGACGCGCCAAGCAGGCCGCGCTTCACACTGTACGACTTGCGCACATTCTCGAGGGCAACAAACGCGGCAGTCATGACGATCCACCTGTTGCTTCCCAGCAGGCAAATCCTCGCTGCGCTGTGGCGGACACGGTGCTCCAGCGCGGGTACTCGGCGCGGCATCGAACCGTCGCCTCCGAGCAGCGCGGCGCGAAACGGCAACCGGTCGGCAAACGCGTCATCGAGGGCGGCTGCCCCGGTATAGCCTGCAGGCGCAGAGTGTCGGCACCGATCCTCGGAATCGCGGCAAGCAGGCTGCGAGTGTAGGGGTGCCGCGGCTCGGCAAACACGTCTTTCACCGGTCCCGTTTCGACGATCCGGCCGGCATACATGACCGCCACCCTGTCGCAAAAGCGGGCCACCAGGTTCAGGTCATGCGTGACGAAGACGATCGCCATGCCGCTCTCTTGCTGGATAGCTTTCAGGAGCTGCAGAATCTGAAGCTGAATCGTCACGTCCAGAGCGGTGGTCGGCTCGTCCGCGATGAGCAGATCGGGCTCGTTGGCAATGTTGATCGCTATCGACACTCGCTGGCGCATGCCACCGCTGAACTGGTGCGGATAGCTGCCGTAGCGCTCTTCCGGCGCGGGAATGCCGACGCGACGCAGCACGCCAAGCACCTGCTCGCGGATTCCGCCGACGGCGCCCCGCCGATGCAGGCGGAAAATCTCCCCAACCTGGTTGCCGATGGTGAAGACGGGATTCAGCGAGGTCATCGGATCCTGCAGGATCATCCCGATCTCGCGGCCCCGCAGAGATGCCATTTCACGCGAAGACTTTGCGAGCAGATTTTGGCCCTTGAAGAGAACCTCGCCCGACGTCGCAGAGGCGTTCGGCGGCAACAGCCGCTCGATGGAAAGGCAGGTCATGCTTTTGCCGGAACCTGACTCGCCCACGAGCCCCAGCGTCTCGCCGCGATCAAGGCTGAAGCTCACGTTGTCGACAGCCGTGACGGTTCCCGCACGGGTGGCTAAACGCGTCGTCAAGTTCTTCACGTCGAGAAGCGCGGCCATGGCGATCACGACTTCTGGGACAGTGTCGGGCTCAGGCGATCCCGCAGCCAGTCACCCAACACGTTACACGACAGCACCAGCGCCATGAGGACCAGCCCGGGCAGAATCCCGACCCACCATGCCGTAGCGAGGTAATCGCGGCCGTCGGCGATCAGATTTCCCCAGGAAGGATCCGGCGGCTTTATGCCGAGGCCGAGGAAGCTCAAGGTCGCCTCGAGGATGACGACGATGCCGATATCGAGCGTCGCCAACACAATGAACGAGCCGCGCACGTTAGGCGCAATGTGGAAGGCCATAACCCGCAGCGGCGAGGCGCCCGCAAGCTCCGCCAGCAGCACGAACTCGCGCGCGCGCAAGCTCAGCGCCTCGCTGCGAATCACCCGGGCGAAGCGCGCCCAGTTCGCCAGCGCCAGAACGATGATCAGGTTGACGATGTTGGCCCCGATGGCGCCAACGAGCACCATGGCCAAGATCACGGCCGGCAGCGAGAACTGCACGTCGGCAAGCCGCATCAGCACCCCGTCGATGAAGCCGCGGTAGTAGGCCGCGACAATACCGAGGATCGCTCCGCCGGCCCCCGCGAGCGCCACGGCGCTCACCGCGACCAGCAACGAGACCTGGGCCCCGTGGACAGCGCGGGAGAAAATGTCTCTGCCCAGGGCATCGGTTCCGAAGGGATGCGACAGCGACGGCGGCTGCAACATAGCGGCGAGATCAATCGCATTGGGCTCCGACGGCGCCACCACGGCCGGGAAGAGCGCCGCCGTCACGATCGCCACGAGCAGCGTCACTGCAACCATGAGCTGGAGCCGGTGGAGCGTGCGCCGCCATCGCCGGGGGGCCGGCGCGACGCCCGAAGCCGCGCTGCCCGCTGTGCCATTAGTCATAGCGGATCCGCGGGTCTACCCAGGCGTAGACGACGTCCACCAGGAGGTTGATGACAGCGAAGCCGACCGCGATCACCGTCACAGCGGCCTGCACCACCGTGTAGTCGAGATCGTCGATCGATTTCAGGATGAGCTGGCCGAGGCCCGGCCACGCGAACACCGCCTCGATGGACACGGCGCCGCCCAGCAGGACACCGAGCTGCAGGGCGGCGAAGGTGATCACTGGAAGGCAGGCGTTACTCAGCGCGTGCTTGAAGATCACAAGGCGGCCGGGGACGCCTTTTATCCTGGCCATCTTGATGTACTCGGTCTCCAGCACCTCGGACATGCTGGAGCGGCACAACCGCATGATGCCGGCAGCCGAGTACCATCCCAGCGCAGCCGCAGGCATCACCAAGTGCAAGGGGCCGCCTGCCCCGCTGGTCGGCAGGAGCCCGAGCTTGACCGAAAAAAGTGCTACAAAGAGCAGGCCGAAAAGGAAAGGGGGCGCGGACTGGCCCACGACAGCGAACGTTCGGGCGAGCACATCGATCCATCCGTCGCGATAGACTGCGGAAAGAACGCCCAACGGAATGCCGATAGTCGCAGCCAGGGCCAAGGCCGTAACCGTGAGGATAGCCGTGTGGCCCAGACGGTCCAGAACGACGTCCATTGCCGGCTGGCTGAAGCGATAGGAGAGCCCGAAGTCCCCAACCGCCACGTCGATCAGAAACTCAAGGTACTGGACCACGAGCGGCCGGTCGAGCCCCATGGTCCGGCGCAACAGATCGCGGTCGGCCTGGGTCGCGTCTGGCGGCAGCATCAGATGCGTCGGGTCGCCGACCACACGGATGATCACGAAGATAATCATGGTCACGAGCATGATCGTGACCGCCGACGACAAGACACGGCGCAGCAGGTAACTCAGCACGATGCCCCGGCTACTTCCAGCGCGTGGTGCGGAAGTTGAAGTAGCCGTCTCCCTGCTGCGGCTGCCATGCCAGTATCGACTTGTACGCAAAGCTGTAAAAAAGCTCGGATATGAACACCGCGCCCGCGTCCTCGTGGATGATGCGATCAATCTGCTCAAACAGGGCGCCGCGCTTGGCCGTGTCGGTCACGCTTTCCGCCTCGGCAAACAGCCGTTCCACCTCGGGGTTGCTGTAGTCAGACCACGTGCCGGTCTTGACGAAAGCGCCGCTCACGGGATGGGCCGGGTCGTACATGGCATTGGCGAACTGCATGACGGTCATGGGATCCGTCTTGTGCGTGTTATTGAGACGACTCCAGGCAGAATAGGCCAAAGGCTTGATCTCGGTCTGGATGCCGACCTGCGACCAGAAGGCCGCGAGCACTTCGGGGAGCGTCTTCGGCATGCCGGGGTATGAGTATAGGGAGGTCTTGAAGCCGTTCGGGTGGCCGGCCTCTTTTAGCAGCCGCTTCGCCTCGCCTGGGTCGTACGGATAGACTTTGAGCGAGGCGTTGTGGCCGTATGGGTAGTATTTCGAGATGTAGCTCGGCATGGGTTCGCCGATACCTTGCAGCACGCTGCGGACGATGGCGTTCTTGTCGACCGCGTAATTCAGCGCCTTGCGGACCCGAACGTCGAACTGGGGCAGCTCGGGACGATTGGAGTACAGGCGAACGTGAAGAGGACTAGCCACCGGCGCGTTGACGACCGTAAGGCCGTTGGTGCGCGCCAGCCGTGCGTTCTCGGGTGGCGGCACGGCATCGATCAGATCAACCTCGCCGGTCAGAAGTGCATTCACGCGGCTGGCATCGTCCGGAATCAGCCGGAAGTGAAGGCGCTGGACGGCCGGCTTCTCGCCCCAAAAGTTCTCGAACCGGACAAGATCCAGTGTCTGGCCGACCTGCTGCTTGTCGAAGCGATAGGGTCCGGTCCCGACTGGATTGGCTGAGAATGCCGCCGGGGATCGTAACGACTCAACGTAGTTCTTGGGCAGCACATAGAGGAATGCGGTGATCTTGTTGAGGAACGCACCATCCTGTTTCTTCAGCCGGAACACGACCTTGTCGGGCGCCGGCGTCTCGATGTCGGCGACAATGGCGGCGAAATAGGGCCGCCGTGTGCTCTTGGTCTCGGGATCGAGCATGCGGCGCAGTGAGAAGGCCACGTCTTCGGACGTCATCGTGTCGCCGTTGTGGAACTTCACACCCCTATGGAGGGTAAAGGTGTAGGCTTTGCCGTCGGGCGCGATCTCATAGCTCAAGGCTAGCGACGGATGCATTCCGCCCTTCGTGTCGAACTGGTAGAGCGTATCGAAGAGCTGCCAGGCATACCGCTGTGAGTCGGCGGTCGCCGTCACCGTCGCATCGAGATTGTCGATGCCTCGGGCCGTGGCAATCACCAGCGTGTTCTTATCCTGGGCGGGCTTCTCTAGGGGCGACGCGTGCGTCACCCCGGCAGTCAGCAGCAGAGCGGCAACGACCGAAAGACCGAACCTCACTTCGTCGATCATCTCTTTCCTCCCTTCCCGTCACCTGCTGCGAAACAGGCTTCTCGTTCGTTTCAGACTTGCATTGACATCGTTGCCCGAATGGTCGGACCATTGCAACTGGTTTCCAGCGCAAAGGCGAGACCTGATGGACGAGAAGACGATCGACGAGCTTCGCCGCAGGAAGGATCGGGCCATGAAGATGGGCGGGCCCGAACGCATCGCGCGGCTCAAGGCGCAGGGCAAGCTTACCGCGCGGCAGCGATTGGACCTGCTGCTGGATCCCGGCTCGTTCAAGGAAGTAGGCCTTCTGGCCCATAGTCCGCATGCCGAGCTAACGGATCGCACCCCCGCGGATGGGATGGTGGTGGGGCGCGGCACCATCGACGGTCGCCTGGTGTACGTAACCGCCGACGACGCGACGGTGCTGGCCGGCACGCGCGGGCGGGTGGCGGAGCTCAAGGCAGGGCGGATGCGCGACATGGCACTGCGCGACCGCGCCCCGTTCATCGCGCTGATGGAGGCCGGCGCCGCCCGCATCCAGGAGACCTACGGCGCAATGGCGGCGGGTATCGGCTTCCGCTTCGCCTCGCACTTCAACCTTTCTGGAAAAGTGCCGCAGGTCGCCGCAGTGATGGGCGCGACGTTCGGCGGCCCCTCCTTCACGGCCATGCAGTCCGACTTCGTCCCCATCGTCGAGGGAACTGGTTTCATGGGCATGTCGGGACCGCCGGTCGTCAAGGTTGGCATCGGTCTGGAGACGACCAGCGAGGAGATCGGCGGCGCTGAGATCTCGGCGAAAGAGACCGGCCAGGCGCACTACTGGGCCAAGGATGAGGCCGAGTGCCTGCGGGCCATCCGCGAGTTCTTGTCCTATATGCCAGCAAGCTGCTGGGAGGCTCCGCCGCACCAACCTGTGGCTCCCGCGCGCAGCGACACCGAAGAGGGGCGGCGCGAGCTGAGTGCATTGGTTCCGGACAATCACCGTCGCGCCTACGATATGAAGCGCCTGATCGCGCTGATCGTTGATGGCGGCAGCTTGTTCGAGATCCAGGCACACTACGGCATCAGCCTCATCACGGGCTTGGCGCGGATCGACGGTCAGAGTGTAGGCATCGTGGCCAACCAGCCGCTGCGGCTTGCCGGCACGATCGACCCCAAGGCCGTACGCAAGGCCCGGCGCTTCGTCGATCTTTGCGATGCCTTCCACATTCCGCTCGTGTTCCTGATGGACTGCCCCGGCTTCCTGGTTGGGCCCGACGTCGAGCGCCAAGGCATGGTCGGGCTCACCACCCGGCTGCTCACGTCGATGATCCAGGCCGACGTTCCCATCATCACGATTGTCATCCGCAAGGCGATTGGCCTTGCCTACATTGCGCTCGGAGGCCGCGCGGTCAGCCCTGACGCGCTGGTCGCCTGGCCGACCGCGCGGTTCGACGTGATGGGCCCCGATGCCGCCATCGAGCTGGTGCACGGCAAGGACATTCGCGCGGCCGCCGATCCCGCCGCGCGGCGCACCGAGATCACCCGCAAGGTGGAGCTGGAGTCGAGCGCCTATGCGGCCGCCGGCCTGGGCCATATCGACGAGGTCATCGAGCCCATCGAGACCAGGCGCGTGATCGTCGAGACGCTGGCGCGCCGGCGTGGCAAGCAGTCTTTCACCTGGAAGCATCGCATCGATCCGTAAGAGTTGGAGGTGCGATAACGACAATGGCCCGATTCGGCAGGGGAATAAACGATGACGACCAAGGCGATGACCATTGACGAAATGCTCTCGAATGGCGTGCGACGGTGGCAGCAACGCCCCTTCCTGGTTGCAGAGAGCCTGACCCTGTCGTTCCTCGAGTTCGAGCGGGAGGTGGACAGGGCCGCGAGGGGCCTGCTCGCGCTCGGCGTGAAGGTGGGTGACCGCGTGGCCATCTGGATGTCCAACCGAATCGAATGGCCGATCGCGCAGCTTGCCGTCACGCGCTGCGGCGCGGTGCTCGTGCCCTTGAACACCAGGCTCCGCCTGGACGATCTCAGTCACGCCCTGAACGATTCAGGAGCCGCCGCGGTCATCACCCAGCACAAATCCCAGGAATTCGATTACCTGAGCATGCTGGGCGAGATCGCCCGACTACGGCGGTGCCCGGCGCTCGGCAGCGTCGTCGTCGTCGATGGAGAGCTAGATGGGCGCACAGGCTTTATGTCGTGGGCAGACATGCTCGACAAGGGTCGGCATGCCGACTGTGTGCCGCAACCGTGCCGCGATGCCGCCCAGATGGCCTACATTCTCTACACTTCCGGGACGACGTCGCTACCCAAAGGCGTGATGCTCTCTCACGCGAATCTCAACAACTCGCTCAACATCGCTGGTGAGTTCCGAGAGCACGAGGTCGTCTTCCTCTCCTACCCCCTGTTCGCCATCACGGGCTGTCACAACACCATTCTCGCGGGCCTGACCGCCGGCGCGACGGTCGTGATTCAGGAACGGTTCGATCCGGATGAGGCGCTGGCCCTGATCGAGCGCCATCGCTGCACCGTGCTCGCGGGAGTCATCACGGTCGCCGAGCAGATCGTGAATGCCGAGGGCTTCTCGCCGGAGCGCGTCCAGTCGCTGTGGCGGGCCAACGTGTTCCCTCGCCGCCCGCAGCATATCCCGTTGCTCCGACGGCTGGGCGTGCAGGCCTCGTCCACCGGCTACGGCATGACCGAGACGTCAGGACCCGCGACGCATGTCAGCAGCATGGAGGAAAGCACTTTTTCCAGCGAGGGCGTTCCTTGGCCGGGCAACGAGATCCGCATTCTGGACAGGGACGGCAACCCCGCCCCCGTCGGCGAGGCTGGCGCCATCGTTGTTCGCAGCCGCCAGGTGATGCTGGGATATTTCAACAATGCCGAGGCGACGCGAAAGGCCATCGACGCCGACGGCTGTCTGCACACGGGCGACATCGGCCGCTTCAACGCCGACGGCACACTGACCTGGATCGGCAGGGCGAACGAAGTCTACAAGTCGTCGGGTTTCAACGTGGCAGCGCTCGAAGTCGAAGCCTTCCTGAGCCAGCATCCCGGAGTCGCCGAGGTGGCGGTCATTGGCGTTACCGACCCGTCGAAAGGCGAGGTCGGCGCCGCCTTCGTCGTCGCTCGGCCGGGGCATGCCGTCGACAAGAAGAGCGTCGTTCAGTTCTGCAAGGGGCGGATCGCTTCTTATAAGATCCCCGGGCACGTGATCGCACTGGACTCGTTTCCAAAGACGGCGAGCGGCAAGGTCCGCAAAGTCGAGCTGAGGTCGAGGTACTTTTCGTGAATGAAGCGTGCGGGAAGGATTCATCCAAGACGGGAGGATAGGCAAATGAGCATGCATCTCTCCGAGGCACCGAGGTCGAAGCTGCGGCGGCAGATCGCCGTCGAGCCGGTGACGACGACGATTGGCGCCGAGATCAAGGGCGTCGATCTCGGCAAAGGGATCGACGACGAGCTTTTCCGAGTCCTCCATGAGGCGTTGATGACCCATCAGGTCATCTTCCTGCGCGACCAAAATCTGACGACTGAGCAACATCTCGACCTGGCCGGCAGGTTCGGCGAGCCGGCCTACTCCAAGAAGTTGCCGATGTACGACGGAATCGAGACCGTGTCGCTGCTGGAGAACGACGGCAGCAAGCGCGTCGTCGGCGACATCTGGCATACCGACAACACGGACTTCGAGAATCCACCGATGGGTGCCCTACTCTATGCTGAGGCGGCTCCCTCGGTCGGCGGCGATACGAACTGGGCTAGCATGTACGCGGCCTACGACGCGCTGTCGGACGGCATGAAGCGCTACCTGGAGAAGCTGACGGCGCTGCACGACAACTCCGCCGTCAAGCGACGCTACGCGGGCGCGAACACTCTGCGCGGCGAGGGCATCGCTGTAGCTGAGCCCGTCGAGCACCCGATCGTGCGCGTCCATCCGGTTACCGGGCGGCGCAGCTTGTTCGTGAACTCGGTCTATACCCAGCATGTCGTCGGAGTGCCGGCCATCGAGAGTCGGCACATCCTTTCCATGCTGTTCGAGCACGTCATGCGACCGGAATTCCACGTCCGGTTCCGCTGGCGCCGCGGGTCGCTGGCGATCTGGGACAATCGCTGCACCCAGCACTATGCCGTAGGCGACTACCGAGAGTTGCGGCGCATGCGCCGGGTCCAGATCGTCGGCGACAAACCGCGCGGCCCGGCCTAGATTGCTCCGCGCACGGTGCAGTTGGACGGAAAGCCCCGTTAGAGGGACGCGAAGACTTTCGCCCCCAATTGGCCGATCTCCTCGTCCTGGGCAGGGGTGCCGCCGCTCTCGCCGATGGCACCCAGCATCGTGCCGTCCCTCGCCCTGAGGACGATGCCGCCCCATACCGGCGTGTACAGCGGATCGCAGAACCAGGTGATTTCGCGCCGGTCGTTGCCCAACGACATGTCGAAGAGCCGCTCCTTGATGACCTTCGTATCTCGCTGCCACTTGGTAGCCGTGTAGGCCTTGTTATAGCTCATGCGCGCGTTGAGCGCCGATGCGCCGTCCATTCTGGCGAGATGAATGAGATCACCACCGGCATCGACGACCGCCGCGGAGAACTTCAGGCCTCTCGCCTCGGCCTCCTTCAACATCGCATCGACGATCGCGCGCGCCTCCTTCAGCCCGAGCTTCTCTGCCATTCTCGCCCCTCCCTGCGTTGACATGCCTCTTGTCGAAGCATGTCCCGTGCCGCCTTCGATGGTCAACACGTCCTCCGACCACTACCCTCGACCGGCGATCCTCGATTGCGTTTTTATCGGTTACTCGCGACGATGAAGCCGCTCGCATTCACCGAGGAGGAAAGCGTGTCGCAATCCCAAATCGAAGTGCTCGTCGTCGGCAGCGGTTTCGGCGGTTCGGTTGCGGCAGCACGTATCGCCGAGGCGGGTGCCCGAGTGGTCCTGCTGGAGCGCGGGCCATGGTGAGACACCGTTCCGACATGTTCCATGAACATCGAGCGGCGCGTGGCCTTCCCACGCGGTTGGCAGCTCTACACTCACTTCCTGCGGACGGTGAACCAGCTCAACCTCCCCGGGGCCGGATCACGATCAACCACCGGGGAATGTTCGAACTATTCTATTCCAAGGGCCTGGAGGTGATGTGTTCCTCGGGCGTCGGCGGCGGCAGCCACGTTTACTCCGCCGTACACCGTCGGCCGGCGCGGATGGACTACTGGGACGGTGTTTGCGACGGTCTTTCGGAAGCGATGATGGCCGAGCATAACTCGGCATTCCTGACGCGCATGGGCTCGCCCAAGCCAGTGCCACAAAACGAGCCCCCGCACGACACGCGCAGGTGCTATCATAATGATCCTCATTTCGAAGCCGTCGTATCCAAGGTCGAGGTCCGAACCGGTTTCCTGCTGCCCGACGACCCCGACAACCCGAACAAAATCGTCACCGATGCCGGTGTCGAACGCTGCAGGCGGATTATCGCAGTGGAGGCCATGGATTTCTGGGCTCGCCATCGGGCGCCAAGTCGACGCTCGACGTTTGCTATCTGCCACCCGCCATGAAGGAAGAAGGACCTTGTCGTTCGCGATCTTTGCGAGGTCGTGGCCATCTCACAGTCACCCGACATGGGTGGCCGATATCGGGTCGATTTCGTCGACCATGGGCGTGGAACCAGGGAATCGTTGGCAGCCGGCAACGTGATCGTCGCCGCGGGAACCATGAACACACTTCGTATCCTGCTGCACAGCCGGGATGTGGTGGGCGGTCTGAAAGGCATGCCGACGCTCGGGAGACACTTCAGCGGCAACGGCGACATGCGCGGATTTTGGGACCTGAACGAGCCCGGCACCGATCTCTCGGGGGGTCTGCCGAGCAAAGGTGGCATCTTCCTCCGGAATGCGCCGGAGCCGCGTGTCGTGATCGGGCGCGGCAGCCTGCCCAGCGTCGACGCCTATCCCATTCCGAAGCCGTGGCGCGAACGGCTCAAGCGCGGCCTTGTCGTGAGCGGCATGGGCATCGGCGCGATGGACGGCGTCATCAGCATCAAGAAAGGCAAGCTCGACATCGACTTCGACCCGGCGAATAGTCCGATATTCGGTCGGATCTTCGAAACCATAGCTGAGATGTCGACGCTCTCGGGCCGCAAGGTCCATGTGAGCCGAAGACCTGCGACCGTGCACCCGATTGGTGGCGCATGCGTCGGCACCCCCGAGAAAGGTGGCGTCGTCGATGCCGGCGGGCAAGTGTACGGCAACCCCGGACTGTTCGTTGCCGATGCGGCGGCTCTACCAGCCTCTACCGGAAGCCCGCCGACCCTCACCATAGCGGCGTGGGCCGAGAACGTTGCCAAGCGGTTTGTTGCGAGAACCTGAGGCGTACGCTCCAGCTCCTTGCGAAGACGGCAACCGCTACGCCGCTGCTAAAGCCGGGACTGTAGTAATGCGTCCAGCTTTTCGTCACTCAGAGCCGCCCCGGCATAGATCCGACCGTCGATCTCGAGGGCCGGCGCACTGCGAATGCCCTTCTCCTCCAGCCGTTCGGCCGCCGCTTCGTCCATCAGCAGGTCGACCGTCCGAAAGTGGACGCCGCGCCCCATGAGCGCCCGCTTCAGAGCCTCGCAGGGGCCGCACAAGGGCGTGGTGTAGACAGTGATGTTTGCTTGCGCCATGCGGAACCTCACTTCGCACCGTCAGGCGAATCCAATAGCCCCGCCTCGAACCGGCGCGCACGTCAAATCTTGCCCTCGGCCTTCATGCGCCGATAGGCCTCCTTTTTCTTCAGCCATTCCTCGCCGGCCTCACCCGGCAGGAACGGCTGCTCCTTGGTAAAGACCAGGTCCTTCCAACGCTCGCCCTTGCTCCAACGCAGTCCGGCCTCGACGGTCGTCTGCGGCGCCGCTGCCGTCTCAAGCACGTGGAACGCCAATTCCAGCACATCGCGCTGCTGCGCGGCGTTCCAGGGTTCGCCGCAGGGCGCACCGAGCGGGAAGTCGACGAACAGGAAGCGCGGGACGGCAGCCGATTCCACGATGTCGCGAGCCGTAGCGATCACTACTGTGCAGATGCCATTCGCTTCGAGATGCCTGGCGACCAGACTCACGGTCTGGTGACAGACGGGTCAAACCGGGACCAGCAAGGCCACGTCGACCCCCATGGCGCGGCACTGGCCCAGCACTTCCGGCGCATCGCGCTCCATGGTCTTGCGCTGGCTATAGGCGTTGTAGACGCCCAGGCATTGGCTGGCGACCTTGCCGATCCGGCCATTGGCCGCGGCCTCGTGCAGGCGGTCGAGCGGGAAATACGCGTTCGGATCGTCCAGTGTCGTCGCATATCGATCGTAGCTTCGCGTGCGGCTGTAGAGCTGCGTCGTGGGTGTATTCGACGGCAATGAATAGACATTGCCCAAGGCCCTGGACTCGGCATTGTCGTCAAACCGGGGATCGCCCTTGATGGCGATCTCGCTTGTCGAGATCAACGTGACCGTGCAATCAGCTAACGGTTTACGCAACGACGTGAACGGCGCGCTGGCATTGTTGGCCCAGACGTAGGGCTTCTCGTAGCCTTCCGCGAGATAGTAGGCGCGAGTCTTGTCGATGTAACGGACATAAGGGCGCGGCGCGGCATGCGGTAGTTCGGCCACTTGCTCCTCCCTCGCACGAAACCGTGATGTTCCACGCTGCACTGGATGCACCGCCGAGTCAATGAAGCCCAGCACGTGTTGAAGCAGCTGACAAATATCCTTGGCTGCGCCGTGAAGGCATCTTCATCTGCTGCCACATCATGACCGAGTTCACGAATAACCGCGGCAAAGTGCGCGGCGCGTGCTGCGTAGTCGTCCTGTTGATCGTTCTCGCCACTCGTCCTTTCCTCGCCATCCGCCTCATCCTAGAAGTCATCGAAATCAAGGCTTCCGACACGCGCAGAGACTACAAGGCCCCGACCTTTGCTCACAAGGTCCTTCAGCCGCGGGAATTCTTCCAGCGCCATCAGCCCTCGGCGAAGCTCTGGTTTCAGCGCATGACCGTCATAGATGCGGGTCTGGCGTGTCGCGATCCAGCCGTCGCGCCAGAACGATTTGGTCGCGATGTCACCCACGATCCGATCTAAGCCCTCGGCACAACCTCCATTGCTCCAAAGCCCCTAGAATTCGCGCGCGATGGCACTCTGCACATCCGGCCACGGGTCTATCCGAGCCGGAAGGCAAGGTGATCGGCGTCGACGTGGCGGAGGAGATACTGGTCAAGGCACGATCAACCGCCACCGCACTGGCGAACTCGATTATCGAGTTCCGCGAGGGATTGGCCGAGCGGCTGCCCGTGTAGGATGCGTGGGTCGACATGGGCATCAGCAAGGGCGTGATCAACCTCTGGCCGACAAGCGAGAGGTCTTCTCCGAGATTCACCCGGTGCTGCGCCCGGCGGATGGCTGCGGTTCTCCGACATCGGCAAACCGCAATCCGGTTCCGCCCGCTGCTCTCAACAATGTCAACCCTTGGACGGCTTGAATTGCTGGTCTGCCGTGTGGAGCTTGGCTAACCTCAAATCCGCTTGTGAAAGCGAACGGAGTCTTGCGGTCATCATCGACATGATCTCAGTTCGTGGCCTTCTTCGCCAGCGACAGCACCAGCTCGAGCGCTTCCTTGCCGGGCAGGCCCTTCTTGTCGGTTTCAGCCACCCACTGGTCCCACACCGGCCTTCCTGCGGTGGTGATCAGCTTCTCGCGCATCTCGGGCGAGACCTTGATGACCTCGAGCTTGCGCTTCTCGAACAGCGGGAAGGCTTTCTTGTCCGCCTCTTCGTAGGCCTCGCGCTGCAGCCGGTAGGCGTCCGGCCTCGCTTCTTCCAATATCTTCTTGTACTCGTCGGGCAGCGCCTTCCACGCCGTCTGGCTGAGCACGAGCGAATTGTGGACGACGCCGAGCTGCATGCCGAGCGTGTACCACTTCGATACTTCGTGCAGCTTGTACGCCGTGAAACTGTAAGCGAAGGGGAATGACGCCGCCTGGAACATGCCGCGTTCGAGGGCGGTGTAGACCTCCGGCGCCGAGACGGACACCGGCACCGCGCCCAGAAGCTTCATGGCTTCGCCCAGGCCGCCCAGGGCGCGCACCCGCATGCCCCTCCAGTCCTCCAGGTTGCGTGGCGGCTTGCCGGTTCCCATGAATTCGTACTGCGGCAGCAGGATGGTCATGAAATGCATGCCGTTCCAACGCGACAGCTCGTCGGCTACCGGCTTCCAGGTCTGGTAGCCGTCCTGCACCTTCTGCTGGGAGACGAGGTCCGGGATCGGCAGGAACGGCATGTCGAGCACGCCCTGAATCGGGGTCTTGGCGG
Organism: Pseudomonadota bacterium; assembly: GCA_023386865.1. Classification (GTDB taxonomy): domain Bacteria; phylum Pseudomonadota; class Alphaproteobacteria; order Reyranellales; family Reyranellaceae; genus Reyranella. Next base: position 45,773 of record JAEWIV010000115.1, read on the forward strand.
GCGCGTAGGAGTAGGCGACGAATGCGCCCTGGAAGGCGTCGACCTTCAGCCCGTCGAGCATGTCCTTCGCCTCGCCGAGCTGCTCATTGTATTTCAGGTTGATGATGAAGTTGCCGTTGCTCTTCTCCTTGGCGACCTTCGCCAGGTGCTCGAAGGTCACGGTCACCGCCCGCGGCGGGCCGTAGAGCGCGAAGTTCCAGGTGACCTTGTCGGCGGCATCGGCCGGCGCGGCGGCCAGCATGCCAAGTCCGAGGACGACAGACAGCGATAGCGCTCGATACATGACCACTCCTCCTGTTCAGTCTGTGCTTTCGACGATGAAGGTGACGATCTCGGGGAACGCCGTCAGCACGCCGAGCGTGATGATGTCGGCGAAGATGAAGGGCCACACGCCCTTGAAGATGTCGCGCACGGAAATGTCGGGCCGCACGCCGTTGACGACGAACACCACCAGTCCGACGGGCGGCGACAGCGAAGCGATACCTGAAAGCTTGACCAGCACGATGCCGAACCAGATCGGGTCGTAGCCCAGCGCCGAGATCACCGGGAAGACCACCGGCAGCGTCAGCAGGAACATGCCGATGCCTTCGAGGACCGTGCCGAGGACGAAGTACAGCAGATAGATCGCCAGCAGGATCGCGAGCGGCGGCAGGGCGAGGTCGGTCACCCAGCGGGAAACCTCCTCGGGCATGCCCGAGAAGCCCAGGAAGCGCACGAAGATCAGCACGCCCCAGATCACCGTGAAGATCATCACCGTGAGCTTCGCGGAATCGAGCAGGCACTGGCGCAACTCGCCGCGCTTGATACCGGCCTTCAGCGCGAAGGCGAACACCGAGAAGGCGCCCAGCGCGCCGGCTTCGGTCGGGGTCGCCCAGCCGAAATACATGCTGAGGAAAATGATCAGGATGACCAGGAAGATGGGCGTGGTGCCGGGCAGCGACTGCGCGCGTTGTGGCCAGGTGTAGCCCCTGATGCGCGGCCCGAGCTCGGGCTGGCGCCAGCAGCGCCAGGTGATGATGACGGCGTAGACGAACGCCGAGAAGATGCCCGGCACGAAGCCTGCCACCAGCAGCTTGCCAATCGACTGCTCGGTGATGATGCCGTAGACGACGAGCAGCGTGCTGGGCGGGATCAGCGAATCGAGCGTGGCGCCGGCCGCGCATACGCCTGCGGCCAGGCGCTTGTCGTATTTCGCTTGCAGCATCTCGGGGATCGCCACCTTGGCGAACACGGCGGCGGCCGCGCTGCTTGCGCCCGAGACCGCCGAGAAGCCTGCGACCGCGAACACGGTGCCTGTGGCGAGGCCTCCGGGCAGCCAGCCGAACCAGCGGCGGGCCGCCTCGAAGGCGCTTTGGGTGATGCCGGCGTAGTAGGCCAGGTAGCCGATCAGGATGAACATCGGCAGGACCGATAGCGTGTAGTTGGCGCCGGCCGTATAGGGCGCGATGCCGGCGGTGCGGATCCCGGCATCCCAGCCGATCATCGAGACCAGGCCTGCCGTGCCGACCAGCGCGCCTGCGAAGGCGAACCGCACGCCGGCGAAGCACAGCGCCAGCAAGGCAACGATTCCGATGCCACCGATCGCGAGCGGGCTGAGCTCGATCATCGGCCCTGCTCCCGGTTCAATTCCTCGCGACCGAGCGCCTCGGCGATCTCGTCCTGCACCTGCGTCTCCAGCGTGATCAATTTCGGCACCGCGACCGGCTGGGCATCCGGATGGGCGATCATGCGGAGGTAACCGCAGATCTGCAGTGACAGACGCAGCCACAGCACACTCAGCGCCAGGGGCACCATCAGCTTGGCGGGCCAGGTCGGCAGGCGGATGTCCATCGTCGAATCGCCGATCGACCAGGCCCGCAGGAAATTGGTGAAGCTGGCATAGATCAGGATGGTGATGATGGCGATCGCCAGGACGACGCCGAACAGCTCGATCTTCCAGCGGACCTCGGGCCGCCAGCCGATCGTCAGGTCCATGCCGATGTGGCTGCCAAGGCGCTGGGCATAGGCGATCCCCAGGAAAGCAAACAGCGACGAGGCCTGCTCGATCCAGTCGATGTAGCCGTAGATGGCGAAGTCGAAGACGGTGCGGCCGATGATCTGCGCCACGCCCACGAACATCAGGAAGAACACGGCGAGCGCCGCGATCAGGTTAAGACTGTCCTCGACATGCGACAGCCCCGCATCGGCGAGGCGCAGCCACTGTGGAGGCGATTCGGCACGTCCGTCGGCGGGCATTCAGTGCAAGCCCCGACCGGCGCCGCGGGCGCGCGATTCCATCTTTCGTTCCTTCCCGGCGCGGCGTGGGGTCTCAATCGGACCACCATCGTTACCCGCCAAGTGGACACGTTATGCCAAGTCGCGGAAGGCCATCAACCCTATGGGCGTGCATTCCTCTTGCGGAGAAGCCTCCTGTACTTATAATATATCATGCTTACTATTTATGGTGGATGCCGACATATGCATGACCCCGACCAAAGCGTTGGCTTTCTTGTGAACGACCTGGCGCGGCTGCTACGACGGAACTTCAACCGCCGGGCACAGGAACTCGGGCTATCTCAAGCTCAATGGCAGGCGCTTGCCTATTTGTCCCGACAGGAGGGCGTGAATCAGGTCACTTTGGCCGAGAGTCTGGAGGTCCAGCCGATGACGCTAGTCCGCCTGATCGACCGGCTGCAGGAGGCCGGCTTAGTCGCACGCCGACCCGATCTCGACGACCGCCGGGCTTTCCGTCTCTATCTGACCGCTGCCGGCTTGCTGCGTCTCGAGGGCATGTGGGCTCTCGCGGCCGAGACCCGTGAAGAAGCTATGGCCGGAATGTGTGACGGCACGAAGCAGGTGCTCATCGATGCCCTGCGCCACATGAAGCGCAACCTCATTGAGGCCGAAAGCGAAGACGACAGCATTGGCGGGAGACCGGAGAGAGCCTTCTCGAATGCAGCAGGACGCAACTGAGCGGCCACGCCGTATCGGCGGTTTGGACAAAAAGGTTCCCTCAAGCCAGCAGGCCGAGCCGAACTGGCGGCCTCCTCGATTGGCCGCGCCGCGCCGCTGGCTGCGGCGCTTCCTGCTGCTCCTCGGCCCGCTGGTAGTGGCGATTGTCGGCGGCTACTTTTATGTGACGGGCGGCCGCTACGTTAGCACGGAGAATGCTTACGTGAAGGCAGATAAGGTGATGATCGCCGCGGAAGTCTCCGGCCTTATCGGTGAGGTCTCGGTGCGCGAGAATCAGCGTGTGGCCATGGGCGATGTGCTATTCCGTATCGACGACCGGCCCTATCATATAGCGTTGGCCGAGGCGGAGGCGCGGCTTGCCGGCCTGCGCGACGAGATCGAAAGCCTGAAGGGCAGCTACCGGCAGAAGCAGGAGGAGCTGGCGCTTGCCCGGACCAACCTGGCTTTCGCCGAGACCGAGTTCGAGCGGCAGTCCAAGCTGGTCGTCAGCGCCGTCATTTCCCGCAGCAAGCACGATGCCGCCCGCCACGACTTCGACGTGGCCCGGCAGCGTATTCGGGTCACGGAGCAGGAGCTGGCGCAGATCCAGGCACAGCTTGCCGGGGACCCGGACATCCCGGCGGAGCGCCACCCGCGATTCCTGGCAGCAAAGGCGGCTGTCGATCGTGCCGCTCTCGACCTCAAACGAACCATCGTGCGCGCGCCCTTCGCGGGTATCGCGAGCAACACCCCGCAGGTCGGCCAGCAGGTCATCGGAAACGGCCCGATGAGCAGCCCGGTGATGAGCCTCGTCGCCTACACCGGCCTCTGGATCGAGGCGAACTTCAAGGAAACTGATCTGGCCCATGTCCGCCCCGGCCAGCCGGTGACGATTTACGTGGACACTTATCCCGACCGCGAGTGGCAGGGGATTGTCGAAAGCCTCAGCCAGGCGACGGGCGCGGAATTTTCCGTCATCCCGCCCCAGAACGCCACCGGCAACTGGGTCAAGGTGGTGCAGCGCATCCCTGTGCGTATCGCCGTCGAGACGAGCGGCCGGGATCCGCGGTTGCGCTCCGGCATGAGCACGACAGTCGAAATCGACACCGGGCATCGCCGGCCGGTCCCTAGCTTCGTGCGGACCGCGCTCTCTTGGATCGGCGTCTCGCACAACGTCGCTGCCCAGGCGGAACCGAGCCGATGAAGGAGTCCAGAGCCGCGAGCAGGCCGTTCGAACGCGGCCTGATCACTGTCTCCATCATGCTGGCAACGATCATGCAGGCGCTGGACACCACCATCGCAAACGTCGCGCTGCCGCACATGCAGGGCAGCATGTCGGCTACCCAAGACCAGATCTCGTGGGTCTTGACCTCCTACATCGTCGCGGCCGCGATCATGACCCCACCTACCGGTGTGCTGGCCGCTCGCCTGGGACGCAAGCGGCTGTTTGCGGTCATGGTGACCGGCTTCACCATCGCCTCGATGCTATGCGGCGCGGCTTCGTCGCTCGTCGAGATCGTGCTCTATCGCCTGTTGCAGGGAGCCTTCGGCGCCGGGCTTGTACCACTCTCGCAGGCCGTCCTGCTCGACACCTACCCGCCCGAGAAGCACGGCTCAGCCATGGCCATGTGGGGCGTCGGAGTAATGGTGGGCCCCATCCTCGGACCCACTCTCGGCGGCTACCTTACGGAGACCTACGACTGGCGTTGGGTTTTCTACATCAATCTGCCGTTCGGCATCTTAGCGCTCATCGGCATCCTCGCCTTTGTACCGGAAACACCCCGTGACCGGCGCCGCGGCTTTGACTTCTTCGGCTTCGCCCTCTTGAGCCTCTCCATCGGCGCGTTGCAGATGATGCTCGACCGCGGCGAGTCTCAGGACTGGTTCGCCTCGACCGAGATCGTGGTCGAGACGGTGCTCGCGGGTCTCTTCCTCTACATGTTTCTGGTGCACATGTTCACGGCGCGCGAGCCGTTCCTCGAGCCCGCCCTGTTCCGAGACCGCAACCTCGCAGTGGGACTCTTCCTCATTTTCATGGTCGGCGTGATCCTGCTCGCCACCCTCGCCTTGCTGCCACCCTTTCTGCAGAACCTGATGGGTTTTCCGGTGCTCACCACCGGCTACGTGCTCGCGCCGCGCGGGGTTGGCACCATGATTGCGATGATCATCGTGGGCCGCCTGATCGGCAAGCTGGACACCCGCCTGCTGATCCTGCTCGGCATCGGCCTGACGGCGCTCTCCTTATGGGAGATGTCGGGCTTCACCACCGAGGTGCCGATTTCGACCATTGTCTGGACCGGCGTCACCCAGGGGCTGGGACTTGGCTTCATCTTCGTGCCGCTCAGCACCGTGACCTTTTCGACCCTCGCTGCCCACTATCGAAACGAGGGCACGGCCATGTACAGCCTGATGCGCAACATCGGCAGTAGCATCGGCATCTCGATCGTCGTCACGCTGCTCGCCCAGAACACCCAGATCAACCACGCCGCCATTGCGGACGTCATGACTCCGTTCCGTACCATGCTGCAGTCGCCCTGGCTGCCGCAAGCGTGGAACTGGCACACGATGTCGGGCGTCACGGCCCTCAACGGCGAAGTAACACGCCAGGCGGCGACCATCGCCTATCTCAACGACTTCACTTTTATGATGTGGGTGACGCTGCTATCGGCGCCGCTGCTGTTACTGCTCCGGAAATCACGAATGCCCGCGGTCGCGAAGCCTGCCGTGACGGAGTAAGACCGAAATAAGAGCGGAGGAGATTGGCAGCGACGACCGAGGTCGGCTTCTGGGGGCTGACAGCGGTCGAGGTCAGGACCCGCAAGATAACTCAGCCTTCGACCATACAGGCCGCGGCCTTCTGACTCACTTTCCTGACTCAGGAAGACTAGCATTACAGTTGCATGTTTCTTTTGAGGTTCGCGCGCTTGAGGTGAGCGCGGCGCGCGTCGGCCTGGTGGGCGCGGCGCCACAGTGACCACGCGATGATGTGGGTGGGTTGGATGCGCCGTTGAGCAAGCTTCCCGGAGATGCGGCGGATTTCCTGGATCGACCAGCGGATCAGGAACGCTTGGTCCGAAGACGCGGCAGCGTTTTTTGAGCGGCACGGCATTGGCGTGATGACGGATGACGGCCATCATGGCGAAGGCGAGCATGGCGAGCGAGACATGGCGATGCCAGCCATGCCAGGAGCGGGTTTCGTTGTGATCGAGACCGAGTTCGTTCTTGGCGGCTTCGAAGCTGTCTTCGATGGCCCAGCGATGACCTTCCACCGAGACCAGCTTTTCCATGGACGCGCCCTTGGAGCACCAGGTGGAGAAGAAAGCGAGCTCGCTGTCGGCGATGCTGCGGCGGATCATGAGTCCCCGTGTCCACTTGCCCTTGAGGGCGCTGTTGTATTCGCCGGCATGGATCGGCCAGTTCGAGACAAGCCCAGTCGTGCAGGCGCGGTCCTTTGGTTCCTTCGCCGGACGACAAGCGCCGCCAGGCGTTCTTGGGGAGGGCTTGCGCAATCTTCGCCGCGGTGCCCCGAACAAATTGCTTCTTGCCCCAAGAGTTGAATACATGGTTGGCGGCAACACCCAGAACGTAACCCTTGCCCGCCTAGCGGAGCATCGTCTCGATGTCGCCCGTGCCATACACGCTGTCCGCTGCAACGAAGGAGAACGGCACCCTGGCGGCGATGGCGCGTGCAATCATCCGGCGCGCAATCTGCGGCTTGGTCGCAAAGTCCACACCCTCCGGCACATGCGCCGCCTTCAGTCGCTCGGGATCGTCCGTCCATTCTTTCGGCAAATAAAGCGCCCGGTCGATGAAGGCATGGCCGTGGCGCGACACGTAGGAGGCGAACACGCCGATCTGGCAATTGGTGATCTTGCCCGCCGAGCCCGTGTACTGACGCGCAACTCCGCACGAGGCTTTGCCCTGCTTCAGAAAGCCGGTCTCATCGATGACCAAGACTGCTTCCTCGTCGGCCAGCGTTTCCAGCGCGTAATCTCGCACGATGTCGTGCAGCGCATCGGCGTCCCACTGGCCGCGGCCCAGGATCGCCTGTTGCCGCCACGGGCCGGGATCGCCCGCCGCCTCCGCCCGCATCCAGCCCGTCTTGCGCGGCTCGCTCCCCAACAGCCCGTCCAGAAACTGTCCCGAGGGCTCGCCAATAGGCCGCTCAAACCGCGACGTTGTCGATCAGCCGAGTGCGGCCAAGCCGGGCCGCCGCTGCAATCCGCGCCGGGCCGGCGACACGTTCGATCGGCGCGAGGCTTTCAGCATCGACGACATCGAAGTACTCGACCTTGTCGAATCCTGCGGCAAGCAGCGCCTGCGCCGACTCCGCGGCCGCCTTGGCGCACGGCGTGCGGCCGTCCCGTACATTGGCCGCGAGCGCCGTGAGCTCGCGATACATCGCAATGGCAATCTTGCGTTCTTGGGGTGAGAGGTAGCGGTTGCGCGACGACATGGCGAGCCCATCGGGCTCGCGGATGGTCGGCATGCCTATGATCTCGATGGGCATGGCAAGATCGTGCGCCATGCGCTTCAGCACCTGGAGCTGCTGATAGTCCTTCTCGCCAAAGTAGCCGCGGTCGGGCATGGCCATTATCAGGAACTTGCACACGACAGTGGCGACGCCCTGGAAGTGGCCAGGCCTGAAGGGCCCGCACAGCCCCTCGGTCAGGCCAGCCACCATCACGGTCGTGAGCTGCGGGCCCGGGTACATCTCCTCCACACCAGGCGCATAAGCGATACGGCAGCCCGCCGCCTCAAGCTTGGCGAAGTCGCCCGCCTCGTCGCGCGGATAGGCGGCGAAATCCTCGTTCGGTCCAAACTGCGTCGGATTGACGAAGATCGAGGCGACCGGCACGTCGCCGCGATCGAGCGCACCCTGCACCAAGCTCGTATGGCCCTCGTGCAGCGCGCCCATGGTCGGGATCATGCCGATAGTGCGGCCGGCAGCACGGAACTCGCCGACCGCATGGCGCAGATCGGCAACGGTCCGAACGACGGTGAGATCTTTCATGCCGTCCATCCTCGTACGCTACGCCCGTAGGGGCATGCCGTTCGGTCCTGTCGCCTAGCCCGTCCGAGGACGACGTTAGCTCACGGCGTTGCCGCCCCTTGCCAGCAGCGCGCCGGACAAGGGTGGCGCCGCGGAGGTGAGGACGATCCCCTCGTAGCCTTTCTGCGCGACCTCGGTGATGCGGGCCACGTACTTCGGAGAGCCGCCGTTGTAGACGAAGTAGCGGATCCTGCCGTGCTCGTGGCCGGGGACGTTCGAGTTGTAGCCGGTGAACCAGGACTTGGCCTTCCGCATCAGCATCGTCGCGTACATCTGCGTGACGTGGGCGGTCCAGCTTTCTTCCGCTTCGCGCGTCGCCTCGGCGCGTATGTAGCCGTGCTCCCACATATGCTCGAGCAGGTCGGTGCACCAGTTGACGCCGGTCTCAATGCCACGCGGGTAGTTGGTCGAGGCGGAGCCGCTCTGCGGCCCCGCCGGCATCAGAAGATTCGGGAAGCCATGGATGAGCATCCCGAGGAACGTCGACGGTCCGTCCTTCCACTTGTCGCGCAGCGTCTCGCCATCGACACCCCGGATGTCGATGTGATCGAAGGCGCCGGTGATCGCATCGAAGCCCGTGGCGTAGACGACGATGTCGAAATCGTAGTCGCGCTCGGTGGTGCGCAGGCCGGTCTCGGTCACTCGCACGATCGGCGTCTCGCTGATGTCCACGAGGTGCACGTTGGGCCGGTTGTAGGCCTCGAAGTAATGGGTCTCCATCGGGACCCGCTGGACGCCAAAGCCGTGATCCCGGGGAATCAGCTTCTCCGCGACCACGGGGTCCTTCACCCGCCGGCGGATGCGGTCCGCGATGTATTCGGAGAACTCCGCGTTCGCTTCCTCGTTGGTGAAGATCTCGCGGAAGTTCCGCAGCCAGATCGCGAAGCCGGGTTGGTCGTAGAGCCGGTCCCAAAGCTTGCGCCGCTCCTCGCGCGAGACCTCGTAGAAGCCGCGCCGGTCCGGCTCGTGCTCGAAGCCGCCCGGCGTGCGTGCGCAGGTCGCGAAAATCTCGTCATAGCGCGCGCGGATATCGGCCATCTCCGCTTCGGAGATCGGCCCGTTGTTCAGCGGGGCGCTCCAGTTGGGCCGTCGCTGGAAGACCGTCAGCTCGCCGACCTTGTCGGCGATTTCGGCGATCATCTGAATGCCCGTTGCGCCGGTGCCAATGACGGCAACGTTCTTGCCCGCCAGCTCGACCGGTTCGTGCGGCCAGTAGAAGGTATGGAACGAGCGGCCCTTGAAGCTATCCATGCCCTCGAATCGCGGCAGGGTTGGAATCGACAGCAGGCCCAGCGCCATGATCACGAACCGGCAGGTGAGTTCACGGCCATCCGCGATTTTCAGCCGCCAGAGATGGTGCGCCTCGTCGTAGTGCGCCGCCTCCACCTTCGCGTTGAACTGCATGTATTTGCGCAGGTCGAACTTTTCCGCGACATGGTTCAGATAGCGCAGATTCTCCGGCTGGCCCGAGAACCGCTCCTTCCAGTGCCACTCGTTCAGCAATTCCTTCGAGAACGAGTAGCCATAGGTGTAGCTCTCCGAGTCGAACCGGGCACCGGGATACCGGTTCCAGTACCATGTCCCGCCGAGATCGGGCGCGGCCTCGAGCAGCATGGCGCGTACCCCAAGGTCGGCCAGCTGCTTGATCTGATAGATCCCGGCCACGCCGGCACCGATGATGATGACCTCATAGTCCGGTTCGCTCCTGTCCCTCATTCTCCGCTCCTGTGCCGCCGCATTGACAAAGCCGGTGCCGCTGCTTCGGCTTCACGCACCGGCACCCTTTGCCGGGTCAACCTGAAGCCTTCGTACCCGCCCGCGGCGACGGCGTCGCAGCGCCGCTTGTAGGCGTCGAAGCCGCCGACATAGGGCATGAACACCCGCGGCTTGCCCGGGATGTTGGCACCGAGATACCAGGAGTTGGCGCGCGGGTAGAGCGTACCGTCGGCCACGGCATTGACGTGCCGCACCCAGGCGGCTTCGGCCTCGACCGTCGGTTCGATGCGATGGAGGCCATGTCGGCGCATGTGATCGAGGCAGCCGGCGATCCAGTCGGTGTGCTGCTCGATCGCGGCGATCATCTGCGTCTTCACGCCAGGGCTGCCCGGGCCGGTGACGATGAACATATTGGGGAAACCGGCAACCATCAGCCCGAGATAGGTCACCGGGCCACCGGCCCATCTGTCCGCCAGCGTGGCGCCGCCGGTGGTGCGGATGTCGATCTCGCGCAGCGCGCCCGTCATGGCATCGAAGCCGGTGGCGAAGACGATGGCGTCCAGTTCGTACGCCACGCCGCCGGCGGTACGCAGGCCGTTCGGTGTGATCTCCAGGATTGGATCGCTACGCACGTCGACGAGCGTGACGTTGTCGCGATTGTAGGTCTCGTAGTAACCGGTATCGAGGCACAGCCGCTTGGTTCCGATCGGATGATCCTTCGGCGACAGCAGTTCAGCCGTCCTGGGGTCCTTGACGATGCTGCGGATCTTCTCGCGCACGAACTCCGACGCGGTGTCGTTGGCTTCCTTGTTCACCAGCAGGTCGGTGTAGGTGTAGAGGAAACTGATGCTACCGCCTTCCTGCCACTTGGCTTCGTAGGCGGCGCGGCGCTCCTCGGGTGTCGCTTGCAGCGCCGACTTGGTCGGCTTCGGATAGCCGGCGATGGCGAATGGTGTGTCGTAGGCGGCGCGGCGGCGGTCCGGATACTCGGCCTTGTGCCGGCGCTCGCGCTCCGGATCCATCGGCGCGTTGCGCGCCGGCAGGCTGAAGTTCGCCGTGCGCTGGAAGACATGCAGGTGACTCGCCTGCCGGGCGATGATCGGGATCATCTGGATGCCCGACGAGCCGGTGCCGATGACCCCGACTCGCTGGCCGCCGAAATCGACGCCCTCATGCGGCCAGAGCCCGGAGTGGTACCACTTGCCCCGGAAGTCGCGTAGGCCCCTGAATTCGGGCACGCGCGGCGTCGACAGGTTGCCGGCGGCCATGATGCAGAAATGCGCCCGCACGACATCAGCGCTATCCGTCGTCAAAGTCCACTCGTTGGCTTCGCTGTCGAACAGCGCCGACGTCACGCGGGTGTTCAGCTGCACATCACGGCGCAGATCGAAGCGATCGGCGACGTGATTGATGTAGCGCAGGATTTCTGGCTGGGTGCCGTAGCGTTCCGGCCATTTCCAGGCCTGCTGCAGGTCGTCAGAGAAAGAGTAGGAGTACTCGAGGCTTTCGACGTCGCAGCGCGCGCCGGGATAGCGGTTCCAGAACCAGGTGCCGCCAATGTCGGAGCCGGCCTCGAAAGCGCGCACGCGCAGGCCCATGCCGCGCAGGCGGTGGATGGCGTACAGCCCGGCCAGTCCGCCCCCGACGATGGCGACGTCTAGTCGGGTCAAGGTACGCCCCTCAGGAAGGGTTGACGCGTCGGGCATACCGGATCCTCCGAGGGTTACATCCCGCGCATCACTGCGTTCGCGGGACCTTGTACCATATGAACGATCATTCATTAGAATTTATATTAGCGCCCGCAGCGAGGTGGCGCTACTCGGCTGACGCATGGCAGCACAGCGCTATGTTGCAGGGCGCCACGACACGTTCCGGATCGGCCGGCCGCGTCACCCGCCCCAGCTCCATTGAAGGTGCGACACGCGGCGCCAATCCCGAGGCGGCGCAGCAGTTCCTCCAAGAAGCCTCCCTCGATCGATCGGCACCACCGAGACATAGCGCCCGTCGATGCGTTCGTAGCAGTCGTAATCGGGAGCGCAGCCGCCATAGTCGCCGATCAGGTTAGACGGCGGCAAAGGCGGTGGGCCTTGCGTCCGATATGATGCAGCGCACCGGTCAGCGCGATGTAGTTGAGATCATGCCCGGCGGGCATGAACGACCCCTCCTGCCCCCAACCCGTCATGCGCCCGTAGGCAAGTCGCGGATTGCACGCGAGGCAGTCCGCAGGCCCGAGGCCGAGCCGCTCAGCGACACCAGGACGGAAAGCTTCGGTGAGCGCATCGGCCTCGGCCACGGGCGGCAGCGCGAGTCCGCGTGCGGGCGGTTGCTTAAAGTCAAGCGCTAGGGTCCGCCGCCCGCACAGGGTGAGGTTGTACTGAGCGGCCGGCCAATCGATACGCAGCACGGTGGCGCCCGTGTCGGCCAGCAGCGTAGCCGCCATAGGCCGCGGGCCGATGCCCGCAAGTTCAATCACCTTCAAACTAGCCAGTGGACCCATGATTTCCTCCTGTGCTTGGCAGAGCTCCCCCCGCCCACCACCGATCGGCGAGTTTCGAAGCGACGTTCAGCAGGAACCCACCGAGCGGGCTTCTTGCCGTGAAGTCGGGGCCTTTGACAGCGACCGCACGTCGCGTTCAGCATGCCGAACAACGTACCGGATACGGCGCACCCGCCGCGGCCAGTCACAACGAGGAGGAAACGGGCGTGTCCTTTACCCTGACCGAGGAGCAACGCCAGGTCCGAGACCTGGTGCGTCGCGTCGCGCGCGAACGCGTGGCGCCGCGCGCCGCCGCCATCGACGCCAGCGGCGAATACCCGCAGGACATGTTCGACCTGCTGCGCGAGCTCGGCCTGTTCACCCTGCCCTTCCCACCCGAATGTGGTGGCTTGGGCAGCACGCTCGCGGGCTGCCTCGCGGTCGAGGAGCTGGGCCGGGTGTGCTATAATATTGGCTATCTGCTGGTTGTGCAGTGGGTGCCGCTTGGCACCATCCTCGCCGGCGGGACGCCCGAGCAGAAGGCGCGGTTGCTCCCCCGCCTCGCCTCTGGCGCGCTGCGCGCCGCCTTCTCGCTGATCGAACCGCAATCCGGCTCCGACGTCGCCGGCATCCGCACCCGCGCGCGATCCGACGGCGACGGCTTCGTGCTGAACGGCGGCAAGATCTGGTGCACCAACGCCGCGGTGTCGGACTTCGCTCTGGTCGGCGCGCGGCTCGAGCGCGACGATGGCCCAGGTGAGGTCAATTTCTTCATCGTCGAACGTGACCGCCCGGGCTTCCGCGTCGGCCGCAAGGAGGAGAAAATGGGCGCCCGCGGCGTCCCTTCCTCGGCGCTGTTCTTCGACGACGTGCGGCTGCCGAAGGAGAACCTGCTCGGCGGCGGCGCGGGCGGCTTCCGCTCGGTGATGGAGGCGCTGAACAAGTCCCGTCCCATCGTCGCCGCCCGCGCGGTCGGGCTGGCGCAGGGCGCGATGGACCACGCGATCGAGTTCGCGCGCGGCCGCCGCGCCTTCGGCGAGACCGTCTCAAACTACCAGGGCATCCGCTGGATGATCGCCGACATGGCGATCCAGATCGAGGCGGCGCGGCAGCTCACCTACGCCGCGGCGGCGGCGGTGGATGCCGGCAAGACGGGTCCCGAGATGGCGAGCCTCGCCGCCTCGGCTAAGTGCTTCGCCAGTGACGTAGCGATGAAGGTAGCGACCGACGCGGTGCAGATATTCGGTGCTTCCGGCATCTCGAACGAGTTCCCGATCAACCGCTATTTTCGAGATGCGAAGGTGGTGCAGATCATCGAAGGAACCAACCAGATTCAGCGCAATATCGTGGCGCGCAATCTCATCGGCAAGGCGGAGTGACGAGCATGGCCAAGGACGCGGTCGGGCTGCCCTATGTGGGCCTCTGCTGCGAGGATCTGACGATTAGGCGACGCTTTCGTACCATCGGTCGTACGGTGACCGAGGCCGACATCGTGAACTTCATCAACTGTATCGGCACGGCCGAGGTGCTGTTCATGAGCCTCGACTTCCTGGCCCGCGAGAGCGACATCAACGGCCGGGTCGCCCCCGGCGCGCTCGGTTACACCTTCGCCGAGGGACTGCCGATGCAGGCCACCCTGCCGCACACTGGCTTCGCCTTCCTCGGCTTGGACCTGAAGATCGAGCACCCGCTCTTCGCCAGCGACACCATCCATGTCAAGCTCGAGGTGATCGAGGCGCGGCTGTCGCAGAGTCGCCCCGGCGCGGCCTCGTGCGCACGCGCAACCGCGTCGTCAAGCAGTACGGCACCGTGGTTTTCACCCACACGCCGTTGCGCACGGTCAAGTGTCGTGGCGCCGGCGGGGCCTGAGGCGTGAGCGAGGCGGGCGGCGGGCCGCTGGCCGGCGTCAGGGTGATCGACCTGACGAGCGCCGTGCTCGGCCCGGTGGCGACGCAAATCCTCGGCGACATGGGCGCTGAGGTGGTGAAGGTAGAGCCGCCGCAGGGCGACACCATGCGCCAGGTCGGCCCGACGCGCGGGAGCGACATGGCGGTGATGTTCCTCAACATCAACCGCAACAAGCGCAGCGTCGTGCTCGACCTGAAGCGGGAACAGGCGCGTCGCGCGCTGCTGCGGCTTATCGACGGCGCCGACGTGCTCGTGCACAACATGCGGGTCGGCGCCGCTGAGCGGCTCGGCCTCTCCTATGCCGCGCTGGCGCCGCGCAACCCGCGGCTCATCCACGCCAGCGCCACCGGCTTCCGTAAGGATGGGCGGCATCGAGACCGCCCGGCCTTCGACGACGTGATCCAGGGTATGAGCGGCCTCGCCGCGCTGAACGCCATGCGCGACGGTGGCGAGCCTCGCTACGTGCCGAGCGCCATCGCCGACAAGTTCTGCGGGCATGTCCTCGCCTCCGCCGTCGCCATGGCGCTCTACCGGCGCGAACGCACCGGCCGGGGCCAGGAGGTGCATGTGCCGATGCTCGAGACCATGATCTCCTTCAACCTTGCCGAGCATCTCTGGGGCGGGGTGCTGGACGACCCCTCCCTCGGCCTCGGCTATGGGCGCATGTTCACACCCTATCGGCGGCCCTACCCGACCAGCGACGGCCATTTGTGCCTGATGGCCAATTCCGACGACCAGTGGCAACGGCTGCTGGCCGCGCTCGGGCGGCCGGACCTCGCTGAGGATTCGCGTTTCGCCCGCCTCGCGCAGCGCGCGGTCAACATCGGCGCCCTCTATGCGATCGTCGAGGAGGTGATGCGCACCCGCAGTACCGCCGAGTGGCAGGCGCGCCTCGATGCTGCCGACGTGCCGAACGGGCCGGTTCATGGCCTCGCCGACCTGCTGGAGGACGACTACCTCGCCGAGACCGGCTTTTTCCGGCGCGTCGAGCACCCTTCAGAAGGGCGGATGCTGGTGACGGCAGTGCCCGTGGATTTCTCCGAATCGCCCGGCGCGGTGCGCCTGCTGCCGCCGCGCCTCGGCGAGCACACGGAGAAGGTGCTGCGTGAGGCGGGGCTGTCGGAGGCAGAGATCTGCGATCTCATCGGACGGGAAACCACCGGCGGCCAATGACACGCGGCCGCCGCCGGCAGGCCGGACAGAGACGGAAGTCACATGTATCGAAGCGGCCCGATCGGCATGGGACTCTCGCTGACGGGAGCCATGGCTGGCGCAAGCGCCCCGGAGCGCCTCCTGCGCCTGGCGGGGGTTCGTCCCGGGCGGCCCAACCGACATGTCGGCCGCCGCTTCGCCGAGAAGCTTGGGGCCCAGTTCGGCCAGCCGGCGGTGGTGGTGGTGGAAACCCGCACCGGCGCGAGCAGCTCGGTCGGCGGGTGTCAGCCGGCCTTATCGGGGACCAGGTAGGGCAGCGTCAAGCCTTCCTTCACCGTCTCGAACGCGACGCGTACAGGCAGGCCGATGCGCAGATCCTCGGATCGAGCCAGACGCAGCTGCGCGTTCATGCGCACGCCTTCCGCCAGGTCCACGGTGGCGAGGGTGTAGGGCAAATCATCGAGGAAGCCGGCATGGAAAGGGTGGTGTGTGATCGTCCAGCTATGCACTGCGCCGCGACCGGACGCTTCGATCCACTCCACCTCCATGGAATGGCAGCCAGGACACATCGGCTGCGGGTAGTGCCGGATCCTGCCGCAGCTGCGGCACTTCTGCAGCAGCAGCTTGCGCGCGTTCAGCCCTTCCCAGTACGGGGCGCTGTGCGGCGTGGGCTCGGGTACAAGCTTGTTGTATGTCTCGGTCGCGCGCATCATCCCCTCCGCATGATGGCGACGGAACCGTCGCCCATGTCGCCATAGCCGGTGACGAGACCGACCTCGGCTCCGGCCACCTGTGCCTTCCCGGCCTCGCCGCGAAGCTGGCGCACCAGCTCCGTGATGTGGTTCATCCCGACCATATGCGCCTGTGAGAGCAGACCACCATGCGTGTTCACCGGGAGCTTTCCGCCGAGGCGTATGGCGCCGCTTTCGACGAAGGGACCGCCTTCCCCCTTCTTGCAGAATCCGAGATCCTCCAATTGGCAGAGCACGATGTAGGTGAAGCAATCGTAAATCTCAGCGACGTCGATGTCGTCGTGGGTCACTCCAGCCATGTCGAAAGCACGCGGCGCCGCCTTGGCGAGGCCGAGGCGCGTCATATCCGGACGCTGAGTGATCATGCTCGGCGAGTCGGGATGCCCTTCGGCGATGCCCATCACCATGACCGGTGTCCTGCGCAGACCGCGGGCGCGCTCGATGCCGCTGACGACGATGGCGCAGGCACCGTCGCTCTCCAGGCTGCAATCCAGCAGCCGGAGCGGATCGGAGATCATGCGCGAGGCTTGGTGATCTTCGATGGAAATTGGTTTCGTCATGATCGCGTTGCCATTGAGGATGGCGTTAGCGCGCGTCGACACGGCGATCTCGCCGAGCTGGCGGCTGGTCGTGCCGTAGAGCTCCATGTGCCGCCGCGCCATCGGCGCATAGAGCTGCGCCGGCGCGATAGCGCCGAGCGGCATCTCGAACTCCCCGACCAGCCGGAACTGCGGCATCTGCTGCACCCGGGCACCGATGCGACCCTGGGAGGCGCCATTCCGACCCACCGGGATCAGCACATGATTGCAGATCCCGGCTGCAATGGCGGCCGTGGCACACTGGACCGCGGCGACACAGCTTGCGCCGCCAAGCGGCGTGGTGGCGGAGAAGCGGAGATCGCCGATGCCGAAATTGGTGACGAACTCCTCGGCAACGACAGCACTCCCGTAAGGGATCACTCCGTCGATGTCGGAGGGACGGAGCCCCGCGTCCTCGATCGCCCGGAGCGACGCTTCGAGCTGCAACGATACGACGCTGCGACCCGACTCGCGGGAATAGACGGTCTCGCCTATCCCGGTGATCGCCGCCTTCTCCCGCATTGACATGAGATCTTCCCCTCCTGTTCCTCTGTCGCGCTCAGGCTCCGATCCAGCCCTGCGCCACGGCCGCGTCGTGCCGGCACCGCTCGGGAGTGCCCAGCACCTGCCGGTCGAAGGTGATGCGCTTGAACTGGAAATGCAGGCCGAGCAGGTCGGTGAAGCCCATGCCGCCGTGAACCTCGGTGGCCAGCCGGGCGACCTCGCGCGTGACCTCGGCCAGATGCGCCTTGGCATGGTTCGCCGCAATCGCGGCCTCCTCCGGGATCGCATCCTGCGCATAGGCCGCGTACCAGACCATGGCGCGGCACGGTTCGAGCATGGTCGCCATGTCCGCGCACATGTATTTCACTCCCTGAAAGCTGCCGATGACCCGGCCGAACTGTACGCGCTCCTTGGCATAGGCGACGGCGCGGTCAAGCATGGCCTGCGCCGCCCCCAGCATGTCGGCCGCCAGCATCACCCGGCCCGCGTCGCGGACGCGCGCCGCCACCTGGAGCGGAGCATTGGACGCCTCCAGCACCTCGACGGCCGGCGTCTCCGCAAGGTCGAGGTCCACAAGCGGCCGTGTGCGATCGACGCTGCGACGCACGGTGGCAGTGATGCCCGTTGCGTCAGCGTCGAGCAGCGCGGCGCGGCCATCCGCCAGGTAGACGAGGAAGTGTGTGGCGCCGCCGCCATCCAACAGCCCATCCACCGCGCCGGAAAGCCGTCCGCCCTGGAGCCTGAGCGCAGCTCGACCGGTTTGCCCCGACATTCCGCCGAGGCCAACGCCAATCCGCATCTCGCCAGCGGCGATCCGGGGAGTCCAGATCCGTCGCTGCATATCATCAGCGGCGGCCTGGAACGCCCGGACTGCCATCACCTGGGAGGCCGCGAAGGGCGTCGGAGCGGCGTGGAAACCCAACGCCTCGGCAACCAGCGCCGCGTCGAGAAGGCCGAGCCCGGCACCGCCATATTCCTCTGGCACCAGCATCGCCTGCAGGCCGAGCTCGCCGAGCCCTTTCCACAGCTCCGCATCGAATCCGTTGCCAGGCTCGGCCAGCCGGCGCAGGACGTCGAGGGGCAGCCGCGCTGATAGGAAGCCCCTGAGAGAGTGGTCGAAGAGCTTCTGATCTTCGGTCAGTCCGAAACGCATGCTCAGGCTCCCCCCGCTTTCGGTTCGCGCGGCAAGCCAAGCCCACGCTCTCCGATGATGTTCTTCTGGATGTTCGAGGAACCGCCACCGATGATCAATCCGATGTCATACATGTAGTCGATGTGCCAAGTGGTGGCCGGATCGTCCTCCGCCGCCTCACCTTGAGGCTCGTAGGCGAGCCCGGCGGAACCCAGCACGTCGACCGCCAGGGAGGTCAGGCGGTGCGCGAGCATCGTGCCGTGATACTTCACGATCAGGCGTGCGAGGCTTGAATCGACTCCCTCCGCCTTATCGGTCAACAGACGCAGATTGTGGTAGCGGGCCGCCATCACCTCGCCTTGCAGCCGCAGCAACCTGTCGCGCCATTCCGCGCAATCCAGAAGGCGGGAGCCGTCCGGTCGCGGCTCCTGCATCATCCGGCGAATGGCTTCGAGACGGTGCTGCAGCTTGTTGGCATCACCGAGAAGCAGCCGTTCGTATTTCAAGGTGATGTTGGCAACCTGCCAACCGTCGCCGCGCCCCATCACGATCTGGTCCACGGGCACGCGAACGTCGGTGAAGAAGGTCTCGTTGAACTCCGCCCGTCCTGTCATGGTGCGCAGCGGACGAACCTCGATCCCCGGCGTGTTCATCGGAACCAGAAGGTAGGACAGACCGGCGTGCTTCGGCTTGTCAGGCTCTGTCCGACAGAGCAGGAACATCATGTCGGCATAGTGGGCCGAGCTTGTCCATATTTTCTGGCCGTTGATGACGAAGAATCCGTCCTCCACCGCCGCGCGCGTGTGCGCGGCGGCGGGCTCCGAACCGGACCCGGGCTCCGAATAGCCCTGGCACCAGATCACCTCGCCCCGAATGGTAGGGCCGATCCAACACCGCTTTTGCTCTTCCGTGCCGACCTCCAGCAGTGTCGGCACCAGCATGCTGATGCCCTGGTTGTGGATGCCCGGCGAAACGCCGCTCCGGCTGAACGCGTCGGCGATGATCGCCATCTCGATGACATCATGAGGGGCGCCGAAGCCGCCATACTCACGTGGTATGTTTCGAGCAAAGTAACCGCACTCGAGCAGCAGCGCCTGCCACTCCAGAACCTTCCTATCGGGCCGCTTGCGCCCGCCGCCAGGCCGGGGCGCGCGGTCGCGGTGCCGGGCGATGAAGGCATTCACTTCATCGCGTAGTGCCCGATGCTTTTCGGTCAGTGTCAGATCCATGGACGTCCTCGCTGTGCGATCCTCTGGGCGGCCCGCCTTGAACGAATACTCTTCCGCGCTCTGTCGCGAGGAATCTGGTTCCGGAACCCCACCCTGCCCGGACCTGAGCCCCGAGCACGCGCAGGCCCGCCAGGGCGTTTTCGGGCGCTACGAGCTTCGCGTGCCAGCATCGAGCTTGTGTATCCGCGCATTCTTGCCGGAGCCGCTCGACACGAGAAACTCTCCGGCGCCATACCCCGCTTCGATGGGAATACGGAGGAGCCGCCCACCCTCCGCAGTACTGGCTTCCGGCCGGACGGTGACGATCCGGGATGCCCGAGCGGCGCCGAGTGCTTCGGCCACGGTTCGGTGTTGTCCGACCTTTTCCAGGTTCAACCGCGTTGGAAACAGAACCGTGTGGCGGCCCGCATCGGCGTCCTCGCACGCCTGGCGTGGTGTCACCCAGACGGAATCGACCGATTCTCTACCGTCGTGACGCAGTAGGTGATCGAGCGGTGCCTCGGCGAGGAAGAAGTGGGTATCGAACCGCTTGGGCATGTGCGGCGGCGTTATCCAGTGGGCGAAATGCACGAGCCGGTCGAAGGCCGCAACCAGACTTTCCAGCTCGATCATATCGGCGAAGCTGAGACTGCCCGCCTCGATTGCCTGCCGGTAGGTAGCTCCCAACGCCTCCGCCCGGGCGCCGTCCAGCAGCGGCCCACGAGTGGCCGTTCGGGCGAACAGCACGCCGCATTCCTCGAAGGCTTCCCGCGCCGCGGCCGCCATCACGCTCAGCATCTCGTCGCTGATTTGGTCAGCACCGTCCGCCAAGCGGCGCCATCGGGGATCGGCGTCTCCGGCGCTCGCGGAGCCGCCGGGGAACACCAGGGCTCCTGACGCGAACTCAATCTCGTGATGGCGAACCACCATGAAAACTTCCAGCCCATCCGCGCCGTCACGCGCAAGCATCAGCGTCGCGGCGGTGCGCGGCGTCACAGGTTCGGTCACGAGCACACCACGGAGTCGGAAGGATTGGGTCTGATCAGGTCAGCCATGGTGAGCCACGGCGGGGGCCTGATCGGCGAGGGTGGCGGATAGTCTTTCAACCGCCTCGGCGTAGTCCTTCATGAAGTCATACACGACCGACCTGACGGACTGTTCCGTGTTCATCAGGCCCACGCACTGCCCGACAAAGTAGGCAGCGATCTCCTTGGCGCCTTCGTGACCCGCCTCTGCGAGCTTGTCCACCTTGGCCATCGCCGGGCGCGTAAGAATTCCTTGCAAAGGCATCGGCAGGGGATCGGGCGCCCCCTTGGCGCCCCATGCGTCCGACCAAGCGGACTGCAACTGCCGGGTCGGCTTGCCGGTCCTGCTGCGGGAACGCACCGTGTTGGCGGAGGACGCTTCCAGCATCTTCTCCTTGACGGTCGGCGTCGTCTCTGCCTCCGTCGTCGTGAGCCACACCGACCCGCACCAAACGCCGGCTGCCCCCATCGCCATGCACGCGGCCATCTGGCGGCCGGTAGCAATGCCGCCCGCCGCCAGCACGTCGATGTTGTCGTAGTCCTGCACCGCCTGGATCACTTCGGGGACCAGCACCATCGTCGAGATCTCGCCGCAATGGCCGCCCGCTTCACCGCCCGCGGCGACCAGGACATCGACGCCCGCCTGTGCATGCTTGACGGCATGGCGCCTGGATCCGGTCAAGGCGCCGACGAGGATGCCCCGCGAATGCGCCTCCGAAATGATGGACGCGGGGGGCACACCAAGCGCATTGACGAACATCTTGATCGGATACTTGAACGCGATCTCCAGCATCTTGGCGGCGCCGCTCTCGCGCATGAAGGACGAGTCACGATCGTCGTATTTGCCGGTCCAGACGTCGGAACTATCGATGCCGTGCCGTTCAAGCAGGTCCGCAACGAATTTGCGATGCTCCTCCGGGACATTCCCCTGAAGCTCCGCGTCGTCCGAGTCCGAATCCTTGCCTACCATGTTCTGGGGGATCAGCAGGTCGATGCCGAACGGCTTGCCGTTGACGCGCTCGTTGATCCAGGTCAGCTCGACATCCAGCTTCTCCGGATTCAGGCCAACCGCGCCGAGCACGCCGAATCCCCCAGCATTCGTCACCTCGGCGACGACATCCCGGCAATGCGAGAAGGCGAAAAGGGGAAATTCGATCCCAAGTTTCCCGCAGAGCCTCGAGTTCAACATTTCCTTACCCCGTCTGATTTCGTGAAATTGGCCGGCGCCCGTCTCAGCACATCTCCAGTTGCCGGTATCCATCCGTTGCCACGGCATTGGCCCTCGCGCGAAAGGCGGGCGCGCTTCCGCTGTAGCGTGCAATGATCCGCGTCTGCTTGCCTTCGACGTTCTGGTTGATCCCGGTCATCCAGCTATCGACGTCGTTCGAAAGCAGGCCTTCCCCCGCCTTGAGCACGAAGCTGGTCCAGCCCTCGACCGCCTCAGGCCGCGGTACGACGTACGTGTAGTGATGCTGACGCATGTACTGGATCAGGTTGGTGATCCAGAGGACATTGTACTCGGCCGATCGCGGTATGTTGCCGAGAGCCGTGTGCGGACCGATGCACATGAACATGTTCGGGAAGTCCGCGATCTGGATCCCCAGGAATGTTTCGAGCGCGGCCCGCCATTTCTCCTTGAGCTTTGCTCCGCTCGCACCGCGGATGTCGATGCGATCGAAGCTTCCGGTGATGGCGTCGAAGCCGGTGGCGTAAACGATCATGTCGAAGGCGAAGCCGCGGTCCGCGAGCTCCAGGCCGGTCGGCGTGATGCGCCGGATCGGATCCTCGAGAATGCTGACCAGTTCGACATTCGGCTGGTTGAACACCTCGTAGTAGCCGGATTCCTGGGGAACCCGCCGTGTGCCGAACCCGTGATCCTTCGGGATCAGCAGATCGGCGACCTTCGGATCATGCACCCGTTTGCGAATCTTGCGAGCGACGAATTTCGATACCTCGTCGTTGGCGGCACGATCGGTCATCATGTCCTTGAAGCCACCGACCCACATTGAGAAGCCGGGGGTCTGGTATTGTTTTTCCCAGAATGCCTCCCGCTCTTCCGGCGGTAGATCGAAGGTCCGGCGACCATCGGGGGTGTGCAGGAATCCAGCCGAGGTCTGTTCGCAGAGCTGGAACATCTCAGGGTACCACTCGCGCAGCCGCTTCATTTCGTTCCTGGGAATTGGCCGGTTGTGCAACGGCTTGCACCAGTTCGGGCGGCGCTGGAACACCGTGAGGGATTTCGCCGTCTTGGCGATCTCCGTTATGACCTGGACGCCACTCGCTCCGGTGCCGATCACGGCGACCCGCTTGTCCTCGAAAGTCACCGGATGTTTCGGCCACAAACCGGTATGATAAGCCTCGCCCGCGAAGCTTTCCCGTCCAGGGACTTTCGGAAAGGTCGGCGCGGAAAGCGGGCCGACCGCCGTTACGAGGAACCGGCATGTGTGCCACGAACCGTCCTCCAACCGGACAGCCCAGGAGCGGGAGTCATCGTGGTAATGGCACGCGGTCACTTTGCTCGCGAAGCTGATGCTGCGGCGGAGGTCGAACTTATCGGCGACGTGGTTCAGATATCGCTCGGTCTCCGGCTGTCCCGCGAAGTGCTCGCTCCAATCCCATTCGTCCAGCAGTTCCTGGCTGAAGGAATATGCGTACGAGTAGCTTTCGCTGTCGAAACGCGCCCCGGGATAGCGGTTCCAGTACCATGTCCCGCCGACGCCGGTGCCCATCTCGAACAGCCGGACATTCATGCCGAGGCGGTCGCGCAGGCAATGCAGCTGAAAAAGGCCGGATATGCCGGCGCCGATAATGATTGCGTCCCACTCCGGTACGGGCGCCGGATCTGCGCGACGCAACGTTTCAGATGTGTGGGTTTGCATTGATGCCGCTCCGGGTCCACGAAGTTGCGTTTGACGAGCGAATGGCCTAGCGGCGGAAGCTGACCGTGGCCCGCCCAGGCGTCATGATCTCGCCAGCCTCCGACTTGACGAACACCGAGATCTCCGCCTCGAGTTCGGCAGGTCTGACTGCCTCTATCCTTCCTCCGGAGATCAGCGTTTCGCCGAGGTAGCTTGCCCGCCGGTTCGAATACTCGAACTCGATGAGGTCGCCGTCATCGCCCAGCCAGTTGACAACGGCTTGCGTGAGCCAGTCGCCTTGCAGCGGACCGTCGACCACGATCGCGGGGTGCTTCTCCACCTCGGTGGTATAGCCGGCATCATAGTGGATGCGATGCGCGTTCCAGATCGCAGCATTATAGAGAAACAGGGATACGTTGGTCGGTGCATGACGACGCTCGGGCAGACAATCGCCGACCTGGATATCCTTGATATCTGGCATCGTAAGGTTCCTTAGCGAACAATGCGCGTTTGCACTTCTTCGGCCACCCGTTCTCCAGTTTCGGTTCGCACTTCAATTGTATAGACGAGGAAAATCAGGTCGCCCTTCGAGCCACGCTTTTCATAGATATCCGTGAGGGTGCGAACGGCCACGAGGACGTCGCCGGGCTTTATCCGGCGGAAATAGCGGGTCTTCGTGCCACCGGCCATGACACGCTTCAGCGGCAGGTCAGGCAAGAGCGAGGTCGTGGCGATGCCGTCCGGCCCCAGTTCGTTCACCGGCACGAGCGGACGAAGCGCGCCGAACAGAAACATCGGCGGAGCCTCATCCCCGTCGAGGAATTTCTTCAGCCGCTGCTCCGTGGCGATCGAATACTTGATGATCTCGCGGCGACTAACCTCGACCCGCATCGGCGGATCGGACGCGCCGATCATACCCCGTGCCTTGTCCGGTATCAGACCCATATCGCGATCTCGCCTACCGCCCGTCTCTCGCCGAAATTCGGGTACGACAGATTTCTGGTTCATCCATGGCATTAGCCTCTATCCTAGCCGCAACAATCTGACGCTTTCGGAAAGCCGTCCCGCCGCAAACTGCATCGCGCGGCTAAGTGGTCCGAGAGCATCGTCGCCGAGGTCGTGCGAATGCCCTGCGGCCGTCAGGATCAGCAGCAGCTCCCATGAGGGGGACAGAACAGGTACCGAGACCTGCGTGACGCCTTGGAACATGGTTCCGCGATCCACCGCGAAACCAGATTGCTTCGCTTTCTTCACGCGCGCTACGAACTCAGGAACGGAAGGCTTGCGGTACCACCTGACCTGCGCCAGCAGGGCCTCGAGTTCCGATTCGGTGCTGTTTCCGAATGCGGCCATGATTACGCCCGATGCGCCAGCCGGGCCGGGATATTGGCGCCCAACCATCACGTATAAATCGGTGCGAAACGCGGTGCCGACCCAATCCAGCAAGAGCAGCGAGGAGCGGCCCAGCACCTTGGACAGGTACACCGAGACGCCATGTGCGTCGGAAAGCGTATCCATTAGCGGGCGCGCCAAGTCCATCAGCCCGCTGCGCTGCAACACCCCGTACGCGAATTCGAGAATGTGCAGGCTTATCGAGTAGCTGCGCGTCGCCTCGTCATAGCCGACAAAGCCCTCAGCTTGCAGCGTGCGCAGGATGTTGTAGGCGGTGCCGCGATGGAGGCCCGCGGTGCGGGCGACCTCGCTCGCGTTCAAGGGCCGCTCGGAGGCATGCAGCGCGCGGAGAACATTCGCGGCCGCGACGATCGCGCCGACCGGTTTCCCAGGCGTTGCCGTCGTGCTGCCGGCCGCCGCCGGTCCCCAACGGCTTGCACCGGTCGGCTCGCCTTCGAGGTCCTTCGCTTGAAGCGTTCTGGGTGAGCTCGCCGGCTCCCGGTCCATTCCTCTAACCTATCAAGCGCGTTGACGCATGCCGGCGGGCATGATACGCACGCGCCCTGTCGGCGCAATAGAAATCGTATGTCTTCCATCGAAGACGTCGAGGAACGATATGCCCGTAGATCCGCAGATCCAGGCATTGCTCGACAAAGGAACGGGTGTGCCCGCTACGCACACCCTGCCGGTCGACGTGGCGCGCGCGCAGTACGAGGCCCGGATCGCTTCGATGGCGCCGCCGGCTGCGGTCGCGACGTATGCGAGCGGACGATCGACGGGCCGGGCGGGCCGTTGCGACTGCGCATCTATACGCCACTCGGAACCGGCCCCTTTCCGTTGCTCGTGTTTTGTCACGGCAGCGGCTTCGTGCTGTGCAGCCTCGACACGCATGACGGCATGTGCCGCAACCTGTGCGCCGGGGCGGCGTGTGTCGTCGTGTCGGTCGATTACCGGCTGGCCCCTGAGCACAAATTTCCCGCCGGAATCGAGGATTGCCTGTACGCCGTCCGCTGGGCGGCCGCCCACGCCTCCGAACTCGGCACCGATCCAACGCGCATTGCCGTCGCGGGCGACAGCGCCGGCGGCAACATGGCCGCGGTTGCCGCGCTCAGGCTGCGCGACGAAGGCGGGCCGGCCCTGTGCGCCCAGCTGCTGCTCTACCCGGTGACGGACTACCACACGCCCGGCACGCCTTCATACGAAGAGAACGCCGAAGGCTACGGGCTCACCCGCGATACGATGAAATGGTTCTGGAAGCACTACCTCAGCGATCCTGCCCAGGGGGCGCACCCGCATGCCTCGCCGCTCCGCGCCCGTGATCTGTCCGGCTTGCCGGCGGCGCTCGTCATCACCGCCGAATACGATCCCCTGCGCGACGAAGGCGAATTGTACGCCGACAAGCTGCGCGCAGCCGGCGTGCCGACGGCCATGACGCGCTATGACGGTGTCAACCACGGCTTCATGTTCTGGGTCGGAGTCGCTGACAAGGCCGGCGCGGCGATGAACGAAGCCTGCGAATGGCTGCGCGGCGCCTTTGCCGGTCCGCACATTCCTGACTGATCCCGCCATCCGGAGCGCCATATGCGTCGCGGCGACGCGCACCTCCAAGCCGCACAATTCGATCAGACCGATAGCCTCGACGCGCTGATCGTGGGCGCCGGGTTCTCCGGCCTGTACCAGCTGCTCTGCCTGCGCGACCGGCTCGGCGTCTCGGCGCTGGTGCTCGAGGCCACCTGGTACTGGAACCGCTACCCAGGCGCGCGGTGCAATTCCGAGAATCTTGACAGGGTTCTTCGTGCTCTACCGCCTCCAAGGCTCAACTACGACCTCACCTTCACCATCCAGGGTGGCACGGTGCTGCGCGGCATCATCGCCCGCGGGCTCGGCCTGCGCTGACCGCAAGAGCGAAGGAGATCACATGACGTCAGCAGAGCAACCCGGCCGTGGCGGTCCCCTCGCCAGCGTGAAAGTGCTGGAGTTTGCCGGCATCGGGCCGGCGCCGATGGGCGCCATGATGCTGGCTGACATGGGCGCCGAGGTGCTGACGATCGATCGCGTCGAGGCGGTCGAGCTCGGCAGCCCGCGGACACCGGGCTTCGACCTGCTGCGCCGCAACCGGCTGGTCGCCAAGCTCGACCTCAAGAGCAAGGACGCCCAGGCCTGCGCGCTCGACCTCGCGGCGCGCGCCGACGTGCTGATCGAGGGCTTCAGGCCGGGCGTCATGGAGCGCCTCGGCCTCGGGCCCGCGCTCTGCCACGCGCGCAACCCGCGGCTGGTCTATGCGCGCATGACGGGCTGGGGCCAGAATGGCCCGCTTGCCGATCGAGCGGGGCACGACCTCAACTACATCGCGCTTTCGGGCGCGCTGCACGCCATCGGCCGCGACGGCGGGCCGCCGACGCCGCCGCTCAACCTGGTCGGCGACTTCGGCGGCGGCGCCCTCTATCTCGTGGTCGGCGTGCTCGCCGCCCTGCAGTCGCGCCACACGACCGGCAAGGGTCAGGTCATCGACGTCGCCATGGTCGATGGCGCGCTATCGCTGATGACGGCCTTCTACGGCAACTATGCCTCCGGCCGGATGTCGCTCGAGCGCGGCACCAACGTCGTCGACGGCGGCGCGCCCTACTACGACGTCTACCAGTGCGCCGACGGCGAGTACGTCTCGGTGGCCTCGATCGAGACGCGCTTCCGCCGTGAGCTCTACAAGAGGCTCGGCCTCGATCCCGACAGCCTGATTGGTCAGGACGGTGCGGCGCAGCGCCACGCGCTGAAGCCGAAGCTCGCCGCGATCTTCAAGCAACGCACGCGCGCCGAATGGTGCAACGTCTTCGAGGGTAGCGACGCTTGTTTCGCCCCGGTGCTGTCGATCGCCGAGACGGCGGCGCATCCGCACAATGTCGCGCGCGCCGCGCTGCAGGTGATCGATGGCATCACCCAGCCGGCCCCGGCGCCGCGCTTCCAGGGCACGCCCTCGCCCGTGCCGCGGCCGCCGCGCCGTTCCGGCACCGACACCGACGACGTACTGCCGCGCTGGGGCGTCGATGCCGACACGATCGGCCGCCTGCGCGCTGCCAACGTCCTCGCCTGAGCCAACGGAGTGCCGTGCAGCCTTACCCCATCCTATGGCGATATCGGCATGTCGCGCGCCGACCGCGCCGGGTGACCTGCCGAGCTGGCCGAGTTCCCGCAGGTCGCCGGGGTCCTGGCGCGGCTTGGCCCGCCGATGGCTCGACACCCGCACCGTCGCGAACTGCTCTTGCCTGCTGGAAACGCCAGAGGGAGCCGCGTCATGACATTTAGGGATGCCGATAAGGCGGCTGGCATCGCTGAGGGCGATCTCACAGGTCTCGCCGACGCTGTGTTTCACGATATCCCGGATGCTGTGATTTGTGCTGACTGTGAGGGGCTTATCCGGTTCTGGAATGCCGGCGCGGAGCGCATCTTCGGCTTCTCGCGCGATGAGGCGGTTGGTCAGTCTCTCGAGATCATCGTTCCCGAACGCCTCCGGCAGCGCCACTGGGACGCCTACCGCCGCATGATGGAGACCGGGCGATCCCGGCATCCATCGAACGAACCCCTCTCGGTGCCGGCCCAGACCAAATCCGGACAGACGATCTCCATACAGTTCACGGTTGCGCCGCTGCCCGGTCCGTACGGCGTAGTGGCGGGTATTGTTGCGGTGCTGCGCTACGCGACCGCGACGTTTCAGGAACTGAGGAGACTGCGTGCGGACAAACGCGGGATGTGATCACAATAAACTCATGCCGCGCGCCCGACGAGACAATATCCGTCGCGAATGTTGAGCCCGATCAGCGTGCGATTGATAGAGCCTGCGACAAGCTCAATAGCCTGGACGCCACGGAACATGGCCTGACTACGCCGCGGACAGTGAGTGCAGAGAAAGAGAGCGTTGCGAGTAGCTCGTCAAAGAGAACTTGACGAGTTGCGCCGCCACTCGAGGATTGGCAGGCTTGATGCGAGACGAGAAATGTCGATGCTTCATGCGACGCCCGGCTGTCGTGTGATGGGGCCGTCGGGTTCCGAGGACCATCGAACCGAGCCAAGCAGAACACGCCGAGCTTGTGACGCTGCTGAGCGGCGCCAAGCATGCAGCTCGCGAGCTGAAGCGGGCGCAGATCCTGCTGGCGGCCGACGCGGGGACCGGTGAGGAGAAGATCGCCTGCGCGATTGGGGTGGGCGGCTCCACAGTGTACTGGACCATGCGGCGCTTCGTGCCGGCCAACCGAGTGGCGGCGCTGGGCGAGGAGGCGGTGCCGTGGGCGAGGATGGTGGCGGTACGGCGCTCGCTCGGTCAAAGCTGCCGTCCACGATCTTGAGAAGATAAGATGCTTGGCCTTCGCGGAATGATGATGCCCGGCAATCCTGCCGTCGCGGACTGCCACGACCCGATGTATGACCCGCTATGGGCGGCCGTCGATCTCGGGTTGCCCTTGAGCTTCCCTATCCTCACGAGCCAGCAGGACACGTTCAAGGTACGCGGTCCGAAGATCAATGGCTTTGTGTCGACCATCCGGGACTGTCTGGGCATCATCGGTACATTCTTCTTCGGCGGCATGTTCGAGTGCCATCCGAAACTCGAGCTGGCTTGTGCCGCAGCCGATGTGGGCTCGGTGCCACATTTCATGTACCGTATGGACCGCGCTTGGGAGCGCACCGTTGCTACGCCGCATTCCAGGATGGCTGAATGGCCTTCAAGAAGAACGAGTTCTGCACCGTCCGTCGGCTGATGTGGGCGAACGACTTCCCTTACACTCCACCTGATCGAAAGCGCAGGTCGTTTTTGGTAAGGCAAACCGGGACCGGCACCTGGATCCAGCAAGCTTCGAGGAGGACTCGCCATGTATGAGCTGGTGATTCGTGGAGGCGAGGTCGTGGACGGCTCGGGACTGCCTTCCTATCGCGCCGACATCGGCATTCGTGGTGGCCGCATCTCCCGTATCGGGCGTATCAAGGAGCGAGGCGGAGAGGAGCTAGATGCACGCGGGCTCGTGGTGGCGCCGGGCTTCATTGACGGACACACTCATATGGATGCGCAAGTCGCGTGGGATCCGCTCGGCACTTGCTCATGCTGGCATGGTGTGACCACGGCTATCATGGGCAATTGCGGCTTCACGCTTGCGCCGTGCCGCCCGGACGAGAAGCATCTCGTGCTCCGCAATCTCGAGCGCGCTGAAGACATCCCCGCTGAGGCCATGGCAGCCGGGATCGATTGGACATGGGAGACGTACGCCCAGTATCTCGATGCGCTGGAGGGCTGGCGCAAGGGGATCAACTACGCGGGGTACGTCGGACATTCGGCACTGCGCACCTATGCCATGGGCGAGCGCGCGTTCTCTGAACCAGCGACCGCCGACGATCTCGTGACCATGAAGCGTGAGCTGTCGAACGCGTTACACGCGGGGGCGATCGGCTTCACCACGTCGCGTACGCGAAACCACGCGACGCCCGATGGCAGTCCCGTGGCGAGCCGGGTCGCGGCGTGGAGCGAGGTCCGCGAGCTGGTAGGCATGATGAGCGAGCTTGGAGCAGGCGTCTTCGAAATCGCGAGTGAGGACACAGGCCGCGATCCTGAGCGGATCCGCGACTACCTCAACCGTCTCCGCGATCTCGCCGTGGAGACGGGGGTGCCCGTGACCTGGGGGATGTTCAGCTCGCGGGCGGTACCAGACCACTGGCGGCAGTTCTTCGCGTTGCTGGACGAAACCGCGCGAGCGGGCGGGCGGATGTTCGCGCAGGTGCACAGCCGCGCCATCAGCGTGCTGCTATCCTTCGAGACAGGCCTGCCTTTCGATGGCCTGCCAGAGTGGGGACCGCTGCGTGCCCTTCCGCTCGCCGAACAGCGTGCTGCGTTACGCGACCAAACCCTGCGGACGAGACTCATCGCGGCCGCGAACCGGATGGATTCGGCCCGAGCGGTGGGCGCCGAGGCGCGCCGCCCGGACTACGAATGGCTCTTTCTCATGGAACAGCCGGTTGGGCCGCACCGCTCCATCGCCAGCATCGCACGCGAGCGCGACGTCGATCCGGTCGAGGCGATGATCCAGCTTGCGCTTGAGCGCGACCTTCGCTGCTTCTTCGTCCAACCGCTGTCGAACGGACAGGACGACATCGTGCTCGAAATGATGCGCCATCCCCGGTCCGTGGTGACGTTCTCGGACTCCGGCGCGCACGTCTCACAGATCATGGATTCCTCGCTTCAGACGCACGTGCTCGCGTATTGGGTGCGGGAGCGGAAGGCGCTGACGTTGGAGGAAGGCGTTCGCCTGCTGACCCTTGAGCCGGCCTCTGCCTGGGGACTTCATGATCGGGGCCTGCTGCGCGAGGGATTGGCCGCCGACCTCGTTGTGTTCGATCCCGACCGAGTTACGCCGCTCATGCCCGAGGTCGTCGACGACCTGCCGGCGGGGGCGCGGCGGCTGCGCCAGAAGGCGACGGGCTTTGCGGCATCCATCGTCAACGGCGTCGTCGTGCTGCGCGACGGCGAGCATACCGGCGCACATCCCGGCCGCGTGCTCCGCGGCCCTCTCGCCGCGGCAGCGCTCCGCTAGCGGCGAAGCGGGAGATACAATGCGAGGCAGCAGATGATCTCCCATCCGCTGGCCGGCGTGCTGGTCGTGGATTTCACGCAGTACGTTGCCGGTCCGGTCTGCACTCGGGCAATGGCCGAGCTGGGCGCCGAGGTGATCAAGATAGAACTGGCACCGCAGGGCGACTTAGCCCGGGCCATGCCAGTCAAGCGCAACGGGCGCAGCGCTTATTTCATCCAGCAGAACCTCGGCAAGCGCAGCCTGTGCGTCGACCTGCGCGACAAGCGTGGGCTCGATCTGGTCAAGCGGCTGATTGCCAAGGCCGAGGTAATGGTGGAGAACTTCTCTCCTGGCACGATTGCGCGTCTGGGTCTCGGCTGGGAAGTGGTGCACGCCTTGAACCCTGAGCTGATCTTGTGCTCGGTTTCAGCCTTCGGCCAGTCCGGTCCGCTTTCCCAGCAGCCCGGTTTCGATTTCATTGCCCAGGCCTACACCGGCGTGACGGCAATGATCGGCGACAAGGACGGCATCCCGCCGATGGCCGGCGTCGCCATCGGCGATGTTGGCGCCGGCGTCACGGCGCTGGCCATGATCCATGCCGCGCTCTATGGGCGACTGAAGCACGGCGACGGTGGGCGCTGGCTTGACGTCGCGCTGATCGACTTCTACTTCCACAGCCACGGCTTGGCAGTGGAACTGGCCAGCGCGTCGGGCGGCACCATCAAGCCGACCCGCAACGGTAGCCGGCACTTCTCGGTGGTGCCAGCCGGCATCTACAAGAGCCGCGAAGGCCATATCGTGCTGGTGCCGGTAGGCGAGGACATGTGGCGTCGCCTGGCCCGCGCCGTGGATCGTGCCGATCTTTTAGACGATCCTCGCTTTGCCGACAGTGCCGGGAGGGCACGTCATGTCGAGGTGCTGGAGCAGATCATCACCGACTGGCTCCAAGCGCAGCCCTCCGATGCTGTGGCACTCGGCGTGCTGCAACAGCACCGCGTGCCTTGCGCCCCGGTGCTCTCGGTCGAGGACGCCATGCGTCACCCGCACCTGGTCGAGCGCTACACCGTGCGCGACGTCGAGGACGCTGCGCTAGGCCTGTTTCAGGTGCCCGGCCCGCTCCTGCACGTGGTCGGCCAGCCGCCAGTCAACACACCCACCGCACCCTCGCTGGGCGAGCACAACGCGGATGTGCTGTCGCGCCATTTGGGATTGGCCGCAGCCGAGATTGCAGTGTTGGAAGGTGACGGTGTGCTGAGGCGCGACGTCGGCTAGACTAAGACTAGTCGCGGACGCGCTCGCTGCCACAATGGCTATCCATGGCAAACATTGAGGAGATCATTGCGGCGGCGGCGAGGGTGTTTCAGCGGAAGGGCTATCACGCCGCCACCGTCCAGGACATCGCGGATGCTGTCGGTATCCTCAAGGGTAGCCTTTACCATCATTTCAAGAGCAAGGACGATCTGCTTTACTTCATCGTCAAGGAACCGATCTTCCGGATGTACAGCAGGATGGGCGAGATTGCTGCCAGCGATCTGCCGGCGAGCGAGAAGCTCCGACGCGCCATTCTGGCTCACCTCGATGGCTTCGACCAGCACTACCCCACCTGTTCGTCTATCTCCGCGAGCGGGAGGAGATGAAGCGCCTGTTCCGCCAGCAGCTCAATCTCTCGCCGAAGCAGTATGAAGGCTATTGGCAACGGATCTTACGTGAGGGCGTAAAGGCCGGCGAGTTTCGAGCGGATCTGGACGTGCCGGTGGTCACGTACGGTCTGCTCGGGATGCTGAATTGGGCATACAAATGGTACAAGCCTCGCGGACGGCTCGGTGTGCGCGAGGTCGCCGAACAGTTCTCGACGCTCGCACTCGCCGGTCTTTCTGTTGCGTCGCCGAAGACGAGGCCCTCCCGCAAGCGTCGTCGCTGATGCTAGAGTGTGATGGCTTTGGATCGGCTCATATCCTGAGTAGGCTGGCAAGTTGCCGCATTCGCCCGGCCGACCTCATCGGAATCCGCATGCAGATCGCATCGGCGGAATGCTGAGCGGCATTTCGCAGCCAATCTTTGAGCTTGGCGAAGAACATCTCGACCTCCGTGGGAGCCGAGGCTGTCCCTGATGACGATGTCGCCTGGCATAAGGGTTGGCACGAGAACCTTCTGGACATAGGGCAAGAAGCCTTGGCCATTGATCGGGCCTTCAAGATCGTGGTCTTCCAACGTCGATGTCGCTCCCTGGCCTTCAGGCGCTGGCCGCGAGGCACCCAGCCAGCTGCGAAGGATCGATGCGGTTCTAGGCGGCCGAACTGCCACTTCGATGTACCGATATTGCGGGAAATGCACGTCCGTCATTGCGCAGTTCTCGCAGCAAGTTCCGCCAGTATTTCCGGCGCATCGCTCCCTAGGGTCCCCATGGGTCGATGGATCATGGGCGGGGTGCCCTGTAAGCGCAGGGGGCTTGCCAAGAGTGGCCAGACTTGGCCCGTGGCATCCCGTGCGTGGATCACAAGGCGGCGCGCGCAGGTCTGCTGCGCCTGCAGCATCTCTGCGGCCGAGAGGATGGGCGCAGTGCGGCAGCCGGCCTCAGAGAGAGCGGCGGCAAGCGCCGCCCGCGTCATGCCCCGGGCGCGTTCGAGAGTTAAGCCTGCTGGCAGCATGTCCTTGTCCGCCATGCCGTCCGCCTCGACCAGCACGAATCCGTCCCTTGCGGGAACGGCGATGGACATCGGTGCTGCTTGGCCGCCGTTCCATAGAATTGCCGAGAGCCAGGCGCAGACGTCCTGCATGGAAAGGTCGATGAACTGGCCGAGCCCGGTCCGGTCACGTGCCTCCAGAGCGGCAAGAATCGAGACTACTGCAATCTCGGCCCCCATCACGTCGGCGATGGAGATGCCAGCTTTCACCGGCACGTCGCCGGCTCGTGTCAGATCCATGAAGCCCGACATGGCCTGAATGACAGTGTCGAAGGCCGGCCGCCCGGGATAGATCGTGTCCGCGCCGAAGCCTGAAACGGCACAGTAGATGAGGTGCGGATTGATGCGTGCCAGCTGCTCGCTGGAGCAACCCCGCTTGGCGAGGGCGCCCGGCTTCAGGTTCTCGATCAGCACGTCGGATCGCCCGACGAGATTCTTCAGGGTCTCGACGTCGGGCGGACGCTCGAGATCCAGGACAAGGCTGCGTTTGCCGACGTTGGTGTACGTGAAGAAATAGCCGGTGCCATCCTTGATCGGCGGCCAACCTCGGACTGGCTCGCCCTCACGCGGCTCGATCTTGATCACGTCGGCGCCGATCGACGTCTGCCTGTTCGGGCCGATACGCTTCCTTGGACGCAGGAACTGATCGAGTGGGCGGGCCGCTTCGTGGGCAGCGGCTCGGTTTGGCAAGACGCTCGACCGCGTTGTTCAGCGTCTCCCAATGCGTTATATAGGCGACGCCATCCGCAGTGGACTTGATTGCCATGGCTTCGTTGAGGTCCGCCCCCGCGGAGAAATATCGCGGACCTCCGGTGACAATCACGCCGCGCACCGACGGATTCTCGTCCGCGCTGGCACAAGCCGTCGCGATCTCCTGCATCATCCTGACGCTGAAGGCGTTGCGTCGGTCCGGCCGGTTCAGCGTGATGACAAAGGACGCGCCGTCCTGGCTTGTGACGATGGTTTCGAACGCCATTTGCGACAACCTTCCGATGGTTCGCAGTTGACAAATGCGGGGATCGGGCATGCTGGCACAAGCAGAGGCGCCTGGTCGCCCGCTTGAACCGCGCCCCAAACTCACATCAACCAAACGCACGGTCAAGTCTCCGTGCCATCTGTGTCGGCTGAAGCGTTCGCCCGACGCTGCTCTTGGTCACCACGGTCCTACCAATTGGCCGTGCCCCAGCATTTATGCATCTGCCATCTGTGGCCAGTCCCGCTGTTGGCGATGCTCGGCGATGCGCAGCCGCGCAAAAGTTACGGTTTTCGCAATTCTTCATCGAGCAAGGCCCTGTTGATTCCAGATAGCGCACCTAGGCATACTGAACTTGGGAAGGGGTGCCGCTTTTTCGGTCGTGGGGACCGTCCACAGCGGAGCCGGGCGCGGTATCGGCCAGCTGACCGATACGGCTCTTCCCGAGCCCAGCAGGGAAACCCGCCGTCGCTGGTTCGGGCCATTCATGTGAAATCTGAAAGCCCTTCTTCGCGATATCGGCGTGGCCCTCTATAGGTGGCTGCGAGCGACTGCAAGCGCGCTTGCGCGCGAAGCCATCAGGATGGCGCGACTAACCGAGTCCCAGCTTGGGACGCACCCAGGAGGCCAGCTTTCCGATGGCGTCGTCGGCCTCCGGCGCGACGCCCGCCAGGAAGTGGAAGACGTGCTGCATGTCGGGATAGACGTCGACGGTGACATCGACCCCCGCCTTGCGCGCCCTCTCGGCGAGCCGTTGGCTGTCGTCGAGCAGCGTCTCGTCGCCGCCGACCTGGATGTAGACCGGTGGCAAGCCCTTCAAGTCGGCATAGAGCGGACTGGCCAACGGGTCCTTCGGGTTCCCGCCCTCGCCCAGGAACGTGCCGGCCATCACCTTGATGATGTCGCGCGACACCAGCACGTCCTTCTCGGCATTGCTGTCAAAGCTCTTGCCGGTCGCCTCCATGTCGACCCACGGCGACAACGGCATGGTTGCAGCCGGCATCGGCAAGCCGCGCTCGCGCACCCGCAGCAGCGTCGTGATCGCAAGCCCACCACCGGCCGAATCGCCGGTGAGCGCAATGTGCTGCGGCTTGACGCCCTGATCGAGCAGCCAGCGATAGCTGGTCACCACGTCGTCGACTGGCCCCGGATGCACGTGCTCCGGGGCGCGGCCGTAATGTACAATCAGCGCGCGGCAGCCGATCACCTTGGCGAAGTGCCCGTACACCTTGCGATGCGTGTACATCGAGCCAGTGACGTAGCCGCCGCCGTGAGTGCAGAGCAGCACGCGGTCCTGCACGCAGCCCTTCGGCGTCGCCCACAGCGCGGGCACGCCGCCGGCCGTCACCTCGACATAGTCAACGCCGCCAGGCTCGGCAGTGACGTCGCCCCAGTGCTCGAACATGCGGCGCATCTGGTCGAGCTCCATGGACGGGTTGGCGGCGAGCGCCGCCACCCAGCCCTTGTAGAGCGTCTTGAGCTCCTCCGACTGTACGCTCGGCATCTCGCCCTCCCTCACTCGGCCGCCGCGCGCTGCGCCGCCGGCGCGCCGACATAGTCGATGCCGACGCTCGGCAGCTCCGCCTTGCCGCCGCACTCGCGGGCGATGACCGGCATCACTTCCTCGGCGAAGAGCTGCATCTGGTCCTCGATCTCACGGCCCTCGAAGCCGCCGAGCTCGAACCAGGCGAGGAACGAGAAGTCCTCGTAACCGCACTCGGTCTTCATCTTCATGATCTTGTCGATCACGAACTGCTTGGAGCCCTGGATGGCAATCTCGCGCTCGCGCAGCATGTCGGCGGTGACGCGCTTGTTGAGGTCGAACATCGGCTCGTTGAGCCGCGCCACCACGGCGCCGAAGCCGAACGGGCCGTAGTAGTCGAATTGCAGCTCCATGGCGCGCGCCGCCCGCTCGAGCGCCTGCTTCTCCTTGCCCGGGGTGGTGATGTGGATGTAGCGGCTGGTCATGATGCCACGCCGCTTGGCGGCGTCCCAACCGTACTTGAAGCGGCCGCGCCCGTGCATGTCCGGCCAGCCGGCCTTCTCGGCCGCCTCATAGTAGATATCGATGTTCTTGCGCAGACGGTCGTTGGGCTCGACGATCATCACGCCGTTCAGTCCCTTCTCAGCCGCCCACTTGATCGAGCGCGAACTGGTCACCGGCTCCCAGAGCTGCGGATGCGGCTTCTGCACCGGTTGCGGAAAGACCTGCAGCTCCTTCAAGGTCGTGGTCGTTGCCTGCACGGGATTGCCTGCGGAGTACATGTCGGGCTCGCCGATCGCCACGACGTCGTCGAGTGCGCGACCGGCCTTCTCCATGCCGAAATAGGCCAGGGTCTGCTTGTGGTTCCACTTGGTGTAGGTCGGCGGCACCGAGAAGTTCTCGCCATGATGGGAGAAGGAGTCCTCCGTCCAGCACTTCTTCATCACCGCGATGACTTCCTCGAAGGCCTTGCGGTTGCGTTCCTGGTCCTGGATGGTCGAGCCGTAGGGGCGTCCCAGCGTCTCGTTCTCACGCGGCTGATAGCCGCGACCGACACCGCACTCGACCCGACCGCCGCTGATCACGTCCAGGAGTGCGACCTGCTCGGCGAGCCGCACCGGATGATGCCAGACCACGATGTTGGCGCACTGGCCGAGGCGGATCTTCTTGGTGTGCGTGGCGATCGCCATCTGCGTCATCAGCGGATTGGGACTCATCTCCGCGCCTTCGGGCTGGAAGTGATGCTCGGTCAGCCAGAAGGACTGGAAGCCCAGCCGCTCGGCAAGAATGCCCTGGCGCACTTGATTCACAAGCGTCTCCTGGGCTGCCCGATGGACTTCCTTGAGCGAGCCGTCGTTCACCGCCACACCGTCCTTGGTCAAGGTCACCGGCAGGGTCGAAGCACCGTTGTGGAAGACTCCGATTTCCAGCATGTCCTGATCTCCTGTTTGCGTTTCCTTCCATGCCGCACGCGGCATGACCGCTGGAGCGCAACTAGCGTGCCAGAAGGAAAATCACGGCACGGCAAGGACTTGCCGGATGGCATGCATGGCAGCTTGATGCGCAGCGCTACACATCCTGCGCGGCGACTGTTGCGAAACGCTACAGCGCACTCGATTTACAGGGTCGCAATCGGGCGCCTATCCTCTCGGCAAGCAAGCTGCCTCCTCGACCGTCGATCCCCGCGTCGAGCATCTCGTCACGAAGAGCCGAAGCGGTGCGCCGCGATCGGCGGCAGCCCTTGGGAGGAGCTTGGTGATGAAAGATATCCCGCTCGCTCAGCTGTGCTCCAAGGACTACATCCGGACCGTCGGCAGGGTCTGGGAAAGGTTCGTCACCGACCGCCCGGTCGACGACGATGCCGTGCGCGATGTCGTCATCGAGTCGTGGCGCCGCTGCCGGCAGAACGGCGTCAATCCGGCGACCAAATCGGCGCCACTGCGGGTCAACGGTCCTGACGTCGACCGCTTCCAGCGGCGCAACGCGCCGTTCTACGACGCGGTGCGCGCGTGCGTGCCGCCGATCGTTCCCTATCTCATGGGTTCGCGCACCATCCTGATCACCAGCGATCCCGACGGCACCCTGCTGTCGGTCGACGGCGATCCGCATCTCACCGACCGGCTCGCCGCTGACCACATCGTTCCGGGCGCCGCGTGGCACGAGTGCAGCAGCGGCACCAATGCGGTGGGCACGGCGCTGGCGCTGGGGAAGGCGCTGCACATCCATGCCGAGGAGCACTTCTGTGAAGTCGCCAAGCCCTGGAGCTGCACCGCCGCGGTGATCCGCGATCGACTAGACCGTCGCATCGTCGGCGTGGTCGATATCACCGGGCCGCCCGACACGGTCAACGCGCAGACCTGGCCGTTCGTCATGTCGCTGGTCGGCCAGCTGCAGGGCCACTTGCAGAAGCACGCGCTGGCCAAGCGGGCGCGGCTGATTGAGCTGTTTGAAGCCGCAATTGGCGGGCGTGAGACCGCTGCCGTCCTGCTCGACGCGCAGGGCCGCGTGATCGCGCGCACGGTGCAGGCCTCCTCGGCATTGCGCGAGCACGGCCTCAGCCGGACGCAAGCGATGGGCGAACTTGTCGCGGCACCGCGCGGAGAGGTCGCGCCGAAATGGCTGGCATCGCTGGCGCCGGGAATCCGGCCGGAATGGCTGTCCCCGCTCAGGGAGAATGGGCATTGCATCGGCGCCATCCTGCATTTGCCTACGACCGGTCGCGGACAGCGCACGAGGTCGCACCGCACGGAGGCAGAGGAGCCGCTGGCGCCAGCTTTCCAAGCGCTGCTTCAGACATCACCATCGCTCGAGAGCCTTCTGCGGCAGGCCGAGCGTTTCGCCGCAGCGAGCACACCGTTGCTGCTCGAGGGGGAGACCGGCACCGGCAAGGATGTGCTGGCGCGTGCCGTGCACGCGGCGGGTCCTTTCCAGTCGGGTCCTTTCGTGCCTGTCAATTGCGCTGCCTTGCCGCGCGATATCCTGGCAAGCGAGCTGTTCGGCCACGCCGAAGGAGCTTTTACCGGCGCGCGCCGTGGCGGCTCCCGCGGCCGTTTCGAGCAGGCCCATGGCGGCGTGCTGTTCCTCGACGAGATCGGCGATATGCCCTGCGACCTGCAGCCCTACCTGCTGCGCGTCCTGGAGGAAGGCGCGGTGTGGCGGCTCGGCGAGGCGGCGCCGCGCAGGATCGCGATGCGAGTCATTGCCGCCACCAATCGTCCTCTTGCCAAGGACATGGCGGCCGGGCGCTTTCGCGCCGACCTCTATCATCGTCTCAACGTCACTTGCCTGAGCTTGCCGCCACTGCGCGAACGGACAGGCGACATTCCGCATCTTGTCGGGCATATGCTGCGCGACATCGCTGGTGCGGCGTCTGCGACACGGATCGCACCGGAGGTCATGGATGTCTTCCTGCGCTACCGTTGGCCTGGTAACGTACGCGAGTTGCGCAATTGTTTGGAGCGCATGGTTCTGCTGGCGACGGACCCTATACTCGGCCTCGATCTTCTGCCGACGGCAATTCTGGAGGATGAGTCGCCGTGCGGCTTACCCCTCGCCTCGACGATCCGCGGCGCCGAGCGACACACGGTGCTAGCCGCCATTCGGCGCGAGGGCGGGAACCTCAGCCGCGCCGCTCGATCGCTAGGTATCGCCCGAACGACGCTCTATCGGCACATCCGTCGCTGCAGTACCGATTGAAGTCATTGTCGAGGGTGTTCGATTTCGCTTGAGCCGTACGTGGTACGGGCGCCGTTCCCATTTTCCAGATCAGGCCCTGCCGCGGGGAGGAGTCATGCTTGAAACGTGGCTCTACGGCCCGGTCAAAAGCCTTCTCCAAACCGCCAATGCGCGCACCGGCAATCAAGATCGGTTTGCTTCGCACAACGTGGTCCTTCACGTCCGGATAAGTCCCCCTGCGCAGGTGGCTTTCCCTCGCTTCAAAGACAGTCGGGTGCTGGCGAGCTATGTTCTCTCGATTCTCGGAATAATGTCTCTCGACTGAAGTGCATTGTTTCGCTCGTCTGCCAGGCTATGTCGGAAAGGTGCTGATGCACTCGCGACCTGCACTCGGATCAAGGAATGCACCATGATTCCCAGCAGCCGCATGCTGCTGCGCGCTGGCATCGCCTCAAGGGGCCGTGGTTGCCGGCAGTGCGGGCGGTTGGAAGTACCAGCTCGAGGGTGTCGTGTTTCAAGGCGGGGTGGCGGGCCCGATCAAAAAGCCGTGCTGGCCGATCCGCGGTGAGGCAATGGATTGGGCCGGTAATGTCGCGGAAGGGTCGGAAGGGGGC
>JAEWIV010000253.1 GCA_023386865.1 Pseudomonadota bacterium
ACAGCGGCTCGATCATGCGGAAGTATTCGCGAGTCACCAGCGGATTGCCGAACGCCTCGCCGACGCCCGTCACCCCGGCATCGGTCTCGACCTCCACGAGCCCGCCCTGGCGGCGGAAGCCGCCGCCGCGCGACATGCCGTAGGCTTTCTCGGGCGCGAAGGCATATTCGAGACCGATGAAGGTGAGGCGTCGGATGGTGTGCATCGTCGCATCTTGAAGACGAGCCCGCCCCGCTTCAACGCATCGCCGCAACGGGGCCGTCGATTTTCCGTTCTTCCGGGCGGCGCTTTACATGGCATGGTACCGGCCGAAGGAGCCCGTTGAACCGAGCAGATGAGCTACGATGCGCCCTTTGCCGGCCTGAAGGTCGTCGATCTCAGCCAGGGGATCGCCGGGCCCTACTGCGCCATGCTGCTGGCGCAGTACGGCGCCGACGTGATCAAGGTCGAAGGCATCGGCGAGGGCGACTGGGCGCGCACGCTCGGCACGCGCTACGGCAGCCATTCGGCCTTTTCCATCATCGGCAATCTCGGCAAGAAGAGCATCGCCGTCGATCTCAAGTCCGAGGCCGGCAAGCAGGTCGTATGGCGCCTGCTGAAGGGCGCGGACGTCTTCCTCGAAGGCTTCAGGCCCGGCGTCATCCAGCGCCTGGGCTTCGGCTACGAGCCGGTCGCCGCGCGCGAACCTCGGTTGCTCTATCTCTCCATCTCGGGCTTCGGCCAGACCGGGCCGCTGTCCAGCCGGCCGGCGATGGATCCGGTGCTGCAGGCCTATACCGGCCTGATGAACGAGAACCGCGGCGAGGACGGCATCCCGCATCGCGTGCCGGTGATCGTCGTCGACATGTCGACGGCCCTCTACGCCTTCCAGGCGTTGTCGGCGGCGCTCTACGCCCGGCGCGACGAGACGCGCGGCCGCTACCTCGAGGTCAGCCTGATGCAGGCCGCGACCGCGCTGCAGTCGATCCGGCTGATGGCCTGCCATCTCGAAGGCGGCGTCATGAAGCCCGGCGGCGCGCCGGGGGGCGTGTTCAAGACCGCCGACGGCTGGATGTCGCTTCTCGCCTTCAACGACCGCGACTGGCGCCTGCTCTGCGGGGCGATGCAGTTGCCAGCGCTGGCGGACGACCCGCGCTTCGGCACGGCGACGCTGCGGCTCGCCAACGACGTTGCGCTGTACGCCATCGTGCGGCCCGCCATCGCCGCCGAGCCGTGGGCCGTATGGACGAAGCGCCTGACCGACGCCGGCCTGATGCACGAACGGCTCAACAGCTACGCCGAGTTCCTGGACCAGCCGCACGTCCGCGAGACCGGCCTGATCCAGTGGCTGACCCAGGTCGGCCTCAACCAGCCTGTTCCGGTCCCCGCCTTGCCCGGCATGTTGCCCCAGGCCGAGGGCACGCCGCGCGGCACCGCGCCCACGACCGGCCAGCACACGGCGCAAGTTCTGGCCGCGCACGGCTACACCGCGGCCGAAATCGAAACCCTGCTGGCTCAGGGTACCGTTGCCGTCGACTGATCGGCCGGCCAGCGCTTCGGCGCATTTCGTTGGTGCAATCCTGTGGGGGACGGCCTGATGATCATGCCATTGGATCCTGACAAGTACGCCCGCACGCCCTGGAAGAACGGCGGCGGGGTCACGGTCGACATCGCCTTCGACGGCGATGTCTGGCGTTTCGGCCGCACGCCCATCACCGCGGCCGGACCGTTCTCCGACTACACCGGCTTCGACCGTCTTCAGGTGCTGGTCGCCGGCCGCGGCCTGGTGCTGCAGACGCCGTCGGGCGAAATCGACGTGCGCCGGCCTTTCCGGCCGGTGCGCTTCGCCGGCGAGACGCCGATCGTGAGCCGCCTGGAAGCCGGGCCCGTCGAGGTCATGAACCTGATAGGCGATCGCCGCCGTGTCGTCATAGGCCTCGTCGTGCTGGAAGCCGGCCAGACGCAACAGCTCGGCCCGGGCACGCACATCGCCTATTGTCCCGGGCGACACGCGGTCCTGCGCCTCGCCGGGGAGACGCGCGAACTTCAGGCCGATGGCGGCCTCCGGATCGAAGACGTCGACAGCCTCGCCGCCTGCGATGCGGGGCGGATCGTATTGGGGAGCATCGCATGCGTATCGCAGTAGTCGGAGCGGGCGGTGTCGGCGGCTGCTATGGCGCCGCGCTGGCCGAGGCCGGTGCCGACGTCACCTTTATCGCCCGCGGCGCGCATCTCGAGGCGATGAAGCGCAAAGGCCTCATGCTCGAGAGCCAGCGCGGCGACATCCACCTCGTGCCGACCCGGGCGACCGACGATCCGCGCACCGTCGGACCGGTCGACGTCGTGCTGTTCTGCGTGAAGCTGTGGGACGTCGAAAGCGCCGCCGAGGCGATCAAGCCGATGGTTGCCGCGAACACCGCCGTGATCCCGCTGCAGAACGGCGTCGATGCCGCCGACCGGCTGGTGCCGATCCTGGGCCGTCAGGCGGTGATGGGCGGCGTCGCCGTCATCAGCGCCGCCATCGCCGAGCCCGGCGTGATCCGCCAGACCGGCACGGTCATGCGCGTGCTGTTCGGCGAGCTCGACGGCACCAGGAGCGCGCGGGCCGAGGCCTTCGCCGCCCTCTGCGCCAAGGCCGGCATCGACGGCGAGGTGTCGACCTCGATCCAGACCGAGCTCTGGATGAAGTTCATCCTGCTGGCCTCGAACGCCGGCATCATGGCGCTGGCCCGCCTGCCGATCGGCAAGCTGCGCGACGATCCCGACATCGCGCCGTGGTTCACGACGGCCTACGAGGAGGTGGCGGCGGTCGGTCGCGCCGCGGGCATCGCCCTGCCGGCCAACGCCGTCGAAACGACCCTGAACTTCAATCGCAATGCGCCACCGCACCTCATTCCCTCGATGGCCATCGACCTGCTGCGCGGCAACCGCATCGAGCTGCCGTGGCTGTCCGGCAAGGTCGTCGAGCTCGGCCGGAAACACGGCGTGCCGACGCCGACACACGCCTTCATGTATGCGACACTGAAGCCCTACATCATGGGCAAGCCCGCCTAGAGTCCAAGGAGAACACCATGCGCGCCTTCCTGATCGCACTGCTTGCGATTGCCGGCATGGCGCCGGCCTCGGCCGCCGACCTCAAGCTCCTCACCGCCGGCGCCTTCAAGTCGGTGGCGCAGGAGCTGGTGCCGGCGTTCGAGAAGGCGACCGGCCACAAGGTGACGATCGAGAACGACACCGCCGGGGCGCTCGCCCGGCGCGTGGCCGCCGGCGAGTATTTCGACGTGGTGGTGATGCCGCCCGGCGCCATGGCGCCGCTTCTCGGCAGCAAGCTGGTCGAAAGCAGCGCCAAGCCGCTGGCCCGCGTCGGCATCGGCGTCTCGATCAAGCAGGGCGCACCGGTGCCCGACATCTCCACCGTCGACGCCTGGAAGCAGAGTCTGCTCAAGGCACGCGCCATCGCCTACACCGACCCGGCGTCGGGCGGCACCGCCGGCACCTATCTCGCCAACCTGTTCGAGAAGATGGGCATCGCCGCCGAGCTGAAGCCCAAGACCGTGCTGGTGAAGGGAGGGCTCGCCGGCGAAAAGCTCATCACCGGCGAGGCCGACATCGCCATGCAGCCCCAGAGCGAGCTTCTCGCCGTGCCGGGCACCGTGCTGGTGGGGCCGATCCCGCTCGATGTGCAGACCTACATCCTCTACTCCGGCGCCGTCAGCACCGGCGCACGCGATCAGGCCGCGGCCGACGCCTTGCTGCGATCGCTGTGGGGCCCCGACAAGGAAGCGGCGCTCAAGAAGAAGGGGATGCAGCTCCCCTAGAGGAGAACGCCAGCCCTCTAGCCTTTCAGCCTTTGAGTTGGTTCACCGCCTCGGTCCACGCCGCGATCGTATGGTCGATGTCGGCGCGGGTATGGGCGAGACTGACGTAGTACTTGCTTTCGCCCTTCATGATGCCGCGGGCACGCAGCAGCTGGTTGAAGCGCGTG
Organism: Pseudomonadota bacterium; assembly: GCA_023386865.1. Lineage (GTDB taxonomy): Bacteria > Pseudomonadota > Alphaproteobacteria > Reyranellales > Reyranellaceae > Reyranella. The sequence continues at coordinate 3,965 of JAEWIV010000253.1, forward strand.
GCCAGTGCCTTGTCGCCCTTGAGCGTATCGCGATAGTCCTTGATCGGCTGGTCGGTGAACACGACGTCGAACAGCGGTGGCTCGCCGATCACCTGGGCCGGGATGCCGGCCTTCCGCAGGAGCCCATCGAGCGCCTTCATCAGCTCGCGACCCGTGGCGAACACCTGCTCGTAGGCGCCCGGACGCTTCAGGATCTCG
>JAEWIV010000290.1 GCA_023386865.1 Pseudomonadota bacterium
TACTTCGGCTGCGGCACGATGCGCAGGTAGGGCTTGGGCGCCTTCCAGCCGCCGGGGAACTTCTGCTTGGCCTGCTCGTCGGAAACCGCCGGCACGATGATCACATCCTCGCCGTTCTTCCAGTTCACCGGCGTCGCCACCTGATGCTTGGCCGTCAGCTGGCAGGACTCCAGCAGACGCAGCACCTCGTCGAAGTTGCGCCCGGTGCTCATCGGATAGGTCAGCATCGCCTTGATCTTCTTGTCCGGGCCGATGATGAACACCGAGCGCACCGTGGCGTTGTCGGCGGCGGTGCGGCCTTCGGAGCTCGTGCCGGCGCCCTCCGGCAGCATGTCGTAGGCGGTCGCGACCTTGAGCTCGGGATCGCCGATCATCGGGTAGGTGACTTTGTGGCCCTGGGTCTCCTCGATGTCCTTGGACCACTTCTCGTGGTTGCCGACCGGGTCGACCGACAGGCCGATGATCTTGGTGTTGCGCTTGTCGAACTCGGGCTTCAGGCCCGCCATGTAGCCGAGCTCGGTGGTGCAGACCGGCGTGAAATCCTTCGGGTGCGAGAACAGGATCGCCCAGCCGTCACCGATCCACTTGTGGAACTCGATGGGACCCTGGGTGGTTTCGGCCTTGAAGTCGGGCGCGGTCGAATTGATGCGAAGTGTCATGCTGAACCCCCTCTGTGAGAACGCCTGGTACTGATGGGTAGATCGGACTTCCAGGGCCGCCGGTCAAGCCTTGGCCGGAATCCAGCTTATCAGGCCGATACCGCCGTCGACTTCTACCGTCGTGCCGACGACATAACGACCAAATCTTTCCGACAAGATCGCGACAGCGACCTGGGCAATATCGTCCGGCGTCCCGGCGCGGCCAATTGGTATTTGCGCGACCAAGGCGCCGAGATTGTCGGCGACGAAGCCGCCGCCCGGGATGGCGCCCGGCGCGATCGCATTCACGCGGATGCCGTCGGGCGCCAAGGTCCGCGCGAGCTCCTTCATCACCATGGTCATGCCGGCCTTGGAGGCGCTGTAGTGCGGCAGGTTTCGCGGCATCTCGCGATGCTGCGAGGTGATCAGCAGGATGCGTCCCTTGATCTTGCTGTCCCTCATGTGCCGCCCGATCTCGCGCGACAGGAAGAAGCCGGTGCGCAGGTTGATGTCGGTCATGGCATCCCAGGTCGCTTCGGACACCGAGAGCGGCGTGTCGGCCTCCAATCGCCGCGGACTGGCGGAATGGATGAACAGCGAGATCGTGCCGAGTTTCTTCAGCGCGCCGTCGAGCAGGGCCTTCCAGCCGTCGCGCTTTCCGAGGTCGGCGGCCAGGAAGTCGATGCCGTCCTCGGCGGGCGGTGCCGTGATGTCGCTGCCCAGCACCGTGGCGCCCTCCGCCAACAGCGCCTTGGCGATGCCGCGGCCGATGCCGCCGGCGCAGCCCGTGACCAGGGCGCGCTCGTCCTCCAGAAGCTTCGTGCTCATGCTAAGTATTCCGTCCCTCGCGTTGTGGAGTGAGCCCATGGACCGGACGCGGCCGACGCTCGATCAGCTGGACATTGTAATCGGCCATGTCGATGCATCCATCGCCTTGTACGGCCGGCTGCGAGCGGGGAGATGATGGCCAAGACGCGGCTGGACGTGGCGCTGGTCGAGCGCGGGCTCGCGGAGACGCGCGCCGCGGCGCAGCGCCTGGTCATGGCCGGGCTGGTCTTCACCGGCGAGCGCCGGCTCGACAAGCCGGGCCATGCCGTCGCCGCCGACACGCCGATCGAGGTGCGCGGCCAGCCGCATCCCTATGTCTCGCGCGGCGGCCTCAAGCTCGAGAAGGGGCTCGACCACTTCTCCATTCCCGTCGCCGGCCGCATCGCCCTCGACGTCGGTGCCTCGACCGGCGGCTTCACCGACCTGCTGCTGCAGCGTGGCGCGGTGAAGGTCTACGCCATCGATGTCGGCACCAACCAGCTCGCCTGGAAGCTGCGCAGCGATGCGCGCGTGATCTCGATGGAGAAGACCAACATCCGCGAGGTTACGCGCGAGCAGGTGCCCGAGCCGATCGATCTCATCGTCTGCGATGCATCGTTCATCAGCCTCAGGACGGCGTTGCCGGCGGCGTTGGCGCTGGCGGCGCCGGGCGCGCATCTCGTGGCGCTGATCAAGCCGCAATTCGAGGTCGGCAAGGGCAGGGTGGGGAAGGGCGGCATCGTGCGCGACCCGGCACTGCACGAGGAAGTCTGCAGGACCATCACCGACTGGCTGGCCGCGCAGCCGGGGTGGAGCGTGCTGGGCGTCACGGAGAGTCCGATCGAAGGTGCGGAAGGCAACAAGGAGTTCCTGATCGCGGCCGTCTTGTCATCCTGACGCGGTTCAGCGCACAGCCTGACTCACCCGGAACTTGTTGTTGTCGGCCAGCGTCTCGAATGATGTGAAGTTGGCCTTGAGAATCGGCTCGTAGGGCAGCCCGCGGTTGGCGACCATGAACAGGACGCCGCCGGGTCGCAGGGCGCGTGCCGCGGCGGTGATGACGGTCTGGCCAAGTGCCGGCTCGGCGGCGCGGCCGGCATGGAAAGGCGGATTGCACAGGATGGCGTCGTAGGTCGCCGGCGCCGCTTCCTGCACGAGGTCGAGCCAATGGAACGAGGCACGTGCGTCGGCGATGTTGGCCCGGGCCGCTTCGATGGCGCGATGCTCGGCGTCGACAAGGTCGATCTTCGTGATGCCCGGGCAGCGGCCGAGAACGTCGCGTGCCAGGTATCCCCAGCCGCAGCCGAAATCGGCGACATGGCCCGAGAGATCGTCCGGCAGGTGGGCGGCGAGCAGCGCCGAGCCGTCATCGATGCGATCCCAGGCGAAGATGCCGGGCTGGCTGAGCCAGGAGCCGTCACCGGCCGGCTGCAACGACGCGAGCGCGCGCCAGTAGTCGGGCGGAGCCTTGCCCGAGTGCGTCAGCCAGAAGACGCGGCAGTGGAACTTCGAGAGCTGGCCGTCGAGGCCGAGCGCCTTGCCGACCTGCTTCTCCAGGCTGGCGGCGCCGTCGTCGTTGGCGCCCGAGCAGACGAGGACGCCGCCTTCGGCCAGCAGCGACCAGGCGCGCGCGATGTTGGCGAAGTTCTCCTCCTTGTGCTTGGTCAGCAGGAGCTGGCCCAGCCGGTACGCGCCGCTGTCGATGCGCGGCACGACCGACCAGCCCGCCTTCTTCAGGCGCAGATATTCCGGCCGGAAGGATTGCTCTGCGTCGACGTCGCGGAAGGGACTGAGCTCGGCGCGCAGGAAGAAGGCCCGCTGCGGCTTCAGCGCCCCCGTCTCGAAGGCATGGACGAGGGCGCGCGCCGCCTGCGTCATGGCGCTTCGCCTACGGCACGAGGACGGCCCGCCCCATGATCAGCCCCTTGCGCAGCTCCTGCAGCGTGGCGTCGGCCTCGTCGAGCTTGCGCTTGACGATCGGCACCGAAGTCACCTTGCCGGAGGTCACGAGGTCCATCATCTCCTTCATCTCGGCCGGGCTGCCGGTCACCGAGCCCACGATCTGGCAGCCGGTGAAGGCAAACATCGGCAGCGGGATCGAGAAGGTGCCGCCGAACAGGCCGACGATGACCAGCCGGCCGCCGCGGCCGAGTGCCCGCAGGCCGAACTGTGCGCTGGCCTCGGCGCCGACGAAGTCGATGGCCGCGCCGACGCCGGTGCCGCCGGTCAGGTCCTGTACCTGCTTGCGCGCTTCCTTGTCGCGCGGGTCGATGGCCGCCACGGCGCCGTTCTCCAGCGCGAGCTTGCGCTTGTTCTCGTCGATGTCGGCCACGATCGGTTCGCGGCCCAGCACCGACTTGGCGAAGCGTACGCCCATCAGGCCGACGCCGCCGGCGCCGATCACCAGGATCGGCTTGCCGCCATCCTGGCCGACCGCCTTCTTGACCGCGCCGAAGGCGGTGATGCCGGAGCAGGCATAGAGGCAGGCCAGCTCGACCGGCAGGTTGCCGTAGGGATAGAGGTACTTGGCGTGCGGAACCAGGACATGGTCGGCGTAGCCGCCGTCATTGTTGACGCCGAGTGCGCGCGGGGTGGGGCAGAGATGCTCGATGCCGCTGTTGCAGTACCAGCACTTGCCGCAGCCGATCCAGGGATAGACCACGGCCTTGTCGCCGACCTTGGCCCCCTTGGCGGCGGGTCCGAGCGCCACGACCTCGCCGACGATCTCGTGGCCCATGGTGCGCGGCGGGTTCATGGTCTTCTGGGTCGAGACCTTGTTGCCGCCGCCCATGTCGAAATAGCCTTCCCAGAGATGGACGTCGCTGTGGCAGACACCCGCCGCCGTGATGCGCACGAGCACCTCGCTGCCTTGTGGGGCCGGGTTGGCCTCCTCGACCTTCTGCAGCGGCTTGCCGAACTCGACGACCTTGTAGCTCTTCATGGGCTTGCTCCGGTGTTCTGTTGCCGGAGCATAGAGCATCCCGAAAATTTTTCGCTACAGAGGAATGCGCGTTGCAGAGGCACTCACGGCGGATCGTTGGGAGGGCAAACAAAGTGCTCGGACATGACCTCCTGCGCGCCGGCATGCATGCATGAGCGCCAGGGTCGCACCGCTCGAAAGCTTCTGCGGAGTCACCCGCCGGTAACGATCTTCGAAAGTTTCGAAACTTTCGAAAACCTGTTTACAGTCTTGCAGCGCTGTCCCAACATCGCCCAAACGGCGCTCACAACAAGCACGCCGGAGTGTGGAGGGAACGATGCTCGATCGCACGGGTGCGTGGCGCCGTCGCCGCGTGTTGGGTGGACTCTTGGCTTCGACGACGGCGCTGGCGGCGCCTTCCGTCCTGCGCGCCGCGCCGTCCGGACAGCCGGTCAAGGTGGGCGGAACGCTGTCGCTGACGGGCTTTCTCGCCCAGACCGCGATCATCCACAAGATCGCCGCGGAAATCATGGTCGAGGACATCAACGGCAGGAACGGCTTCCTCGGCCGCCCCGTCGAGTACGTGATGCTCGACGACCAGTCCAAGCCCGACGTGGCGCGCAGCCTCTACGAGAAGCTGATCACCGTCGACAAGGTCGACCTGATCATGGGTCCCTACGCCACGGCGCCGATCCTGGCGGCGATGGGCGTCGCCCAGCGCTACGGCAAGGTGATGATCCAGAGCAGCATGGGCATTCCCAAGCTGCAGACCTATGACATGGCGTTTCCGGCGACGCCGTTCGGCCCCGAACCGGACAAGACCTATCCCAACGTCATCCTGGATTGCATGGCGAGCCTGCCGACAGCACCCAAGAGCATGGTGATCGTCACCAGCAAGTTCCCCTCGGCGCAGTTCATGGCCCAGGGCATGAAGACCGAGGCCGAGAAGCGCGGCGTGAAGGTGCCGCTCTACCTCGAGTACGAGGCAGGCAACCGCGATTTCGGCGCCATCGCCGCGCGCGTGAAGGAGGCCAATGCCGACTTCCTGTGGGTGGGTTCGCTCGGGCTCGAGAGCAACCAGCTGCTCGAGGCGCTGCGCAAGCTCGACTACACGCCGAAGACCAGCTTCCACCTCTATCCGGCGCCCGGACCGCTGGCGCTGTCGCCCGACGGCAACCTCGTCTGGTCGTCGACCTTCCTCGAGCCCGACGAGCCGTTCATGAGCCGGCCGGGCATGAAGAAGATCGCCGAGCTCTACAAGGAGCGCGCCACCAGGGCCAATCTGCCGTATCCGATCATCGATGCGCAGGCCGCCGGCATGGTCGCCGCCTGGCAGATCCTCGAGGCCGGCGTCAACGGCGCCAAGAGCCTGGAGGACAAGCAGATCGCCGCGTGGCTCAAGAAGAACGTGGTGACCACGGTCTACGGCCCGACCAAGTTCGACGGGCTCTACAACCACGGCGAACCGGCGCAGCTCATCCGCCAGGTCCAGGACAAGCAGTGGAAGGTCGTCTGGCCGAAGCAGTTCGTGGCGCCGGGCGTGAAGCTGATCGCGACCTGAGGCCCTCATCTTCCTCCCCCGTCATACGGGGGAGGGTAGGGAGGGGGGAGAGCCACACGCGAGGCGCAGCCAGTTTCAGATCATGAGTCATTGCGAGATCACCATTGGGGCTTTCCCCCTCCTGTATCCTCCCCCGTATGACGGGCGAGGAGCATGAGGGCTTGATGCCGAGTGCGACTCTGCTGGGCCAGGCGCTGATCTCCGGCGTCCTGGCGGGAGGGATGTACGGCCTGCTGGCGTTGGGCCTCAGCCTGAGCTGGGGCCTGCTGCGGCTGGTCAATCTCAGCCATTTCGCGCTCGCCTTCCTCGCGGCCTATCTGACCTACGAGCTCGGCACGACCTATCACGTGGCGCCGTGGTGGTCGGCGATGCTGGTGGTGCCGGCGATGTTCCTGATCGGCCTGGCGCAGCACTGGCTGTTCGACAGGTTCAAGGTCAACGAGCTCGCCTCGCTGCTGATCACCTTCAGCTTCGCCGTCATCCTCGAAGTCGCGATCCAGCTCTACTGGACGGCCGACTATCGCCGGTTCGAGACGCACTACTCGACGATGTCGATCAAGGCGGGGCCGTTCTACATCCCCGTGCTCGAGCTCGCGCTCTGCATGGTGGCGGGCGTGCTGGCCTGGGGCACCTGGGTGTGGCTGCGCAAGACCTATGTCGGCAAGGTGCTGCGCGCCGCCGCCGAGGACGCCGACATCGCCGCGGCCTACGGCGTCGATCACAGGAAGCTCGCCTATCTCCTCTCGGGCATGGGCGCGGCCTATGCCGGCGTCGCCGGCACCTTCATCGCGCTGATCGCCACCTTGGCGCCGGCGCAGATCTGGGCCTGGCTCGGCGTGGTGTTCGCCGTCGTGATCATCGGCCGGCTGGGCAATCCGCTGGGCGCGCTGCTCGCGGGGATGCTGATCGGCGCCTCCGAATCGATCGCCATGGCGATCTTCGCCCCGGCCTGGGCGCCCATCGTATCGTTCTCGGTGCTCATCGCCATCCTGCTGTGGGATCCGGAGTGGCTATGAACGCCGCGCGCGATCTTCCCAAGGTCGTCGCGGCGCTCGCCATCGTCGCGCTCGCCGTGCTGCCGATGGCGAAAATGCCGGCGTTCTACGAGTCCTTCATCTACCTGATCTTCTTCTGGGTCTCGCTGTCGACGAGCTGGGCGCTGCTGAGCGGCTTCGCCGGCTATTTCAGCCTGGGCCACGCGGCCTTCTTCGGTGTCGGCGTCTACACCACGGCGGCGCTCACGACCAAGTTCGGCGTGCCGTTCCTCGCCACGGTCCCGATCGCGGCGGCGCTCGCGGCGCTGCTGGCCGCGGGGATCGGCGCCATCGTGTTCCGCCTCCGCCGGCTGCGCGGCGAGCTGTTCGCGCTGCTGACGCTCGCGGTCACTTTCGTGATCGCCACCATCATCCTCAACACGCCGATCGACGGCGGCGGCGGCGTGTTCATGAGCGCCGTCCCGCTGCCGCATCTCATGCCGTCACCGACGGGCACGATCTACATCCTGGGCTTCGGCATGTGCGTGCTGACGCTGGTCACCGCCTGGTGGGTCGCTCATTCACGCCTCGGCATGGGCCTTTACGCCATCCACGACGACGAGGACGTGGCCGAGGCCAAGGGCGTGCCGACTTTCCGTTACAAGATCGTGGCCTTCGCGCTTTCGGGCGCCATCGCCGGCGCCGTGGGCGGCATCCATGCCATGTATGTCGGCTTCATCACCGTGGCGGGTACCTTCGAGCTCACCGTGCCGCTCTACGTGGTGCTGATGAGCGTGCTGGGCGGCTCGCGCCACTGGCTGGGGCCCGCGATCGGCGCCACGGTCATCACCGCATTGCTCTACGCCTTCATCAGCGGCGGCGAGGCGATCCTGGGTCGCGCCATCGTCGGCTTGATCCTGATCGTCGCCATCCTGTGGCTGCCCGACGGCGTCATTCCCGCGATCCAGGCCTGGCTGAAGTGCCGACGCCCCACGCCGCCGGCCGTCCGTGCCGAGGTGGTGCCGGTCGTGCCGGCCGCGGCGCCCACGATCGCCGAGCGCAACATCATGGAGGTGCGCGGCGTCACCAAGCGCTTCGGCGGCCTGCAGGCACTGGCCGGCGTCGATCTCGACGTGCGCGAGGGCGAGATCTTCGGCCTGGTCGGGCCCAACGGCTCGGGCAAGACCACCCTGATCAACGTCGTCTCGGGCTTCTATCCGCTCACCGGCGGCCGCATCACCGTCGACGGCGCCGAGATCGGTCGTGCGCCGGCGCACGAGATCGCCCGCCGCGGCGTGGCGCGCACCTACCAGATCCCGCGGCCCTTCGCGAACATGAGCGTGCTCGACAACGTGGCGCTGGCCGCGACCTTCGGCGGGCCGCTGCGCTCGCGCGCCGAGATCCGCGACGAGGCTCTGCACTGGATCGGCTTCACCGGTCTTGCGGGCAAGGAGGAGGTGCTGCCGGCCGGCCTCAATCTGCACGAGCGCAAGTTCCTCGAGCTGGCGAGGGCGCTCGCGGCGCGGCCCAAGCTGCTGCTGCTCGACGAGGTCCTGTCCGGCCTCAACCCGGCCGAGATCGACAACGCCATCCGCCTGGTCCGCTCCATTCGCGCCCAGGGCGCCACCATCGTCTTCGTCGAGCACCTGATGCGCGCCGTGGTCGAGCTCTCCGACCGCGTGGCCGTGCTGAACGAGGGCAAGCTCTTCGCATTGGGCGCGCCGCGCGAGGTCATGCGCGATCCGCGGGTCGTCAGCATCTACCTGGGAAAGGCCTATGCTGCTTGAAGCCCGCAACCTCCATGTCGGCTATGGCGACGCCACGGCGATCTGGGACGTCTCGCTCGACGTCGATGCCGGCGAGATCGTGTCGGTGATTGGCCCCAACGGCGCCGGGAAGACCACGCTGATCAACGCCATGGCGGGCCTGCTGCGCTGCCGCCGCGGCGACCTGCGGTTTGACGGCGCCGACATGACGGCGGTGCGCCCCCACGACTATTGCGGCCACGGCATCGCGCTCGTGCCGGAAGGCCGGCGGCTGTTCACCAAGATGTCGGTCGAGGAGAACCTCGAGCTCGGCTGCTATCTGTCGGCTGCCCGCGCGCACCGGCACGAATCGCTCGAGCGGGTCTACGGCCTGTTTCCCATCCTGCGCGAGAAGCGCGGCCAGCCGGCCGGCGAGTTGTCGGGCGGCCAGCAGCAGATGGTGGCGATCGGCCGGGCCCTGATGGCGCGGCCGCGCATCGTGCTGTTCGACGAGCCGTCCCTCGGCCTCGCCCCCACCATCGTCGACGACATGTTCGACATCATCGCCCGGGTGCGCCAGGAAGGCGCGGCGGTGCTGCTGGTCGAGCAGAACGTCCTGAAGGCGCTCGACGTCGCCGACCGCGCCTATGTGCTGGAGCAGGGGCACATCGTCAGCAGCGGCCTGCCAGCCGACCTGCTGAAGCAATCGCACATCCGCGAAGCCTATCTCGGCGTTTGAGGACGACCATGGCCAAGATCCTGAAGATGCCCCTCGACAGAGCTGACCGCGCCGCGGCGACCACCGCGCCGCAGGACGTGCTGGCCGAGGATGCCGCCACCTTCGACGTGTTGCGCCGCATGCGCGAGGACATCCTGTGTTGCGTCCTGAAACCCGACCAGCGGCTGCGCTTCGGCGAGCTGCGCCAACGTTACGACACCTCGGTCGGCACCCTGCGCGAGGCGCTGTCGCACCTGGTGTCGGAGGGGCTGGCGCGCACCGAGGCCGGCCGCGGCTTCAGCGTGGCGCCGATTTCGCTGGCCGACTTCCTCGATCTTTCGGAGCTTCGCGTCTATCTCGAGACGCGCACCCTGGCCGACGCGATCCGCCACGGCACCGACGCCTGGGAGGCGGAGATCGTGAGCTCGTACTTCCTGCTGAGCAAGCTCGCGCCGCCCAAGACCGACGATCCGGTGAGCGTCAAGCGCGAGTGGGGCAAGCGCCACAAGCGCTTCCACGATTCGCTGGTGGCGACCTGCACCTCGCCGTGGTCGCTGCATTTCCGCAGCGAGCTGTTCGATCAGGCGCGGCGCTACCACTGGCTCACCATGATCCACGCAAGGTCGCGGCGCCGGAACGAGCACCTCGATCTGCGCGACGCCGTGCTGGCGCGCGATGTCGATCTCTCCTGCGCGCTTATCGAGAAGCACATCCGGACGACCGTCGAGCAGGCCGCCTCGGAAGTGCCCGGGCTCACCATGGATGGCGCTCGCGCGCCCAAGCGGAGGAAAGCATGAAGGCATGGTCTTCTGGACCGCGGGCCCGAGC
>JAEWIV010000391.1 GCA_023386865.1 Pseudomonadota bacterium
CGCCGCCGGGCGCCTACGATCGCCGCGGCCGACGGCCCGGCCGTCGGCAAGTTCGCCGAGAGGCTTGCGGCGTTCGAAGCGGCGAAGCAAGCGCGGGCCTCGACGTAGACCATCGCCCCGTCGCGACAAGCGTCAGGTGCGCGTCCTGCACCCCAACTCTGAGACATTTCTTGACGATCCATGGTAAATTGGGTCGGACAGGATCGAACATGTCCACCCAGGCTGACATTATCGAAAGGCACGATGCGCTTGCTTCCATCTGCCGCCTCCATGGCGTCGCCCGTCTGGAGGTCTTCGGTTCGGCTGCGCGCGGCGGTGATTTCGATCCGATCCACAGCGATGCCGACTTCCTAGTGACGTTCGCACCGGCCGTTCGCAACGACCTTGGCGCATTGGTTGAACTCAAGGAGGCGCTGGAGAAGCTTCTCGGCCGGCCGGTCGATCTCGTCGAACGGCAAGCCGTGGAAGCGAGCCGAAATTTCATCCGCCGCCATGCGATCCTAAGAGACGCCAAGACAGTCTATGGCTGATTTGCCTGAGCAAGACGCCGGGCTTCTGCTCGACATGCTCTTAGCGGCGAAAGACGCGCGCTCCTTCATCAAAGGTCTCAACCTTGGCGGGAGATCGTAGGCTTGCGCCATCGCCTCATTCATGGCTACGGGGATGTTCGCCTGGATCTCATTTGGACCGTGGCACAGGAGCATCTCGTTCCGCTGATAGCCAGCTTGGCCAATCTCGTGCCTGACAGCGGCGACAGTCGGTGACAAGAACTCAACAGCCACGCGAGACTAGAGTCCGTCCATGACAATCCGTGTCAGCGGCACCGAGGGCTACGGCGAAACCGCCGCCGAGCGCGTGAAGCAGTACGAGAGCATCGCCTTCGCCGACGTCCATCGCAACATCCTGCATCTCTTCCCGACGACGCCGAGCCGCGTCATCGACATCGGCGCGGGCACCGGTCGCGACGCGGCGGGCTTCGCCGATCTCGGCCACACCGTCACGGCCGTCGAGCCGACGGCCGAGCTGCGCACCGAGGCGCAACGGCTCCATCCGCACCCCGCGATCACCTGGCTCGACGACTCCCTGCCCGACCTCGACCGCGTCCACGCGCTCGGCGGACGCTACGACCTCGTCATGCTGACCGCGGTCTGGATGCATCTCGACAAGGCCCAGCGCGAGCGCGCCATGGCCCGCGTCGCGCCGTTGGTGCGTCCTGGCGGGATCATGGCGCTGTCACTGCGTCACGGACCGGTGCCGGCGAGCCGCCGGATGTTCGACGTGTCCGCCCAGGAGACCTGCGAACTGGCCGGCCGGCGCGGCCTCACCGTCATCCATGAGAGCAAAGGCGCCGCCATCCTGGGCGGACCCGAGGTGTGGTGGGATCGGCTCGCTTTCACGGCTCAGAGATAGCTCGTGACCTTGGGCGGGTTGAACCAGTTGTCATGCCGGCCGTCCATGTACTGCACCGGCACCTTGGCCAGCTCCTCGGGCGTGATGTCGTCAAGGCAGGCGACGTTGATCGACACGAAGGCGCCGCCGATCTGTTCGACATAGCCCTCGCCGAAGGCCGCGATGCCGCAGGTCCTGCAGAAGCGATGGTGGCCCTGCTTGCTGCCGAACTGGTAGTCGATGAGATTGTCGCTGCCCGACTTCAGCCGGAAATCCTGCGGCTTGATGACGGCGTTCCAGGCGCGCTGCTTGGTGCACATCGAGCAGTTGCAGCGGCTGGTGCCCGCTTCCAGGTCCAACTCGGCCTCGAAGCGCAGCCGGCCGCAGTGACAGCTTCCGTGATAGGTCTTCTTCATCGCCGGTCCTCCTTTGCCGAAGCATGAGCAAAGTCGGACGGCGGATGCAAGGCGCTCAGCCGAACGCCTCTTCCCACGTCCCGCGCGTCGACGCCTTGGAGTACTCCGTCGCGCGGTTCTCGAAGAAATTGGTGTGCTCGATGGCGTTCAGCATCTGGTCCATCCACGGCAACGGGTTCTTGGCGTCGCTGCGGTAGATCGGCTGCAGGCCTATCTGGGTCAGCCGGCGGTCGGCGATGTAGCGGATGTAGCGTTTCACGTCGACGGCGGTCATGCCCTCGATGCCGCCCAGCTCGAAGGCGAGGTCGATGAAGGCGTCCTCGTGGTCGACGATTGTCGAGCAGGCGACGTAGATCTCGCGCTGCAGCTCCTCGGTCCAGATCTCCTTGTTCTCGTGCACGAAGGCGCGGAACAGCTTGATGATCGAGTTGCAGTGCAGCGTCTCGTCGCGCACCGACCACGACACGATCTGGCCCATGCCCTTCATCTTGTTGAAGCGCGGGAAGTTCATCAGCATGGCGAACGAGGCGAAGAGCTGCAGGCCCTCGGTGAAGGCGCCGAACACCGCCAGCGTCTTGGCGATCGCGGGCTTCGAATCGACGTTGAACTCCTGCATGTAGTCGTACTTGTCCTTCATCTCCTTGACGTGGAGGAAGGCCGAGTACTCGGTCTCCGGCATGCCGATCGTGTCGAGCAGGTGGCTGTAGGCCGCGACGTGCACCGTCTCCATGGCGGAGAAGGCCGCCAGCATCATCTGCACTTCGGTCGGCTTGAAGACGCGGCTGTAGTGCCGCATGTAGCAGTTGTTCACCTCGACGTCGGCCTGGGTGAAGAAGCGGAAGATCTGCGTCAGCAGATGCCGCTCACTGTCGGTGAGCTTGTTGCGCCAGTCCTTGACGTCGTCGGCCAGCGGCACTTCCTCGGGCAGCCAATGGATGCGCTGCTGCATCAGCCAGGCATCGTAGGCCCAGGGATAGTGGAACGGCTTGTAGATCGGCTTGGCGTCGAGCAGTGACATGGCAATCCGCATTCAAAAGTGATTTTTTGGCGAAAGAAACCCCGCCGCGCCCCGGGTTGGGCCCCGCGGG
>JAEWIV010000413.1 GCA_023386865.1 Pseudomonadota bacterium
GCTGCGGGTAGTTGGTGACGAGGTCGGCGGCGCGCATCTTCACGCGGCCGAGATCCTCCCAGACGATGTTGAAGATCCGGCGCTCCGGATGGAGGCTGTGGATCGTGCCGCGCTTGAAGTTCTGGTAGGTGTTCGGCACCACCAGATCTTCCCCCTGCGCGGCCAGCGGCAGCGGTAGGACCGTCGCCGTGAGAGCGGCGCCTCCCAGCAACTTCAGGCTCATACGGCGATTCATGTGCAACATTGCTGCTTCCCCTTTCGGACCAGGCTTCGGTGTCCGTTTCAAACCACGCCGCATCGGCGGCAGGCCAAGCCTGCTTGATGCGACGGTGGTTGGTGTAGCGCCGTACCGTATCTCCGCCATGTTGCGCGCTGGGAAAATTGTGTCGTCTGTGTCACGAGGCGGCTGATCGTGGAATTCCTGAAGGAACTGGCCAGGCGGGCCGACCTCGATTGGCAGACGTGGGCCCTGCAATACCGCGTGCTTGCGGTGGTCCTCGGCCTGCTCGCGGCCTGGCTGGCGCTTCGCGCCCTCCTGCCGGCCGTGCTGCGGCTGCTGCGGCCGGTCCTGTTCGCCGTCCTCGTCTTGCTCGCCATATGGGCGCTCTATCCGGCCGAGACCTGCTCGATCGAGTTCCTGGCCAGGCTGCCGGTCATCTGCGCCGGCTGAGCCGGTCAGATGCTGAGATCCAGGAGGTTGTAGTCCTTGATCTCGGCCCTGGCCCGCTCGTCCCAGCGATAGACGAGGCCCTCGTCGGCATGCGGCTTGTAGACGTAGGGCGTCTCCTTCGGGAAGCGCTGGCGCCGAGCATCGATGCCGTAGCCGATCAGGCGGGCGCGCTCGCGGATGCGCGCGGCGTCGTAGACGGCTTCCTCGTTGTGCACGCCCCCACCCTTCACGCCCAGCACCGACTTGCGCCGATGGAAGCCCATGTTCAGCGTGACGCGCCAGTCCTTGCTGGTATTGGCGAAGGAGCCGTGCAGCGCCTGGCGGTTGGTGATCGCGACGTCGCCCGGCTTGGCGATGATCGGCACGGCATCGGGCAGGCGCTCGCTGCCGGCCTCGGCCACCAGCTTCCTGATGTCGGCCCTGCCCCTCATGTGCGAGCCAGGCACGACCCATACGCCGTTGGCCGCCGTGCAGCCGTAGAGCTGGCCCATGAAGTTGAAGCCGTGGATGCCTTCGTCCCAGTCCGGACGGTTCCAATGGGTGACGCCGTCCTGGTGCCAGGCGACGGAGGCGCCACGGCCCGGTTCCTTGATGAACAAGGCCTCGTTGAAGGGCGTGAAATCCGGCCCGTTGATCGCGGCCGCTACCGCGAGCAGCTGGGGATGGCCGTAGACGCGCAGCGCCGCCTCGGAGAATTGCAGCGATCCCAGGATCAGATAGACGACTTCCCGCGGAGCATCGGCGGCGGCCCGCGGCTCGTACATCTTCACCGGATGGCGGCCGTTGGCTAGGTCGGTGCCGCCGAACGGATCGCCGAGCGGCCTGGACCACAGCAGGTGCGGCCCGCGACAGTCGGCCGCCAATGCCGGCCGGCCCTGCGCATCGACCGCCGCGCCGCGCTCGACCGGCAGGCGGTCGAGGACGTCGCGCACATCGCGCTCGATATCGGCCAGTTCGTCGGCCTTGAGCACGCCCTCGAAGACATAGAAGCCGCAGCGCCAATAAGCCTCGGCAATGTCGGGATGCAGCTCCCCCGAGGCGGTGAAGCGGATCGCCCCGCGATTGCCGAGCGTCGCAGCCCGACGCTCGCCCTCGCGCAGGTAGGCCTGCATCGCCGCTTCCTCGGACCCGTAGTCGACGCGTGCCGCCGTCGAGCTGTCCATGGCACTTCCTCCAAGCCTCTCAGCGGAGGATAGAGCCTGTCATGTATCAATTGTAGGGGTTGAGATCACGATACATACGTTCCAGAAGTCCACGGTCGACATCCGGCTGGGGGTCGCTGTCTTCCAGCCCGTCGAGCTCGGCGTCTTCCTCCGGAACGAACCCGTGCTTCAGCCGCTCTATGGTGGACCGCGCGTGCTGCAGAAGCGGAAAGGAGCGATCACCGCTCAACTCTTCGAGCTCCTCGAGGAGGAGTGAAATGCGGGTCACCTGCAGTTCCAGAGCCGTTTGTTCTGCCGGGCCGCGAGGTACACCCTGTTGACGATAAAGACGTGCCCGCTGGAGGTCGCAAAATTGAATGATCTTGCCAGACATGAAATCCCCTGCAGAAAATTACTGGTGTGCAAGAACTTTCATTGGTTCTGAAGGACCGGGAGGGGATTCCGTGCCCTGGGCGGTCAAGAAGCAAGGCTCAATCGACCTGTGACCATCCTGTGTTCCTCTTATGGTGAGCCGCAGAGCGTTTCGAGTCGGTTTGTCACAGTCCGGGCACTTTTTTAGAATCGATTAGAAGGGGAAGTCTCTGCGGTCTTCAGACAAAGAGCTGGAACGGATCGGCCTTCAGCATCTGCTGGGCAGATTGCCGCGCGACGTATCGCGCAAGCTGCTGCTCGGCGATCGGCCGCTGCGACTGCGCGAGGGAGAAACGCTGTTCGAGCGCGGCGACCTCGGCGACGGCTGCTACTGGCTGCGCCGTGGCGTGCTCGCCGTCTATGTCGCCTCGATGTCGGGCGAGCAACGCATTCTCGCCATCCTGGGACAGAACGCGATCGTGGGCGAGCTGGCGATGATCGACGGCCTGCCGCGGTCGGCCAGTGTGCGGGCGCTCAAGGACTGCGAGCTGGCCTTCGTCAGTCGAGCTGCCTTCATCGACATGCTGCAGCGGCATCCCGAGCTCTACAAGGAGATCGTGATGACGCTGGCGGTCCGCCTGCGGCAGACCGACGAAGACATGGTGGCGTCGAGCTTCCAGACGGTGCAGGCGCGCGTCGCTCGCGCCCTGCTGCAGTTCGCCCGCCACCTCGGCGAGGATGCCGGATCGGGACGGGTCCTGATCCGTCACAGGATCACCCAGAGCGATCTTGCGGCGATGGCCGGCGTGGCGCGCGAAAGCGTCAGCCGGACCTTGAGCACCTGGCAACGGCAGAAGATCCTCGAAGGGTCCTCCCGCACCGGCTTCATCGTTCACAAGGGCAAGCTCGAGGAAGTCGCGACGGAGTAGACGCCGTGCCGCGGCTCAGGCGGGCATCAGCTTGTCGAAGCGCCCGAAGTAGTCGCTGGCATGCGCCTTGTAGTCGACGCCCGGCGTCTTGAGGTGAACGTCGGAGACCAGGGCCCACAATGCCTCGCGCAATGCGCTTGCCGCCTTCATCGCGGCAAAGGAACGGCGGAGATCGCCATCGACCTTGCCTTCGAAATAGGCATCGAACAGCTCCGCATCCTGCGCCGGCGTGAACGCACCGTTCGACGACAGGTTCGCGAGATCGAACATCGCCGTGCCGAAGCCGCCATACTCCCAGTCGATCAGCCATAGGCGCTCGCCGTCATCCATGATGTTGCCCGGCAGGAGATCGTGGTGGCCGAACACGATCGGCAAGGGCGCCTGCATCTGCTCGAGCCGGTCGGCAACGGCGAGGTAGCGTCGGTCGGCATCGATCAGCCCGACATAGTCGCGGATGACATGGAACACCCAGAAGGTGTTGGCCGGTCCGCGGACGTGGCGGCCGACCTCGGTGTGGCAGGCCTTCAGGAGCGCCGCCAGCCGCCCGACATCGGCGCGCATGTCGGCCTCGCCGAAGGTCCGCCCGTCGATGAAGCGGAGCACCGTGATGCCCTGCTCGGCATGGACGATCTCGGGCGACAAACCGGCCTCGAAGGCGGCGATCGACGCCGCGCGCTCGCGGTCGCGGAAGACGTGATGGACCGGGATATCGTCGCCGCAGCGCGCGACGAACTTCTCGCCGCGATGCCTCACCACGAAGGAGACGTTGGTGAGCCCGCCCGCGAGCGGCTCGAGCTCGACCGGCGCCTTCCAGCAGGCGAGCCGCGCGACCTTCTCTTCCAGCTGCTTCATCGGTCCTTTCGCATCGCGGTGACGCGATCATTTCATGCCGCGCCCGCTCGCGCTACCTTGGCTTGCTCAAGGGAGGAACCGATGCCTGACGCGCGCGTCTCGAACACCATCACCGGCCGCGACGCCTTTCTTCGCGTGCTGAGCGACGAAGGCGTCAGCAAGATGTTCGGCAACCCGGGCACGACCGAGCTGCCGATCATGCATGCCCTCTCTTCGGCGCCCGAAATGGGCTACGTCCTCGGCCTGCAGGAGGCGGTGGTCATCTGCATGGCGGACGGCTACGCCCGCGCCTCGGGCAAGCTGGTGTCGTGCAACGTCCATGTCGCGCCCGGCCTCGGCAACGCCATCGGCTCGATCTACACCTCGCTGATGTCGGGCACGCCGATGATCGTCACGGCCGGCCAGCAGGAGCAGGGCCACGGCCTCACCGAGCCCCTGCTCTACGCTCCGCTGGTGCCGATCGCCCAGCCGGGCGTCAAATGGGCGGTCGAGGTGAACCGCATCGAGGACCTGCCGCGCATCCTGCGCCGCGCCGCCAAGGTCGCGACCACGGCACCGACCGGCCCGGTATTCATCTCGCTTCCCGGCGACCTCCTGAACAACGAGGCGGCCATCGACATGGCGTCGCCGACGCGCGTCGACACCGCGGCGCGGCCGAGCGACGCCGCGCTCGAGCATCTGGCCAGGCGTCTGCTCGGCGCCAGGAAGCCGGTGATCCTGGCCGGCCATGAAATCGCGACGTCCGACGCCTTCGCCGAGGCGACGGCGCTCGCCGAGACGCTGGGCGCGCCGGTGCTGCAGCAGACCGTGGCCTGGGGCGCGCATTATCCGTCCGAGCACGTCGCGTACCTCGGGGCGCTGAACCGCGATCAGAAGAACGTGCGTCGCATCCTCGGCGACTACGACCTGATGTTCTGCGTCGGCGCCGATGTCCTGAAGATGTCGGTATGGAGCGAGACCGAGCCGCTGCCCGAGACCACGGCGGTGGCGATGGTGGGGCTGCGCGACTGGGAGATGGGCAAGAACTTCCCGGCCGAGATCGCCTTGCGCGCCGACGTGAAAGAGACGCTGAGGGCGCTGGTGCCTGTCCTCGAGAAGCTGGGCGGCGCGGCGCTCGCCGACAAGGCCAAGGCGTCGCTGGCCGAGATCGCGACGCGCAACTGGAGCGCCCAGCGCGCGGCGCGCAAGGCCAAGCTCACGACGCCCGCCGGCGAGAAGCCGTTGCACGCCGAATGGGCGATGATGCGCCTCGTCGACAAGATGCCCAAGGACGCCATCCTGGTCGAGGAAGGGCTGACCAGCACGACGACGCTGTTCAACTACTTTCCCTTCCGCGACCGCAACAGCTACTTCGGCAACGTGAGCGGCGGCATCGGCTGGGGCATCGCCGCCGCGGTCGGCGTGCAG
Source organism: Pseudomonadota bacterium (assembly GCA_023386865.1). Classification (GTDB taxonomy): domain Bacteria; phylum Pseudomonadota; class Alphaproteobacteria; order Reyranellales; family Reyranellaceae; genus Reyranella. The sequence continues at coordinate 5,373 of JAEWIV010000413.1, forward strand.
ATCGCCCATCCGGCGCGCCGCGTCGTGGCCGTGATCGGCGACGGCAGCGCCATGTACTCGATCACCGCGCTGTGGAGCGCGGCCAACCAGAAGCTGCCGGTGATCTTCATCATCGCCAACAACGCCGGCTACCAGATCCTCAAGAACCGTCTGAAACTGTTCCACGGCAACGACAAGCCGATCGGCATGGACTTCAACGATCCGCCGATGGACATCGCCGCGATCGCGCGCGGCTTCGGTGTCGCCGCCGAGCGCGTCGACACGGCAGCGGGCTTCGAGGCGGCATTCGACAAGGCGATCGCCAGGACCGATGGACCGACGCTCATCGAACTGATGGTCAGGACCTGACGGCGACCCCGGCTGCGGTCAGGCCGCCGGGCGCACCAGGAGCGTGAATTCGCGCATGCCGTAGCCATCGACGAGCTCGGCCGTGCAACCGAGCGCCTGACGGCAGAACGCGACCCAGGGCGCCGGATCCGTCCGGTACAGTCCGGATGCTTCCACGCCATCCGGCAGCTCGGCCATGAAGTTCACGGCAAAGCCGAGGCGGGACGAGGCCCGCATGCGTCGCAGCGTGTCGGCGACGAACGACTCCCACAGGGCGCGCGGATGATCGAGCATGACGTTCATGACGCCGCTGGCCACGGTGTAGTCGGCAAGCCGCGGGATATCGCTGCCAACCTTAAAGCGGCGTCCTGCCATGCCGCGATGGCGCCGCCGCGCGCGGTTGATCATGGCGGCCGATAGATCGATTCCCAGATAATCGACGGCGGCATGCCGTCGTGCAAGGAAGCCGATCAGCGCGCCGTAGCCACAGCCCAGGTCGTTCAACGAAAAGGGCCGGTTGAAATCGCCGAGTTTCAGCAGCTGGACGAAGCGCAGCTCCTGGGTCGGGGCGCAGGTCCAGTCGACGCCACGCGGAGTCGCACCGTGGCGCGCGACCTTGTCGCTGTAATAAGCCTCGATGCGCGCATGCACCGCCGCCAGCGGGGTCGGCGCCGCCATCGCAACGTCAGCGGCGGCGAGCCTTGGCCTTGGTCCGGGCGTTGGCCTTGGCCGGCTTGATGGGGATAGACATGACGACATGCTCCTCCAGCGAATGAAGAGGCCCCGGACCGCGCGTGACGACGACCTTCGGCTCGTCCTTGTGCAGGTGATGCGTGTAGTACATCGGCAACGCCGTCCTCGAGTCGAGGTTCTCCCGGAACGCCCTCACCAGCCTGTCGTGACCATTGACGCCCTTCAGGTCCGATTCGAGCTTCGGCAGGTATTTCTCGGTCCAGTAGCGCCAACGCGCGCGCTCCGGCGGATCGGCGGCCTTGATGCCGAGCAGCAGCCAGCTGTCGTACAAGCTGTGATCCTTCGAGAAGATCTTGAACTCCTTCTGCAACGCGGCCACCTCGGCGATGTGATCGCCGGCTTCGAAACGCCTGTTGATCTGGCTGATGACGTCGCTTGTGGCGCTATCGCTGACCAATCCACCCATTCGTACCCCCGTTTTGAAGCGTCGTTTGCCTGGGCGCCGGAGGCCTAGCCGCGTGCCCTCAGGCGTCCCCGCATGTCGGCGCGCAAAGTCTCGAGTCGCGCCGCCAACAGCGCCGCACCCGTCGCCCGGACGAGATCGGCGGCTCGCGTAAGATACTGCTCGGCTTCGACATTTACAACCGAGCCGTTCATGACGGCGATCCCCGCTCCGTACACCATGCTGGCAAGGCACTCGGCCAGCCGGTGACGGCGCCGGCGCGCCATCTCGATGGCGGTGCGCGCGGTCTCGACCGCCTCGCCGAAAAGGCCGCTGCCGTATTGGGCGTAGCCCAGTTCCGCCAACAGGTGCGACTGGTGCTCGCGTCCGGCATTGGCGCTGGCGGCAAACTCGAGGCTCTGGCGGAGCGCCCGGACGGCTTCGGCGCAATCGTTGGCGGCGGTCGCGGCGCGCGCCGACGCAAACAGCGCATTGACGCGCAGATAGGAGATCTCCGACTGCTCGGCATAGGCGCGGATGCGGTCGGCATGCCGCCGCGCGCGCGGTCCGTCCTTCGCATGACAGGCCAACTCGACCGAGGCGAGGTGGGCGATGTACTGCACCACCGGCGCCTCGCGCTTGGTGCCTTCCGCCTGGAAGGCCTCGTCGAGCAGCGCGGAGGCGTCGTCGAAGCGACCCTGCCAGACCAGGATCTGGGCTTTCAGGCAGTTGATCCACAAACCGACGTCGAACGAGGTGTAGGGCGGCGCGTCGAGACCGACGATGCTGTTGACGCCACGGCGCTGCCGGATCGCCAGGGTCTCGAGTGCGGTATTGCAGGCGGCTTCCGCCTTGGGCAGCAGGCCGCTGTACCAGTGCGCCTGCGCCAGGCAACCCTGGATGGTGGCGATACGCCCGAGGTCGATCGCCGGCATCGCCAACGCCTCTTCCATCAACGCGACGTATTCGTCGGCCGAGCCGGTCGCCGCCTTGAAGCGCCCGTACTGCATGAGCACTTCAGGGCCGGCCTCGTCGTCGGCGAACTCGCGGGCATAGCGCAGCGCTTCTCCGGCATAGGGCTCGGCCTCGTCCGGCGTCATGCCGACACGCCATCCGAAGGTCAGCACGGCGGCGCTGGCGAGCGCGCGCATCATCTCGACGTCCTTGGAATCGGGCTGGGTGCCGAGGAGCTGGCGGGTTTTCTTCGATTGCCGGAACGCCTCGCCGGTGTTTGTGCGCCCGATCCATCCCGCCGAGCGCACGAGATGTCGGGCGGCGGCGACTCCTTGGCCGGCGGCCTCGTAGTGATGCGAGAGCAGCGCCGCGACCTCGTCCTGCAGTCCCCAGTCGCTTTGCACGATGGAATCGGCGACGGCGGCATGCAGTGCGGCCTTTCGCGACCGGAGCTGCATGGCGTAGGTCACTTCCTGGATCAGCGGATGACGGAAGGCGAAGCCCGGCCCCTGCACCGTAGTACAGGCCTTGACCAAGTCGAGCTGGCACAGCCGGTCGAACAGCTGGCTCGCCTGTTGCCTCGAGATCCCGGCGACCTCGCACACCAGGCCCATCGGATATTCCTTGCCGATCACCGCGCCGATCTGCAGCAGCAGCTTCTCGCGCTCGGGCAGGATGTCGATGCGCGCCCCGATCGCCGCCTCGATGGTCGGCGGCAGCACGGGATCGTAGCGGCCGGCGGATTCGAAGCGGTAGCGCCCGCGCTCGCCCGCCAGCACGCCGCCGCGCGCCAGCGCCCGCACCAGCTCCTCGGCAAAGAACGGATTGCCGTCGCTCTGGCGCGCGACGTCGGCGATGGTCTTGCCGAGCCCTGGATCGTCACCCACAAGGTCGCGCACCAGCCGCTCGACGTCGCCGTGGTCGAGCTCGGCGAGCGCGAGCTGCCGGTAGTGCGGCAGGTCGAGCCAGGGACAGGACCAGGTCGGCCGGTAGTTCAGCACCACGACGAAGTTCGTGCCGGCTGCCGCCTCGATGATGGTCTGCAGGAAGTCCTCGCTGGGCTCGTCCAGCCAGTGCAGATCCTCGAAGACGATGACCGACGTCGGCTGCGCCGGCGCCTTGACCATGCGCACGACGAGATTGCGCAGGCGCGCCCGCCGCACCTTCGGATCGACGGCGAGGCCTTCCAGCTCCGGCACCGGCAGGCCGAAGAAGTCCGCCAGGAACGGCAGGTCGTCGGCGAGCGACGGATCGAGCGAAAGGAGCTTCTTCTCGATCTGGCGACGGGCTATCGCCGGATCCATGGTGGGGCTGATGCGGAACAGGGCGCGCATCAGCTCGAGGATCGGCAGCAGCGGCGTCGCCCGACCGAAGACGTGCGCGCGCGCCTCGAAGACGTCGACGTGGCGCTGCCGGCACCATTCGCCGAACTCGTAGCAAAGCCGGCTCTTGCCGACGCCGGGCGGCGCCATGATGCCGATGACGCTGCCGTCATGCCGCTCGGCGGCGAGCAACGCCTGCCTCAGGATGTCGAGCTCGGCTGCGCGCCCGCGCATCGGCGCGGCGTTGTGCTCGCGGAAGCGCTCGCTGTCGCCGCCTGCCTTCAGCCCGACGAGCCTGAACACCTCGACCGGCGCGGGGATACCCTTGAGCGAGCGCCAACCCGACGGCTCGGTCTCGCAATAGGCACCGACCAGTTCGCGGCAGGCGGCGCTCATGAGGATGTCTCCGGGCTCTGCCGCCTGCTCCAGGCGGCTCCCGATGTGCAGCGTGATGCCCTGCGCTTCCAGGTCGACCTCGTCGGCGCCAGCGACGACCTCGCCGGAATGCAGGCCGATGCGGATGCGGACGAACCTCAGATCCGACTGTCCCATCATGGTGGCCTGCATGGCGAGCGCCGCCTGGCAGGCGAGCAGCGCGTGGCCCTCCTGGGCGCGTGGTGCGCCGAAGATTGCCGACAGCCCGTCGCCGGTCTTGCCCAGCACCGTGCCGTCGAAACGCCGCACCGCCTCGATCATGGCGGCGACGGCCGGCTGCAGCCGTTGGGCAGCCTGCTCGGCGTCCAGCCCCGCGATCAGTTCGGTCGAGCCGACGATGTCGACGAACAGCACGGTGGCCTGCTTGCGCTCACCCTGCCGCGGGACCCGCGCGACCGCCACGGCCCGCGGTGCGCCGCACGAGCCGCAGAATCGCGCGGTGGGCGGGAAGGCGCGCCCGCACTGGCCGCACTGCGAATCGAGCGCAGCGCCGCATCCCGTGCAGAACTTATTGCCGGGCGCGTTGTCGGTCGCACAGTTGGCGCATCGCATGGCTGACCCGCCCGCTTCGTGCATATGTCATACCAAGTTGCCGGGCATGCTTCCAGTAACCGGCGAAAGTGCAGACCGGCTGCTCATCATGCAAAACGCCGGGGTCGCCGGCCCAATCTGCGGCCGCTAAGCTCCGGCCGCCCGCATGACCACCTCCCTTTCCCTGACCGCCCCCTGGCGCATCGGCGTCGATGTCGGCGGCACCTTCACCGACATGGTCCTGCGCGACGCGGCGGGCGCCGTGCGCATCTTCAAGGCGCCGTCCGTGCCGGCCGATCCCAGCGAAGGCGTCCTCGGCGTGCTGCGGCTCGCGGCCCAGCAGCTCGACCTGCCGCTCAGTGCCCTGCTGCGCGACTGCGCGCTGTTCGTCCACGGCTCGACCGTGGCCACCAACACCATCCTCGAGAAGAAGGGAGCCAAGGTTGGCCTTCTGACGACCGAGGGGTTCCGCGATTCGCTGGAGATCCGCCGCGGCATCCGCGAGAACCAGTGGGATCACCGCGCGCCGTTTCCCGAGGTGCTGGCACCGCGCTACCTGCGCCTGCCGGTGCGTGGCCGCATCGCGGCCGACGGCACCGAGCTCGCCCCGCTCGAGGCCGTCGACGTGCATGCGGCGGCCAAGGTGTTCAACGAAGAAGGCGTCGAATCGGTCGCCGTCTGCCTGTTCAATTCCTTCCTCGACGGCGTGCACGAGCGCGCAGCCGGCGCCGCGCTTGCCCGAAGCTGGGAGGGCAAATGGATCTCGCTGTCGAGCGAGGTCATGCCGACCATGGGCGAGTACGAGCGCAGCTCGACCGCCGTGGTCAACGCCTACATCGCGCCCAAGGTCACGAGCTACCTGAGTGCGCTCGACCAGCAACTGCGCCAGCTCGGCCTGCCCCGCTCGCTGCTGCTGCTGCAAAGCAACGGCGGCGCGGTGTCGGTCGACCAAGTCGCCAGCCGCCCCGTCATGCTGGTGCTGTCGGGACCGGCGGCCGGCGTCGGTGCGCTGAAGGGCTGCGCCGCGCCGGGCGAAGCGGCCAACCTGATCTCGATGGAGATCGGCGGCACGAGCTGCGACGTCATGGTGATGGCCAAGGGTGAGGTTCCGGTCGCCGACGAGCTCACCATCGACGGCTACCACCTGACCACGCCGTCGGTCGAGATCCACACTGTCGGCGCGGGCGGCGGCACCATCGCCTGGGTCGACGATGCCGGCCTGCTGCATGCCGGGCCGCAGGGCGCCGGCGCGCGGCCTGGCCCCGCTGCCTATGGGCTGGGCGGCGACAACCCGACCGTGACCGACGCCCAGCTCGTGCTCGGCCGCCTGCGCCCCGGGCCGCTGGCCGGTGGCGCCGTCACCCTCGACGCCAGGCTGGCGCATCAGGCCATCGAGGCCAAGCTGGCCAAGCCGCTCGGCCTCACCGTCGAGGAAGCCGCCGCCGGCGTGATCCGGCTGCTGGAGCAAAATCTGCTGCATGCCGTCGAGCGTCTCAGCATCGAGCGCGGCCACAATCCCGCAGCCTTCACCCTGGTGGCCGCCGGCGGCGCCGGTCCCATGCACGGTGCGGCAGTGGCGCGGTCTCTCGGCTGCAAACGGGCCCTGCTGCCGCGTGCAGCCGGCGCCTTCTGCGCCATGGGCATGCTGCAGTCCGACGTCCGCCAGGACTACATGCACGTCTTCCTGGCCGATCTCGACAAGCTCGATCGCGCCGAGCTCGAGGCAGGCTTCGCTGAACTCGAGCGACGGGCGTGCGCGGCGCTGGGCCGCGACGGCTTCGCCAATGGCTCGGCCGTGCTCTCGCGCGAGATCGACCTGCGTTACGACGGCCAGCAATGGCCGGTGCGCGTGGCGCTGGGCGCCGCCTTCGACGCAGCCGCGGCCCGCCGCACTTTCGAGGCCGAGCATCAGCGGCTTTTCGGCCACATCCAGCCCGGGGGACGGCTCTCGATCACCGCGCTCAGGGTGGTCGGCCGCGGCCTGCTCCACTGGACGCCACCGGCAGCCCCCTCGGCCCAGGCTTCGGCGCCCAAGGCGCGGGAACGTCGCAAGGTGTGGATCGATCCCAGGGATGGTTGGCGCGACGTGCCGGTCTACGACGGCGCAGACCTGCGGCCGGGCTGCCAGCTCGACGGCCCATTGCTGGTCGAGGAGCGCACCACCACCGCCTTCGTCGGCCCACGCGATCGACTGGAAGTCGACCCGCGCGACGACTTCCTGGTCCATGTCGGAGTCCTCGGATGACCGATCTCGACCCCGTTACCCTCGCGCTGGTGCAGAACCGGCTGGACCACATCTCCCACCAGATGGGCTGGGTGATGACGCGCACGGCACGCTCGCCGATCTTCAGCCAAAGCCACGACTTCTCCTGCTTCCTCGCCGATTCGCGCGGCACCTTGATCAGCCAGGCCGACGGGATCCCGATCCATACCGGCGGCGGCGGCTTCGCGGTGCGCGCCATCCTGCGCGACTTCAAGGATGCGATTGAACCCGACGACGTCTTCCTGCTGAACGACCCCTACACGGCCGGCGGCAACCACCTGCCGGACTGGGTGATCGCCCGGCCGGTCTTCGTCGCGGGCAAGCTGATCGCCTTCGCCTGCAACCGCGCCCACCAGGCCGATATCGGCGGCGGCGCCGCCGGCACCTACAACTCGGCCGCGACCGAGATCTTCCACGAAGGCATCCGCCTCCCCGTCCTCAAGTTGATCGAAAAGGGCCGCACGCGCGAGGACCTGTGGCGGCTGCTGATGATCAACACGCGGCTGCCGGAGGCGCTCGACGGCGACCTGCGGGCCATGATCGGCTCGACGCGCATCGGCGCCGAACGGCTGGCCGCCCTGGTCGAGGAGCTGGGCGTCGAGCGTGCGCCCGACTTCTTCGAGGGCGTCCTGGCCCATGCCGATCGGCGCTTTCGCGCCTGTATCGCCCGGCTCGCCAAAGGCATGTGGCGCAGCGAGGAACCGGTCGACAACGACTGCTTCGAGCCGATCGACGGCAAGATCGCCGTCACGCTGACGGTGAAGGAGGACGGCCTGATCGTCGACTTCGCCGGCACCAGCCCGCAGCTCAAGGGCTTCAAGAACAGCTCGATCGCCAACTCCACCTCGGCGGTGTTCATGGCGCTGTCGTCGTTCTTCGAGCCCGACCTGCCCAAGAACGAAGGCGCCTTCCGCAGCGTCGAGATCCGGCTGCCCGAGGGCACGATGGTCAATGCGCGCGCGCCCGCGCCGATGACCATGAACACCGTGTTCGTCGCCCACGAAATCATCCATGCCCTGTGGAAGGCGTTGGACCAGGCGCTGCCGGAACGCGCCTCGGCCGGCTGGTCCAAGGCGGTCCACGCCGTCACCGCCGGCATCAAGGAGGATGGCAGCCGCTACGTCATGTACCAATGGGCCGGCGCACCGGCCGGCGGCGGCGTGGAAGGCCGCGACGGCTTCCACCTGATCGGCCATCTGATCACGCTGGGGGGCCTCACGCTCCCCAACCTCGAGACCTACGAGCAGCTCTATCCGGTGCGCTTCCATCGCCAGGAACTGCGCTGCGACAGCGCCGGTCCCGGACGCTTCCGCGGCGGCGCCGGCTGCGACTACGAGGTCGAGGTCTTCACGACGGCAGACTATGCCTTCCGTGGCGAAGGTGTCGGCGCACCATCGAGCTTCGGTGCAGCCGGCGGCCGTGCCGGTGTCGGCGGCGAGGTCACGCTGACGCTGGCCGACGGCGGGGAGATCAAGGCGCCGAAATACGGCGTGCAGCGCCACGGCCCCGGCATCTACCGTGCCCTTTCGCCGGGTGGTGGTGGCTTCGGCAATCCGCGCACGCGCGATCCGGCGCGTGTGCTGCGCGACGTGCGCGACGGCGTGGTAAGCGCAGCGGCCGCGGAGCGCGACTATGCCGTGGCGATCACAAAGGACGGGCGTGGCATCGACGAGAGGCGGACGGCCGCGCTCCGGACGCGGCACGAATAGCGCACGCGCATGTTAGCGCGTGATGAGGTCAGGCCGACTCATTGCCGGGAGCGCGCCACTCCAGTGGCGCATCATGCGCTGTTGCAACACCCTATGAGCGGCACTGGAGTGCCGCGCTCCCGGCAATGAGTGGACTTCAAGTCATCGCGCTCTAGCGCGCGAGCAAGCGCCGGATGTGCCTCTCCAACGTCCGGTGATCGTAGGGCCTGCGCTGCGTCGGCCCCTGCTCGCACAGATCCCCGGCTTGGGCGGCGGCCCGGGGAATCCCTGCCGCCATCACGATGCGAACCTCGGGGCGGCGCTCGCGGATCATCTGGGCCAACTCGAACCCGCCGCTCCCGTCTCCATCGACATCGAGGAACGCTAGATCGAACTTCATCTCCAGGCGAAGCGCCTCGGTGGCCTCTTCCGTCGTACCCGCCTCCACCACGGCATAACCGCACTCGCGCAGATAGGCCGCGAGCGCCGTGCGCACGAGGATGTCACCATTAACGAGCAACAAAGTGGGAGGTTCCGGCGTTCGTGCTTTCGTGGCTTTTGTCATGGTCGGGCCAACGGCCCGGGCCGGCCCTTGGTTCCATCATCGCTGAACGATGAATCGGTTGATAAATGTCTCAGACCAGAAGATCAGTGGCCGTCCTCACCGCCCCTCCGATCGCTCGATGACGGCGCGATACAGGCAAGCTGCCGCCAATGATTCGACGCCACCCGGTCGGATCATGGTCGTCCAGGACGACTTTCTGCTCCGGATGGAAACCGCCAGCGATCTCCGCCAGTGGGGCTTCGAGGTCGTCGAGGCCTTCAACGAGGCCGAAGCCCGGAGGGCGCTGCAGGCCGATCCGACCATTGCGGTGGTCTTGCTCGACGTGAACGTCGGCGGCGATCAACAGGGACTCGAGCTGGCGCGATGGATCCAGGCGGCCCACCCGCAGACGAAGATATTGCTCGCGGCGGCCGTCGCGCCGCACGCTGACGGGATACCGGTCCTCGACAAGCCGTTTCGGCCGCTCGACCTTCTCCTGCAAGTGGACGCGCTTCTCAAGATGCCGTGACACCGGAATGCGGTTGCCGAGCGGACCCGCGGCTCAGACCGCCCGCTGCATTTCCTCAGGGGTCGGCACACGTCCTTCCGGTGTGAGCTCATCCACCACCTGAGGCAGCCGCTCGGCCAGGCCAGCCAGCAGTTCCTCGCGCGACATGCCGGTGCGTTCCATCAGGAACGCGATCTGATCCTCCGTCAGCACTTGCGTGAGGTCGCCGGCCGACACCGGCCGGTTGGTTCCCGGAGAGATCCAGGAATCGACGGTGTCGGCCTTGCCGGCGCCGCGGAACTGCGCCACCAGGTCCATCAGTCCGCCGGTTAGCAGGGCGCCCAGCACACCCTTCACCGAAGGACCGTCGCCCGCCGTTGAAGAAGGCTTCAGGAATTCCCCGAGGCGATCGGCAAGTGCGCCGCCGGAACCCGGTCTCTCGCCCTCCGGTCCGGGCTTGCGCAGCTTGTTGTAGGCCAGCAAGCCCAGCAGGGCCATGGCCAGAGGCGGCAGGCGACCCGACGCGCCGCGGCGGCCGGTAAGGATGTCGAGCAAAGCCATCGAGAACTCCCGTAGCTGCTTGCGCTCTGAGCGCGCGTTTATCGTCGTCGTGACCTCGGCGGGCAGCGAACCTCCGTAGCGTTGGAAGGCGCGCGCCTCGAATGAAATGGAAAAGCAGCGCGTGCGTTGCGACCACACGCGCGGCGGCAAGCATCCGCACCGATGGCACCAGCCGAGAGCTGCCGGCAACCTTTGCCCGGGCGCACGTTACATCGCTGCTCAAGTCACAAGCAGCGGAGGAGTTCAGTGAGGAAAATCGTTTCGCTAGCGGCGTCCGCCGTGCTCGGCATGGCGGCGCCGGTGTTGATCAATCAAGGTTGGGCGGCAAGCGATGCCGAATGCCAGGACATGTGGAAGAAGGCCGATGCCAACGGCGACGGCGTGCTGTCCGACAATGAATCGATGCGCTACGTCGCGTTGATGCGCGTCGGCAATCGCACGGTAGCAACCGAAGGGCGCATCACGCAGGCCGAATTCATGGATGCCTGCAAGAACGATCTTTACGCGGCGCACAAGGCGGAGGCCGGCGCACCGCTTAAGGGCGCCAACAGCTTCACCGAGGGCCAAGCCAAGGACCGCGCGATCGGCCACGGCGGCGTCGACAGCGTCTCCGGACTGAAGAAGGACGACGACGGGATCTGGCGCGGCAAGGCCACCCTGAACGGCAAGCCCGTCGAGATCGCCGTCGACTACAAGGGCAACGTTGTCACCACGGCGCAGCAGTAACCCGATCCTCAAGGAGACGACATGAAAACCGTATGCCGAGTCTACGACAGCTACGCGCAGGCGCGGGCCACCGTCGAGGCGCTGGAGAAGGCAGGTATTGCCTCGTCCGATATCAGCCTTCTGGCCAACAAGCACGTGAGCAAGGACTACGCCGACGTCGACGAAGTCTCCGATGCCGCGAAGGGCGCCGGGATCGGCGGCGCGTTGGGCGGCGGCGCCGGGCTGCTGGCCGGAATCGGCCTGCTCGCCATCCCCGGCCTGGGGCCCGTCGTGGCGGCGGGCTGGCTCGCCGCGACCGCAGTC
>JAEWIV010000433.1 GCA_023386865.1 Pseudomonadota bacterium
GGCCGCCGGCGTGGCGGGCGGCATCGCCCGTGATCTCCTGATCGGCGCCGTGCCGCCGGCGGCGATCGCCCATTGGCGCTACGTCGCCGTCACCATCGCCGCCGGGCTGGTCGGCTTCGTCGCCTCCGCACTGATCGCGCGGCTGAGGACGCCGGTGCAGCTCTTCGACGCCGCCGGCCTCTGCCTGTTCGCCGTGACCGGCACCGAGAAGGCGCTGGCCTACGGCCTCGACCCGTTCGTGGCGGCCGTGCTGGGCATGGTGACCTGCATCGGCGGCGGCGTGGCACGGGACCTTCTGACGCTCGAGATCCCGATCGTGCTCAGGGCCGAGCTCTACGCCGTGGCTGCGTTGGGCGGTGCCGGCTCGATCGCCCTCGGTTCCGCGCTCGGCCTGCCCGCCGTCCCGGTCATGGCTTTCGGGGCCGGCCTCTGCCTTTTCCTGAGGCTGATGTCCCTATATCGCGGTTGGCGGCTGCCTTACAGTCGGTATTCCAAAGAAACTGACTAACTTCGACGGTCTGAACGCGCTCTCGCACTTGCCGGTCCTCTGGATGGACGCTAAACACTCGCCCGTCATTTTGTCGCAAGCCGATCGGGGGAAAGGCACCAGATGGCGACGAAGAAGAAGGGCAAGGCGGCGGCCGCAGAATCTCTGAACGGGGTGGCCAACAAGATGAACGGCAAGGCAATTTCGGCTCGGGCCAGCGGCACGACCGAGGCGCGGGACACCGCGCGCCTGCTGCTGGAGATCGAGGCCATCCACTGCCGGCCCGACAACCCGTACATCTTCACCTCGGGGCGGGCGAGCCCGGTCTACATCGATTGCCGCAAGCTGATCTCCTATCCCGACGCACGCGCCAAGATCATGAGCCACGCGCTCAAGATGATCGAGCGCGATATCGGCTGGAGCAAGATCGACGTCGTGGCGGGCGGCGAGACCGCCGGCATCCCCTTCGCTGCCTTCCTGGCAGCGCTGGCCAAGAAGCCGATGATCTACGTGCGCAAGCAGCCCAAGGGCTTCGGCCGCATGGCCCAGATCGAAGGCGACCTCAAGCCGGGCAAGCGCGTGCTGCTGGTCGAGGACCTCGCCACCGATGGCGGCAGCAAGCTGGTCTTCATTGAAGCCTTGAAGAAGGCCGAGGCGAAGGTCACCGACTGCTTCGTCATTTTCCATTACGGCATCTTCCCGCAGAGCGTCGAGATGCTGGCCGCAGGCGGCGTCAAGCTGCATGCGCTCGCCACGTGGTGGGACGCGCTGGAGGCCGCCTCGAAGTACAAGTACTTCGACGAGAAGGGCTTGGCCGAGACCCGCGCCTTCCTCGAAGCACCCGAGCAATGGTCGGCCAGACATGGCGGCCGACCGCCCGCGCCGCGCCCGACGCTGGGACGGTGACAGCCAACTAATGTCATGCGACGGTGCGGCGGACATGATCCGCCGCATTCTTTTTGTTCTGCTCGCGCTCACCGCGCTCGCCGCTCCTGCCCGCGCCAAGGACGAGCTGGTGCTGGGCATGACCCAGTCGCCCGGCACCTGGAACCCGCTGATCAGTTCGATGCTGGCCAAGTCGCTGGTCAGCAACATGACCAGCCGCCCGCTCACCGCCTGGAACGCCGACTGGAAGCTGGTCTGCCTCGCCTGCACCGAGGTGCCGACCATCGAGAACGGCAAGGCCCGCGTGATCGACCTGCCGGACGACGGCAAGGGGGGCGGCAAGAAGGGCATGGAGATCGACTTCGAGCTGCGCGACCTCAAATGGGGCGACGGCACGCCGGTCACGGCCAAGGACGTCGCCTTCACCGTGGAGGTCGGCCGCCATCCGCTGTCGGGCGTCGCCTCGTCCGAGGCCTTCCGGCGGATCATCAAGTTCGACGCCAAGGACGATCGCCGCTTCACCATGACGATCGACCGTGTCACCTTCGACTACAACAGCATCGGCTTGCAGCTGCTGCCGGCGCACATCGAGAAGCCGATCTTCGAGGCCAATCCCGCCGAGTACCGGAACAAGACGGCGTTCGACACCAACTCGACCAATCCCGGCCTGTTCTTCGGTCCTTTCCGCATCGTCGAGGTCGTCCCGGGCAACCGCATCGTGCTGGAGCAGAACCCGACCTGGACCGGCGAGAAGCCACACTTCAAGCGCATCGTCGTCAAGATCATCGAGAACACCGCAGCGCTGGAAGCCAACCTGCTGTCGGGCAATGTGGACTATGTGCTGGGCGAGCTCGGCCTGTCGCTAGACCAGGTGCTGGCCTTCGAAAAGCGCCACAAGGACAAGTACACCTTCATCTACAAGCCGGCGCTGATCTACGAGCACATCGACACCATGCTCGACAACAAGCTCCTGGAAGACCTCCGTGTGCGCCAGGCGATCCTGATGGCGATCGACCGCAAGGCGATCTCCGAGAAGCTGTTCGAGGGCAAGCAGCCGGTGGCCGACGGGCCGATCAGCCAGCTCGATCCGATGTTCACGCCGGATACCAGGCACTACCCCTACGATGCCGCGCAGGCGCGCAAGTTACTCGACGAGGCAGGCTTCAAGGACATCAGGAGCGGCGTTCGTCACAACGCCAAGGGTGAGCGCCTGTCGATCGAGATCGCGACCAGCGCCGGCAATCGCGTGCGCGAACTGGTGGCGCAGGTGATCCAGAGTCAGCTCCGCCAGGTCGGCGTCGACGTGCGCATAAAGGCCGAACCCATGCGCGTCTTTTCCGAGGCCCTCAACCGCCGCCAGTTCACGGGCCTCGCCATGTATGCCTGGGTGCAAAGCCCTCAGGGCGTGCCGCGCTCGACGTTGCATTCCAAGGAAATTCCCTCGGCAGAGAACGCCTGGAGCGGCCAGAACTATCCGGGATATCGCAATCCCGCCATGGACGCCGCACTCGACGCGGCTGAGCGCGAGCTCGATCCCGCCAAGCGCCGCGCCCTGTTCGCCGACATCCAGCGCCTCCACGCCGAGGACCTGCCGGTTCTGCCGCTGTTCTTCCGCGTCGATCCCTTCGTCATCCCCAAGCAGCTGAAGGGCGTGACGCCGACCGGCCATCTCAACAGCTCGACCCTATGGATCGAGCAGTGGCGGTGGGAGAACTGACGTGACGCTCGCGCGTTTGCGGGCATGAGCCGTTATCTCGCCAGTCGGGCCGTCCAGACGATCGTCACGCTCGCGCTGATGAGCTTCGTGGTCTACCTGCTGATCGGCCTGATGCCGGGCGATCCCATCGACATGATGATCGCGGGCGACCCCAACATGCGGAGCGAGGACGCCGCCCGCCTGCGTGCCGTCTATGGCCTCGACAAGCCGCTGCTCGAACGCTACGCGGCGTGGGCCTGGCAGGCCCTGCACGGCAACTTCGGCTATTCGCGCACCTACAGCCAGCCGGTGCTCGCCGTGCTGGGGCCGCGGCTCGCCAACACCTTCGTCCTCGCAGGCTTCGCCTTCGTCATCGCCGTTGCCGTCGCCCTGCCGCTCGGCATCTGGGCGGCGTCGCGGCCGCGCAGCCGCAGCGACTACCTCATCAATCTCCTGTGCTTCGGCGGCATCTCGACTCCGCCCTTCTGGCTCGCCCTGCTCTTGATCACCCTGTTCTCCGTGAAGCTCGGCTGGCTGCCGGCGGGCGGCCAGGCCGACATCCGGCCGGAGACGCCCTGGCTCAGCGGCCTCGGCGACCGCCTCCGTTACCTCGTCCTGCCGGTCACCACCCTCGTCCTGGTCCAGGTCGGCGGCTACACCCGCTTCATGCGCGGCGCCATGATCGAGGCGCTGCGCCAGGACTATGTCCGCACCGCCCGCGCCAAGGGCCTGCCCGAGCGCCGCGTGCGCTGGGGCCATGCCTTCGGCAACGCGCTGGCGCCGGTGCTCACCATCCTGGCCCTTTCCTTCGGCGGACTCTTCTCCGGCGCGCTGATCACCGAGACCATGTTCGCCTGGCCGGGCATGGGCAAGGCGATCTACCAGGCCATCCTCGACAACGACTACAACCTCGCCCTGGTCGGCCTGCTGATCGCCACGCTGGCCACCCTCCTCGGCAACCTGCTGGCCGACCTCGCCTACGCCTGGGTCGATCCGCGCGTGTCGATCGAGCAAAGCGCATGAGCGACGTCGCCGCCCGCGCGTCGGCCAGCCCGGGCTGGCTGGTATGGACCCGGCTGATGCGCCACCGCCTGGCAGTGGCCTCGCTCGTCTTCCTGCTGATCCTGGTGATCCTGTCGCTCATGGCGCCCTGGATCGCCGAGTGGCGAGGCATCGATCCCGCGGCGACCGACCTCTTCCGCCGCTTCGAGCCGCCCTCGGCCGACTACTGGCTCGGCACGGACGATCTCGGCCGCGATCTCTTCCAGCGCCTGCTCGACGGCGGACGGGTGTCCCTGCTGGTCGGCATCTCGGGCGCGCTGCTGTCGGCCGTCATCGGCGCCCTGATCGGCGTGGTGGCGGGCTATCTCGGCGGCCGGCTCGATGCCGTGCTGATGCGCGTCACGGACGGCGTGATCGCGCTTCCCATGCTGCCTCTGCTGATCGTCCTGGCCGCCGTCGATCCGCGCAAGATCGGGGTGCCGGTCGAGCTTGCCCAGTCGGAGACCTTCTCGCTCTATCGCATCGTCTTCATCGTCTCGCTGACCGGCTGGACGACGGTGGCGCGGCTGGTGCGCGCCGAGACCTTGTCGCTCAAGGCGCGGGACTTCACCCGCGCCGCCAAGGCGCTGGGCGCGCGGCCCGCGCGCATCATGTTCCGCCACATCTTGCCCAATGCCGCGGGTTCGCTGGTGGTCGCCACGACCCTGTCGATTGGCGGGCTGGTGCTGCTCGAATCGACGCTGTCCTTCCTCGGCCTCGGCACCCAGCCGCCGGCCGCGAGCTGGGGCAACATGCTGACCGGCGCGCAGGAGCTGCTGCAGCAAGCCCCGGTGCTGGCGCTGCTGCCCGGCCTGCTGATCCTGATCACGGTCATCGCCTTCAACTTCTTGGGCGACGGGCTGCAGGACGCCCTCGATCCGCGCAGCGAGCGTCGGCTGTGACGGCAAAGCGCGCCGGCGAATAAGGGCAAAAACTGGGCGGACGATAATTGTGGAACCGTCTTGCATCGAGATGGCGGCGTCGAGCAATAAGGGCGTGCGGCTCTTCACTCCCCCTCTCAAGGAAAAACAAGATGCAGAAACAGTCGCGTCCGCTGTCGTTGTCCATTGCCTGTGCCTTGTCCCTCGCCGCCTGCACCGCGGCCCAGCCCGACAGGAAGGCCTCAGCCGACTACCAGGCGCCGGTTGCGCAAGTGGCGCCTCCCGCCAACCTCCGTTCCATCTGCTATGACGACTCCGACCTGAAGGCCTTTCGCGTCCGAATGGTCCAGCAGCAGCTCGTCGTCGGGGCCCTTCAATGCAAGGGCGCCGACGGCAAGGTCTATCTCAACGACGAGTACGCGGCCTTCGTCAGGAAATTCAGTCCCGAGCTGTCGAGCAACGCCGCCGAGCTGAAGTCCCTGGTCAAGCGCAAGAAGGCCAACCTCGACGTCATGGTCACCGAAATCGCCAATCGCACGGCGCAGCGGCCGGTCCACGACCAGGAATTCTGCTCGCGGCATCAACGCGCCTTTGACTGGGCGCTGCTGACCGAGGTGACGTCGCTCACCCAGGTCCCGGCGCCCTACGATCTCGGGCCGGAGATGAAGGTCTTTCCCTGTCCCAAGGGCTGAACCCTTCTGGACCGCCGGTCGTCGGCCGGCGGTCCGGCAACTACGCGGTCACCTTTTCGCGCGGCACCCAGCTCCTCGCCTCGCCTTCGTAGATCGCGCCCGGATTGCCGCGCACCGTCGTGCGCCACATCATGCGTTGCTCCGTCTCGCCGTCGTACCAGGTCGCGGCATGGACCAGGCAACGATTGTCCCACACCACGAGGTCGCCGACGGTCCATTCGTGGACGTAGACGAACTCCGGCCGCGTGTAGTGCGCGATCAGCTCGTCGAGCAGCTCGGCGCCCTCGCCGCGCGGACCGGGCTCCATGCCGATGAACGGGCCCTCGACCCAGTCCATCTGCCCCCATTCGCAGATATAGAGCGCCGGTTTGCCGGTCACGGGATGGATGCGCACGACCGGCTGCGGCTGCGAGCGCGCGGTCGGCGCCTGCTCGATGTCGGTCCGGCCGGCCAGCGCGCCCTCCCGCGAACGCGCCGTACCCGGCTGGCAATGCAGGCCCTGCAGGCCTTCGACCTTGGCCTTCAGACGAGCCGGCAGCGCGGCATAGGCGCCGGTCCCGTCGGCGAACAGCGTCTGGCCGCGGTCCTTCGCAACCGGCGTCACGGCATAGAACAGCGAGATATCGGGCGGCGGCCGGCGATAGCTTTGGTCCGTGTGCCAGCCCTTGCGATGCGGGTACTGCACCGGCAGCCGACCGTCGGCCGTCACCGGCGGATCGGGTCGCCGCGGCGGCTTCCTGTTCACTGGCGCCATGTTCGACACCAGGAAGATTTCCGGCACCGTCGTATGCACCGAGCTGCGCTGCGTGAGCGTGTAGCGATAATCCTCGACCTCCGAGCCGAACGCGCGGCTGAGCGCGACCAGCAGCTCGGGCTTGTCCGCGATCTCCTGCAAACCAGGAATCAGCATCAGCCCGTCGGCATCCGCCAGCACGGCGGGCAGACCTTCGGGAATGCCGTGCGACAACGATTTGGCCAGGCGCACCGTCGCACCGAACGAAGCGCCGGGCAGTGGCATGGTGACGTCGAAAGCAACACTCATCGGACCACCTCTCGAGGCGGCCATGTTAGCCTAGACTCGGGCACCGACCCAGCCGGCCGATGCGTTCTTCGCCATTGCCTTCACGCGACGGATGGACGGATAACCGACCCACGATCTCAACCGACAAAGGGACTTCGAGATGCAGCGCGCGGATTTCTCGGCCATGAGTCGCCTTGCAGCCGACATCGACCTCCAGGCCGAAGGCAAGGCCACCGGCTTCGTGCGCGTGCCGCATTCGGTGCATCGCTCGGCCTACGGCTGGATCCCGATTCCCATCGTACGGATCAAGAACGGCGACGGGCCCAGTGTCCTGATGCAGGCGGGCAACCATGGCGACGAATGGGAGGGCCAGATCGGGCTGGGCAACCTCATTCGCGACCTGCAGCCGAAGGACATCAGGGGCCGGCTGGTCATCCTGCCGTCGGCGAACTTTCCGGCAGCGATGGAAGGCCGCCGCACCTCGCCGATCGACGAAGGCAACCTCAACCGCTCCTTTCCCGGCGACGCCGATGGCACCATCACACAGCAGATCGCCTATTTCATCGAGCACGCGCTGCTGCCGGGCTTCGACTACAGCTTCGATTTCCATTCCGGCGGCAGCTCCCTCACCTACATCCCGAGCGCCCTGGCGCCCAAGCATGACGACGCGGCGCGCATGCAGAAGGTCATCGGCATGCTGAAGGCCTTTGGCGCCCCGGTGAGCTACCTCGCCGCGGCGCCGCAGGGCGGCGGCAGGACCTTCACGTCGGCGTCGTATCGCCAGGGAGTGATCTCCATGGGCACCGAGCTCGGCGGCGGCGGGCTGGTGACACCGGGCTCGCTCAAGGTCGCCGAGGACGGCATGCGCCGCGTGCTGGCCCATGTCGGGCTGCTCCAGGGCCCCGTGCCAGCGCCGACGCCGACGCGGCTCACCGAGATCGGCGGCGACGACTACTACGTCTATGCCACCGACGGTGGCCTGTTCGAGCCGCTGGTCGACCTCGGTGCCGAGGTGACAGCGGGACAGCCGGCGGCGCGCATCCATTTTCACCACACGCCATGGCGCGAGCCCGAGCTCGTGCCCTTCAAGCGCGCCGGCCTGGTGCTGTGCAAGCGCGTGCCGGCGCGTTGCGAGCGCGGCGACTGCCTGTTCCATCTGGCGACGGACGTCGCCGCTTGAGGCAGATGCCTGCCTGTAAATCGCCGAGCCGGTGGGGATGAGCATCATCCCTGATGCGTAGTCAGGAGGGAGTGGCTGCGATGCCTACCCGACGAACCGTGCTTGCCCTGACCTCGATGGCCGTCGGCCCGGCCAGCCTGGTCGCGCGCACGACTGCCGCACGGGATCTGATGTTCAACATCTCGGGCCAGAACTTCCACGTCGAGACGCTGGGAGAGTCCGGCCCCGTCGTCGTCCTGGAAGCAGGCCTGGGCAATGCATCCACGACGTGGAATACCGTCGCGGATCGGATCGCCGCGTTCGGCCGGGTGGTGCTCTACGACCGCGCCGGACTGGGAAGGAGCCTGCCGTTGGCCGACACGAGCTCTCCCGTAACGGCCGACCGGGTCGCCACCAGCCTTCACGCGCTGCTGGCCGCCGCCCATGTCGCGCCGCCCTACGTCCTGGTCGGGCACTCGCTCGGCGGCCTCTACGTCCAGATGTTCGCCCGCAAATATCCAAGGGAGGTATCGGGCATCGTCTTGTTGGACTCTTCGAGCACCGATGCCCCGAACGAGCTCAAGACCCGGGCACGTCTCGAGCCCGGAACGGCGGCATATCTGGAGCAGGAAGGCATTCCGGAGAGCAACCGGCAGGTCGCGAAGGCGGGCCCTTTTCCCAACGTGCCGCTCACGGTGATCGCCGCCACGGATCACGGCCCCTATTTCAAGGAATGGGAATCGACGCTGATGAACTTGCAGCGGCAGCTCGCCGCGCTGTCGCCTCGATCGACCTTCATCATAGCTGATGGCAGCGGGCATGACGTCCACGTCGATCGCCCCGCCATCGTCGTCGATGCCGTGAGACGATTGGCGATCGGGCGATAGTGTTGCG
This sequence comes from Pseudomonadota bacterium, assembly GCA_023386865.1. Lineage (GTDB taxonomy): Bacteria > Pseudomonadota > Alphaproteobacteria > Reyranellales > Reyranellaceae > Reyranella. The sequence goes on from JAEWIV010000433.1 coordinate 8,757, forward strand.
CGTTTGCAACACCCGCCTTGCTTGTTGTGTCCTTCCCGTGGAAGTGCACGACAAAGTTGATCCGCCTGCAACTCAAAGCGCCCCGTACACGTTTGTGCCGCGTGTGGGAAAGGAAGGGCAATGCCGGCAACGAACTGGGAGACTTCGAACAATCGCGTCATGCTCGTGGATGATGACGAGCTCTATCTCGAAACCATGATGGCGGAACTGGAGGACCGGGGCTTCGCGGTGCGAGGCTTCCTCGACGGTCCTTCACTCTTCAAGCAATTGGACCGTTCCCCCGAGGCGGACGCGCTCCTTCTCGACTGGACGCTCCCCAGCATGTCGGGCATCGACGTTCTGTCCGCCTTGCGGGACCGCGGCATCGACGTACCTGTCGCCTTCCTTACTGGTCGCGCGCTGGTCGACTACGAGCAGATCGCCCTCAACCGCGGCGCCATCGACTTCATCGACAAGATGCGCGGCGCCGATGTCATCGCCCAGCGACTGAACCGCATGGTCGTCGGCAGCCGCCGCCGGCCCTCCATCGCGGCCGCCGAGCGCGAAACGCCTCAGGTCTGCGGGGCTCTCAGCCTCTGGCACCGCAACCCCCGTGTCCATTGGCGCGGCACGGACGTCGGCCTCACCTTGACCGAATACAAGGTCGTCAGCTTGATGGTTGCCAACCTCGGCAAGGCGCAGACCTACAGGGCGATCTACGACACCATGCACTATGTCGGCTTCGTCGCCGGGTTCGGCGCCGACGGCTACCTGGTGAACGTCCGGTCGGCCATGAAGCGCATCCGCAGGAAGTTCTTGGCGATCGACCCGGCTTTTGCCGAGATCGAGAACTTCGCAGCCGTCGGCTACGGATGGCGGCGGCCGACCGGCGAGGAGGCCGCCATGGCCATGCCAGCGGTCGGCTCGGGCTGAACCGATCGCAAGCCGAGTGAACGGCGGTCGGATGGGACTTCCACGGTCCGTCCGACCGTCTCCGCAACCCGCTGGAGGCCGATCAGGCCGTCGTGGGTTGCTACCTCCAAATGGTCACGACAGTACTGCGCGGCGGCACGCTAGGGTCCGCACGGGTGTCATGGGAAGGGGCCACGTGCTCCATTATGTCGGAAACGAGTCGGGCGAGCCGCGCCTAGCGCGGTATGGCGCCCAAATGCCTTCTGCCGGCGCGACTGCGAGTGCGGCAATGGAGGAACCGGAAGAACCGCGAGGCTACTCACGGCGCTTCGACGCGGTGTGCAAAAGACAACCGGTCATCAGTCATCTGTTGGTCGGTCTCCTCGGCATCGTTGCGGGAGCATGGCTCGGCGCCTTGGTCTTCGACGCATCGGGACCATCGCGAATCGCGCTGTACAAGCATGCCGGTGCTTTCCGGCTGGCGTGCGAAGCGGCCGGCGAGGAGATTTCCAACCTGCGGCACGTATCGATCTTCCTCGACGATTGCACCAAGCCCATCGTCACGCCGGTGCTCGGCCAGGAAGGCCAGTTGATCGTAAGCCGCGTGGTCGAAGGCAATACCGCCGCCGATAAGAGCAGCCGCGTGACCTATTCGGTGAAAGTGGACGGCCGGGCGGCCGACAGGTGGCGCATCCTCGAAGTAAAGCGAGCGCCCAATCAGGTCATCCTCGACGCCTCGCTCCTGCCGACCAAGGCAGCTGCCGGCCCTACACAGCGCTGAGCGCGCGCCGGTTCGTTCAGACCCGAAAAAGGCCGCCAACGCGGGCGGCCTTCGGAGGTTGACGGGCGGGTTCACCTGTCGAGGTCAGGTGGCAAGCCCCAGTTGTTGTTGCCCCGAGGAGGCAGGGGAAGCCTTCGATAACGAACGACGAGGCGGATCGTTCCGGCCGAATCGCGCGCCCCTCCGCGGGCGAGCTCAATCCGGTGCGATTTTTCTCGCATAGGGCAACGACACGGGCGCGTTGGGCATTGCGTCAACGTGGGAACTTGGGTGCGGGAGTAGCCGATGGCGCGGTGGTGTGGGACCGCTGCATGGTGCCGCGGGCGCGGTAGCTGTGCGTTTGGGCCCCGAACAGGCTGAGGGCGGCATCGATGCCCATGGCCGGTTTGCCGGTGGTGCAGGCACCGGCCTCGGATCGCGATTCATGGTCGCCGATGTTGCTGGCGCTCGGGGTGTCGATGCTTCTGCACGCTGCGTTGGCAACAGCGCTCTGGCCGGCATCGGCGTCGGTCGAGCGACGATTGCCGGAACGCGCGATCCCGGACCACGCGATCGAAGTGACGCTGGAAGAGCCGACGGCTCCATCCGACGCCGTCGCCGGGGAGACTTCCGCAGCGACCGGTGATCGGCGGCCTTCGGGGTCGACCGATCTCGCCCACGCGGCGCCGATCGTCGGCCCGCCCGATGTCGCGGCTCTGGAGGAGCTGCCCGCCCTGTCGGAACTGCAGGCGCCACTGGCGGAGCCGCCATCCATCCTGCCACCCGAGGCGGCACAGCCCGGCATCGTCGAGCAGGCGGAGCTCACACGGCCAGCGCCGAAGCCAGCCGAGCAAGCCGCCGCGCCGACTGCGCCACCAGCTGCGGCCCGGTCGCCGGATCTGCAGCCGCAGCCTCAGGCCCCGCCGATCCAGCAGCCGATCCGTCAGGCACCGCCGCGCGCCGTCGCCCAGCAAGCTCCGCCCCAGTCGCCGACGGCCGACGGCAAAGCGGGCGCTGCGTCACGGTCCGCGGCCACGGCGCCGCAATCGCGGGACGCCCGAGCCGAGGAGGACTACGTGCTGCAGGTGGTCCGCAAGCTGCACAGCCGCTTCCTCGTCGACTCGCTTGGTGGTGGCAAGCCCCGCGGCGTTGTCGTCGCTCGCCTCACGGTCTCCCCCAGCGGCGGGCTGGTCGGCATTTCGTTGGTCAAGGAGAGCGGTTCGGCCGGTATCGACCGCAGCGTCATCGACACCATCCGCAAGGCCGCCCCGTTCCCGGCGCTGCCGCCGTCCTTTGCCGGCGACAGCTTCAGCTTCATCGTGCCGATCAACTACGCCCAGGAGGGGTAGAGCGGGCGATCGATCGGCTTCAGGGCCCTGGGGCCGCAGCTCGCGCAGGAAAGCCTCTTTGCCGTCTTGCGTCCGTCCTTGCGCGGCCGTGCCTCCGCATGGCCGCAGGCGATGCAGCCGTCGATCTCGAAGTGCACCCAGTGGGTGGGCGCGGCACAGGCCTCGCACGGCAGCCCGCGGCGATTGCCGATCGAGCCGAAGCCCGGAGCGTCGCACTTGGGACAAAGCCGCTCCAGGCGCTTGGCGAGCTTCCAGGAGAGAGCGCGCAGCACGCGCATGCGCGTCGGATTACGATGGGCCCGCATGTCGGCGATCAGAACAGCCATGCCGTCCTCCGAGCGCTTCGCTTCCTGGTTCATCGCCGACACGACGTCGTCCAGCGTATTCAGGCCCGTCTTGATCGGATGCGCCATGTCGCTGCTGCACAGCACGAACACGCCGTAGCGCGGAAAGCCGATCGCCTTCACCGCCTTGGGGATATTTGGATCGCCCGCCCTGAAGCGGAGCAACCGCCAGTTGGTGCGATGGGTCGCCAGGGTCTCGGTGATGTTGATGCCGAGCTTGCGGTCGACGAAGGCCATGATCTCGACGCCGCTCGGCACCAAAGGCACGGCGTCGATCGGCCCGTAGCTGCCTTCGTTGGCGATGGCGCAGTCGACGTCCAGCGTGCGGAAGGCGAGCGCGGCCTTGATGGCGCAGGTCTCGACCAAGGCGTCGGGCCGCGGCACCTCGCCGGTGAAGGTGCCGAGCTCGTCGGTATCGAGCTGGGGCGCGACGACGATCTCGGCCCCAAGGACGCGCCGGAAGGGCGGCGCCAACGCCAGTTCCTTGCTGTGCATGGTTGCGACACCGATGCGTTGACCGGCGTAGGGATGTCGTCCTGTCGAAGCCATGGGGCCAGCGGCGACTATCGAATCGATGGAACTTACTCCGCTGGACTATTCCGCCGCCTGGCGCAGGCCCGCTTCACGAGCGAGCTGCTGCTCGACCAGGGTCGCCCAATAGGAGGCGCCGATCGGCAGGATCTCGTCGTTGAAGTCGTAACCGGGGTTGTGGACCATGCAGCTGCCCGCGCCGTCGCCGTTGCCGATCCAGATGTAGCAGCCGGGCTTCTTGAGCAGCATCCAGGCGAAGTCCTCGCTGCCCATGGCCGGCGTCGGGTTGCGGTTGACGTTCTCCAGGCCGACCAGCGCCGAGGCGGCCTTGGCCGCGAACTCCGTTTCCTGCTCGCTGTTCACCGTGGCGGGGTAGCGCCGCTCGTAGCGCCACTTGGTGACCTCCGCGCCGAAGCCCGTGGCGACATTGCGCGCGACCTGCTCGATGCGCTTCTCGATCATGTCCTGCACCGGCTTCTTGAAGGTGCGTACGGTGCCGCGCAGGACGCATTCCTGCGGGATGACGTTCCAGGTGTCGCCGGCATGGATCTGGGTGGTCGATACCACGGCCGTATCCATCGGGTCGACGTTGCGCGCCACGATCGACTGCAGCGCGGTCACGATGTGGCTGCCCACGACCACCGGGTCGATGCCGTGATGCGGCATGGCGCCGTGGGCGCCGACGCCCTTCACTACGACCTCGAAGATGTCGTAGGCCGCCATCATCGGGCCGGGACGGACGGCGAAGCGGCCGACCGGGATACCCGGGATGTTGTGCATGCCGTAGACGCCCTCGACGGGGAACTTGTCGAACAGCCCCTCCTCGACCATGACCCGGCCGCCGCCCTCGTTCTCCTCGGCCGGCTGGAAGATGAAGTAGACGGTGCCGTCGAAGTTCTTGGTCTCGGCGAGGTACTTGGCGGCGCCCAGCAGCATCACGGTATGACCGTCATGGCCGCAGGCATGCATCTTGCCGGGGATCGTCGACTTGTGGTCGAACTCGTTGGTCTCGTGCACGTCGAGCGCGTCCATGTCGGCGCGCAGCCCGATCGCCCGCTTGGAGGTGCCCGAGCGCAGCACGCCCACCACGCCGGTCTTGGCGAGGCCGCGATGAACTTCGATGCCGAAGGACTTCAGCTTGTCGGCGACGATGTCGGCGGTCCGCACTTCCTCGAAGGCCGTCTCGGGATGACTGTGAATGTCATGGCGCCATGCGGTCATGTCCTTGTGGAACGAGGCAATACGATTGATGACCGGCATTCCGCTCCTACTCCCAAAAAATACGCGTGCGGATCGTAAGGGAGCGTGGCGGCGAATCAAGCGTGGCGAGCATGCACCTACGCACATCACGCATCGTGCAGGAAGTTGGGGAGGTGCGATTGCTCTCAGCGGTAGCCGGTGCAACCATGTGTAGAGCGGGTCCATCGGCCGCGGGAGGTCCCGAGGTTCCCGGGACAAACGAGAGCCAGGCGCCGCTGCCGGCCTGCCTCGCGCGGCCGGCTAGCACAGGTTGGTTCCCGGCAGTCGTCGTCCAGGCACGTTGGGGCTATGCGACCTGATCCGTCGGCAGTCTGCCGCTCGGGTCATGGACCTCGACACGATGCGGAAGTGTGGGGCCCGAGCTCCACAGCACGAGATTGGTCATGTCCGGCCTGGCGCCAATCGCAAAGGACGGCACGAGCACGCCGGCACTTCCCTGGGAAATGAGACGGTCTGCGATCCGCCAGGATGCCGGATATCGTCCGTTTGCGACATCGTCCGCCCAGGCGCAAGCCAGTGCAGCCAAGGCGACACCCTTCGCCTTCCGACCGTTGTCGTCTCTGAGATCGACCACGTCGTCTACATCTACGTGGTATGAACAGATGGTCAGCGGATCGAGCCGATGCGCGAACCCCTGCGTCGTCTCAACGATCACTCCATCGATCGTCAGTGCCAGATAGAGAGCAGGCATGCCCTTGGCATTGAAACGACCGCCATGCGTCTTGGCGCCGTCACCGGAAAGCGGTGAGAATGCCCATTTGGGATCGTGCGCGCGATAGCACGTGCCTTGGAACCTCAAGCAAACCCGCCCAGGGCCACATGATCGAGGTAGTCGCGCACGGCAGTTGCCTTGCCGTCCTTCACGAGCGATTCGGCGGTTCGTCCACCGAATGCCGCTATCGGCTCGGCCCGATACCAGGCCATCGCCTGATCCTTGCCGCCGGCCCAATCGGCGACACGACTGACAATCTCGAGCATCTCCCTCAGGCGTGCCTGGGTCTTCGGCGCTGCAAGGCGATCCGGTCGATAGAATGTCTCGATACTGAGACCCGCTGTTTCGGCGAGCTGCGCCTTGGAGAAACCAAACGACTTCATGACGCGATCGACAGCGACCTTCCCCTTGGGACCAATGAGCTCGCGGCTGAGGGGCCGGGCTTGGACGCCGACGGCGCCTTCGCGGCGGAGACGGACCGTCTTCGTTGCGCCTTCTCGCGCGAGTGGCTTCTTTGCTCGCACTGCCATCTCCACTGCACGGAAAAATATGGCAATCAATATGGCATAGGGGCTGACTTTGCCAGCCCCGCCAAGCCGCCGCGCTGGCTCAGCCCCGGGCCGAGGCCTACACTTGCCGAATAAATCTCGCTGATGAACAGCGTGTGTACCAGGGAGGGACAGAATGGCTCGTGTTACGCGTCGCAAGTTCCTGAAGGCCTCGGGTACCGGTATGGCCGGCATTCTCGCCGCCGGCCAAGCTCCTGCTTACGCGCAGACCTCGACCCTGCATTGGCTGAAGTGGAACGACTTCGTTCCGGCGGGCGATCAGATCCTGCGCCAGTCGATGCTGGCGGAAGCCGAGAAGGCGCTTGGCTTCAGGATCAACATGGAGACGATCGGCCTCAATGACCTGCAGCCGCGGGCGACGGCGGCGATCCAGGCCCAGGGCGGGGCCGACATCATCATGATCTTCGACAACAAGGCGCAGCTCTATGCCGACAGCTGCGCCGACGTGTCGGCCGTGTGCGAGGCGATCGGCTCGGCGCAAGGCGGCTACTACGACCTCGCCAAGGCCAACACGCACGACGGCCAGAAGTGGATTGCGGTCCCCTATTGCATCATCGGCGCCATGGTCGCCTACCGCAAATCGTGGTTCGACGAGATCGGGATCACCAAGTTTCCCGAAACCTGGGAGGAATATCGGGAAGCCGGCAAGAAGCTCAAGGCCAAGGGCCGGCCGCTCGGGCAGACCCTCGGTCACACGGTCGGTGACGCACCGGCGTTCGCCTACCCCTACCTGTGGTCGTGGGGCGGGCGCGAAGTCGAGGAGGACGGCAAGACCGTCAAGCTCAACACCAAGGAGACGATCGAGTCGGTGAAGTTCCTGACGGCGTTCTGGAAGGACTCCCACGACGAGGGCGGCTTGGCGTGGGACGATTCCAACAACAATCGCGCCTTCCTGTCGGGCACGATCAGCGCAACGCTGAACGGCGCGTCGATCTACATCGAGGCGCTGCGCAAGCCCGACCAGTACAAGACCGACAAGGGCGCGCAGCTCAAGACCGATATCCAGCACGCGCCATTGCCCAAGGGACCCGCCGGCCAGTTCGGCGTGCATCCCTTCCAGTGCATGATGGTGATGAAATATTCGAAGAACCAGAAGCAGGCGATGGAGTTCCTGAAGTGGTTCCACTCGGCCGACGTCTATGACAAGTGGTTCAACGTGCAGAAGGGCTTTGCCACCGGCCCCACCAAGCAGTGGGAGAACCATAAGATGTGGCAGGAAGACCCGGTCATGGCGCCCTATCGCGTAGCGCCCCGGCTCGGCCGCGTCTATGGCCACGCCGGACCGGCGGGACCGAAGGCCGCCGAAGTGCTCTCCAAGTACATCATCGTCGACATGTACGCCAAAGCCGTCCAGGGCATGTCCGCCGAGGACGCGGTCAAGTGGGCCGACGGCGAAGTCCGCAAGGTCTACGGCTAGCAGCTTCCCGATCTGACGGAACCGCGAGCGGCTCCCTCAGATCGAACGCGTTGCTTGGATAGAAGTAGCGTCGCGGCGTGCCTCGATCAGGCACGTCGCTGCCGTGCTCATCGGTAGGTCTCACAGCGACATTCCGGTGTGCGACCGTAACTCATGCCTGCATTCCGGAGAGGCCACAAAGGCCACGCATCGCGATCACGCGAGCGCCCGCAAACTGGCTGCGAGAAGGCAGTTCACAGGAGGAGGAACGCTCATGACCAGGAGGACAATCAGTCGGCGTCGCTTCGTAACCAATACAGCCGCTCTCACGGCCATGGTGGCCGCACCGTTCGTGCGCGGCGCCTATGCTGCCGGCAAGCTCGCAATCGGCTTGTGGGATCACTGGGTGCCCGGCGCCAATGCCGGCGCCGAGGCCGTCGCCAAGGCGTGGGCCGAGAAGGAGAAAGTCGATCTGCAGATCGACTTCATCACTTCGCAGGGCAACAAGCTGATCCTGACCGCGGCCGCCGAGGCGCAGGCGCGATCGGGCCACGACATCCTGGCGCAAGGCAGCTGGGATTGCGCCCGCTACTCGGACCAGCTCGTGCCGGTCGACGATATCATGGCGCCGCTGGTCAAGCAGAACGGCGCGGCCAGCGCCATCACGACGTATCTCGGCAAGATCGGCGGCAAGTGGCTCGGCGTGCCGGCGACACCGGGCGCCCAGTTCAAGGGACCGACGTCGCGCATCGATCTCCTGAAGCAGCATGCCGGCATCGACGTGCAGGCCATGTATCCGGCCGGCGCGCCGCCCAAGGCCGACGACTGGACGCTCGATGCCTTCCTCAAGGCGGCGGACGCCTGCCACAAGGCAGGCTTCCCGTTCGGCATAGGCCTCGGCACGACCGCCGATTCGGTCGATACCTGCGGCGCGATCTTCCAGAGCTTCGATGCCGAGCTGGTCAACGCCAAGGGCGAGATCACGGCCAAGAGCGACAACGTCAGGAAGGCGCTGGAATACTGGAAGCAGCTTGCGGCCTACCTGCCGCCCGATGCGCCGTCGTGGGACGACGCCAGCAACAACAAGATGTTCGTTGCCGGCAAGACCGCGCTGATCATGAACCCACCCAGTGCCTGGGCAGTGGCGCGGCGCGACCGGCCGGAAGTCGCCGAGCAGACCTGGCACCACGGCATGGCCGCCGGCCCCGCCGGGCGCTATGGCCCGTTCACGACGCCGTTCTGGGGAATTTGGAGCTTCAGCAAGAACCAGAGCGCCGCCAAGAGCCTGTTGACCGCGCTGTCGCAACCCGACGCGATCGAAGCGATGGTGAAGGCCAGCGCCGGCTACGACATTCCGGCGTTCGCCAATCTCACCACCCTGAAAGTGTGGGCAGAGGAAGGGCCACCCAAGGGAACGCTCTTCCACTACGCCAACCCATTCAACCACCAGATCCTGTCGATCGCTGCGGCGCCCGCGCCGCACAAGATCGCTGTCCAGATCTATCGGCACGGGCTGCAGACCCAGATGGTGGTACGCTACGCCGTCAGGAACGAGCCGATGAACAAGGTGCTCGACTTCGCGGTCAACGAGCTCGAGGGCTATATGCGGGTGTGAAGCTGAAGCATGAAGGGTCCAGCTGGAACCAGCTGGACCCTTCATGGTCTAGGCGCCTCCGGCGTACGACCGTTCCTCGACGCCAAGCCGGCCTTCCTCGATGGCGTGGCACGCCACGGTGCCACCCTCGATGGGCAGCGCCTTGGGCCGCTCGATCTTGCAGCGTTCGTTGGCGAACGGGCAGCGCGGATGGAAGGTGCAGCCCGACGGCGGGTTGATCGGGCTCGGCACCTCGCCCGCCACCGGCGCGCGCTGCCGGCCTGTCATGTCGAGGTCGGGGATCGTGTCCAGAAGCATCCGCGTGTAGGGGTGCTTGGGCCGCTTGAACAGCGTGTCGGTCGGCGCTACTTCGACCAGACGGCCGAGGTACATCACGCCGACACGCGTTGAGATGTGATAGACGACCGCGAGATTGTGGCTGATGAACAGATAGGTGAGCTGCAGGCGGCGCTGCAGGTCGACCATCAGGTTCAGGATCTGCGCCTGCACCGAGACGTCGAGCGCCGAAGTCGGCTCGTCGCACACCAGGAACTCGGGATGGCTCGCGAGCGCTCGCGCGATCGAGATGCGCTGGCGCTGGCCGCCGGAGAATTCGTGCGGATACTTGGCTCCGTCGGCCGGCGTCAGCCGCACCTGGCGCAGGCGCTCGCCGACCTGGTTCTCGAGGTCCGCCTTGTCCTTGGCAAGGCCGAAGGCGCGGATCGGCTCGGCGACGATGTCGAACACGCGCCAGCGCGGGTTGAGGCTGGCATACGGGTCCTGGAAGATCATCTGCATGCGCCGGCGCAGCGCCGCCATGTCGGAACGGCTGCGGCGGCTCGCCATGTCGTTGCCGTCGAACTCGATCGACCCCGCCGTCGGCGGATAGAGGCCGACCACGAGACGGGCCACCGTCGACTTGCCGCAGCCCGATTCGCCCACCAGCGAGAACGTTTCGCCCTTGGCGATCTCGATGTCGATGCCGTCGACCGCCTGCACGATCTGGCGCGGACGGCCCTCGATGGTGCGCACCAGCCAGGGCGCGGAAACGTCGAAGTAGCGCTTCAGTCCCTCGATCTTGACGAACTGGTTCATGCTGCCGTCAGGCATCTACCAGCTCCTTGGCGACCGGTGCGCCGACGCCGCCGCGATCGTGCAGCCAGCAGGCCGCACGGCTTGCGCCCGCGCTCATCAGTTCCGGCCGCTCGCTGAGGCAGCGGCTGCCGCGGAAGGTGCAGCGCGGATTGAACGCGCAGCCCTTCGGAATCTCGGTGAGGCGCGGCATGGCGCCGTCGATCTGCGTGAGCTTGTCGTGGCGCACGCCGAGGCTCGGGATCGAGCCCATCAGGCCCTTGGTGTAGGGATGCTTGGCGTGCTTGACCACGTCGCGCACCGGGCCGATCTCGGCGATGCGGCCGGCATACATCACGGCGACGCGGTCAGCGGTCTCGGCGATCACGCCCATGTCGTGGGTCACCAGCATCACCGCCGTCTGGTGCTCGCGGCAGAGCTTCTTCAGCAGCGCGATGATCTGCGCTTGGATCGAGACGTCGAGCGCCGTCGTCGGCTCGTCGGCCCCGATCAGGCGCGGACCGGCGCACAGCGCCAGCGCGGTCACGACGCGCTGGCGCCTGCCCCCGGAAAACTGGTGCGGATAGTGGTCGATGCGATTCTCCGCCCCCGGAATGCCGACCTCCTTCAGGAGGTCGAGGGCACGCTTGCGCGCCTGGCTGGCCGATAGCGGCAGATGGGTTTGGATGGTCTCGACCAGCTGGCGGCCCACCGAATAGAGCGGATTGAGGCTGGTCAGCGGATCCTGGAAGATGGCGCCGATCCTGTGGCCCCGAATCTTGCGCATTTCCTCGTAGGGCAGGTTGTCGATGCGCCGGCCTTCCAGCTTGACCTCGCCGCCGGCGATGCGGCCCGGCGGCTCGAGCAGGCCGATGATGGCGTTGCCGGTCAGCGACTTGCCGGCGCCCGATTCGCCCACGACGCCTAGAACCTCGCCGGGGGCGATGTCGAAGGAGACGTCGTCGACGGCCAAGAGCGTGCCGCGCCGCGTCGGAAACTCGACCCTGAGGTTCTTTACTTCGAGGAGCGGCGGATTGTTCGAGGAGATTGCCATCACACCCTCGCCGTCATCCCGAGC